>JBCBJZ010000005.1:0-50401 GCA_038522635.1 Pseudomonadota bacterium | reverse complement strand
GATCGGTGAAATAAAAGCCGCCGTCGGTGTCGAACACGATGTCGTTAGGGCCGCGTAGGGGGCGTTCACCGCACGCCGTGTAAAGCATTTCGACCGCGCCCGTTTCCAAGTTGACGCGCTCAATGCGGCCACCGCTGTAGTCCTCGGCCTGCAAGATGGGGCGTAGGCCGTCGGCGTCCTCGTGCCACTTGAAGCCACCGTTGTTGCAGACGTAGGCGTGGCCATCGGGCCCCAGCGCTGCCCCATTGGGGCCGCCTGTCATCGTCGCAACCACGCTCTTGGTCCCATCCGGGGCAACGCGGGTGAGGCGTGCGGCCTCGATCTCCACCAACAACACGGCGCCATCGGCGAGCGCCACGGGGCCTTCGGGAAACCGCAAGCCTTCGGTGATCGTGGTGAAAGCGGTGTCGTCGCGACGCAGGGTGATCATGGCGTCGGGCGAAGCCGGCGGTGTCGTGGTCATGGCGGTTCCCTTATCACACCGGAAGGCTGGCAAACCGGTCGGCTGGCACCCCCGCGGGCGGGCTATGGCCGCGTGGCCGCTCGCCTGCAACGACAACCAGAAAACGTTGTGCGCGCTGCAACCTGAGTTGACGCGCCCTCGCCACGGTGGCCCAGTTAAACCATGCCCTCAACCACGCTGGCCCTGGGCCGCGCTTTACGACCCTCGAGAGATCTGGAAAGGCCAAGCCCGTGAACATTCTGACCATGCGTTATTTCCTTGGCATAGGTAACGTCTTTTTCTCGCTGATCCTCGGCGCGCTCGCCATGGCGGCCAGCTACATCACCATCCCCAACACCACACTTATGTTTTTCCGCCTGGCCGGGGATCTACGCGAATGGATTGCGACCACCACCTGGTCAGCGCAATACGAAATCATGCTGCGGGCGCTGGTGGATGACCGACAGATCGTGTTCATGGGCTACGTGTTGGTGACGCGCATCGTGGTGGGGCTGCTGATCGGTCTCGTGTTGTGGTTGTTCACGCCGAAGCAACGGGGCATCACACAACGCGCCGCTTAACTCAGCGCCTGCCCTACCGAGACACAGGTTAACCTGCGGCCCACCTGCCGCCCTGACGCCTATGCCCCGCGGCCCATCCCCTCGCTGCCGAACGAGGCTTGCTTGCGCGCGATGGCCTCCTAAAGAAATGGTCAGACCTGCTTGACGAGCCCATTTAAAGAAACGGCTGGCCAACCAACCACCGGCCCAAACACCGCTGGCGGCCTGAACAGCCCACCTGATCGCGACGGGACGGACAAAGCTTCCGCTGCCCGCTCGTCCAACACGCCGACTCCGCGCGCGGTGCTGTGGGGCAGCCTCGCCATGATCGCGTCGGTGCTTGCGTTCACCATCCTCGACACCGTCAACAAGATCCTGGTTGAGACCTACAGCGCGTTCTTCCTTTCGTGGAGCCGCACCGCGACGCAAGTCGCCTTGATGCTGCTGCTGGCCCCGCTGCTCGGCGGCACGGCCATGTTTCGCACCAAACGCCCGCTGCTGCAGGTGGCGCGCGGCGTCATGATCGCCGGCGTGTCAATCTGCGTGACCTTGTCAATCAGCCATCTGCCGCTGACCCAAACCTACGTGATCGGGTTTTTGACGCCGTTCTTGGCAACGGTGCTCGCCGCTTTCGTTTTGAAGGAGCGCGCGAGCGTCTTGCAGTGGGTGCTGATCAGCCTTGCGTTCGCGGGCGTACTGATCGCGCTGCGGCCCGGTGCGCCGGATGCAGGCTGGCACCTGATTTACCCGCTCGGGTTTGCCGTGTTCAACGCGGTTTACTTCGTGCTGACCCGCGCCGGCGGGCAAACCGACAACGCGATCGCGCAGCTCTTCTACGTCGGTCTGTTCGCGATGGTGACTTTATCGGTCTCGCTGCCGTGGCACTGGGAAGCGCCGACGTGGCCGCATCTGGGCATGATCGGCTTTGTCGGCATATGCGGGACCCTGGGGCATCTCCTGTTGATCACGGCGTTCGCTTACGCACCCACCGCCATCGTGGCGCCGATGGTTTATTTCCAGATCATCTGGTCGAGCGTGATCGGCTACCTGGTGTTCGACGATGTGCCGCTGCTCACCACCTGGGTCGGCGCGGTGGTGATCGTCGCGTGTGGCGTGGCCCTGATCCGCACGCAGGCTCAAGCGCGGCGGTAACCCTCGCGCGACCGGGCTGCCACAAGCGCTAAAGCGAGGGTGTTAGCGACCACCAAAACCATCATCCTCGCCACAAGGGCCCATGTGACGAGGATCCAACCATCAACGAGTCCGAACGGTGGTGATTGCAGGTCGCTCGTACCGCCAGCAGCGCGTCCCGACAGACCGCGCTGGTTGAGGGATGGATCCTACCCACAAGGGGTAGGATGACAGCGGGGGCGTGGCGTTGGCGGCCACAAAGACCGTGGGATGATCGCGGTGTTACCCGGGGTGTTCGCAGCCACAAAAACTGTGAGCTGGCAATGATCCGCCATGCGCACAACGAGCGCCGCGGTGCGGCAGAGCTCGCTTGACCTCACTTGGGCGCGCGCTTGGCCAGGATGCGTTGGAGGGTGCGCCGGTGCATGTTCAAGCGCCGGGCGGTCTCCGACACGTTGCGATTGCAAAGCTCGTAGACACGTTGGATGTGCTCCCACCGCACGCGGTCGGCCGACATCGGATTTTCCGGCGGCGGTGCCTTTTCGTCTGGCGGGGCGAGCAGCGCATCGGTCACCTCATCAGCGTCGGCGGGCTTTGCCAGGTAGTCGACCGCGCCCAGCTTCACCGCGCTCACCGCGGTGGCGATGTTGCCGTAGCCCGTCAGCACGATCGCGCGCGAGCTGGGCCGCAGTTTCGCCAGTTCAGCGATCACATCCAGGCCGTTGCCGTCCTCAAGCCGCATGTCGACCACCGCGAAACTCGGCGGTTTCTGGCGGATGAAGTCTAGCCCTTCGGAGACCGTATGAGCCGCGCGCACATCGAACCCGCGCGACTCCATCGCGCGCGCCAAACGCACAAGGAACGGCTTGTCGTCGTCGACCAACACGAGCGAGGGGTCTTCGGGAAGCTCATCGGGCTTGAAGGAAAGATCGTCGTCAGTCACGGCTGCCTGTCTCCGGGTGGTTAAGCGCTATCGGGTGGTTAAGCGCTATAAAGCGTCATTCGTTGCCATGTGGTGGCGTCAGCGGGGGGGGCTTGTTTTGGTCGTTTCTCTACCCCGCCGTTCATTAACTTGGATATGGGGATGATGGCGCTAGCGGCCAACGCCCAGCAAGGTGCTCGGCAGCGCCATGCTGAACGCATCGGGCGTAAGCGTATCGACGAGGTCGCCTTGGAAGGCCGGCCGCGACCAGGAGACGCGCACGATGGCTCCGGTCTGCGGAGGCGGCGCGTTCGATAGCGTGATCTCAGCGCCGGAGCGCTCCAGCAGCGTTTTGGCGATAAAGAAGCCGAGCCCCAAGCCTCCGCCGGCTTTGCCCGCACCCGTTGGCGCCCCGCCTGCTTTGCCGCCGCCTGCTTTGCCCCCGCCCGGTTTGCCCCCGCCCGGTTTGCCCCCGCCCAGTTTGATTGTGCCGTTGTCGTTCCGGTGCTTGGCCTTCGCGTGCGCGCTACGTGTGGTGATGTAGGGCTCGCCCAAACTCTCCATGATTTCATTGGCAAACCCGGGCCCATCGTCGGCGATGACAACCGTTACCTCGTTCTCATTCCACTGGGCGCGGATCGCAACCCGGCTGCGCGCGAAATCGGTGGCGTTCTCAACTAGATTACCGAGGCCGAAGATGACCCCGGGCCGACGCAGACCTTTGGGCTCGGCAAGCGCCGTCCCGGCTGCAGCTTCAGCGGGGCGGGCGTTGATCGCGATCGTTTTGTCGAACTTCTGATACGGCGAGACAGCCTCTTGGATCATCTGCGACACCGACAACGTCGCGTGCATGGGGTCGGTCTCTTTCGGGCTTTTGGTGAGCGTTTGCAGGATCTCCTTGCAGCGTTGGGCCTGGCTGTGCAGCAAAGCGAGATCATCGGCAATGGCATCGCGCTTGTCGATTTCGCGCTGGAGCTCTTTGGCGACGACCACGATGGTGCCAAGTGGCGTGCCCAATTCGTGCGCGGCCGCGGCGGCCAAGCCGTCAAGCGCATGCAACTTTTGTTCGCGCGCCAACACGTGCTCGGTCGCGGTGAGGGCGGCGGCCATCTGCCGCGCCTCTTTCGAAAGCCGCCACGCGTACAGCGACATGAACAGCACCGCGCAAAAGATCGAAGCGGCCACCCCCCAACGGTAAAGTTCAGGCAGCTCGAACTCGCCAGGCTGCGACCACGGCAGCGGCATGCGCACCAGCGTCAACAGCAGGACGGAAAGCAGCGCCAGCCCGGCAAGCCACAACGTCGCACGCGGTGGCAGCGAGGCGGCCGATACCACAACCGGCGCGACGATCAGCAGCGCGAACGGGTTGTTGATGCCGCCGGTCAGGAAAAGCAGCGCGGCGAGCTGGATCACGTCGAACCCTTGCAGCGCGATCGCGAGCGGGACGGCGACACGATGGCGCGGCGGGAAGCGGAGCGAGAGGTAGAGGTTCAGCCAGGCCGATGAGGCGATCAGCGCCAGGCAAAGCCCGAGCGGCAAGTCGAAGCCCAGGCCGAAGAACACGAACGCAACCGCGATGAATTGCCCGAGCACGGCAATCCAGCGCAGGCGCACGCTGGTTTGCAGACGCATCCGGCTGACGGGGTCCTCGTTGAGGGGGCGGTCGCTGAACATCGTGGCCTTTCGCATGCACGGGGGCGGTTTGCGCACGGTATGTTGGGGCTGCGCGGGCTTAACGTTTGACGCCTGCGGCAGCGTGACCAAGGGGCAAGCCGGACCTGAGCGTCTAAGGCGGGGTTGAAGCCCGTGGGCCTACCACCACTGCTTGGTGCGAGCTTAAGCGGCTCAGTTGGAACCGTCGAGGGAGCCGTCGCGGTTCATGCTGGGAAGCGTTCGCGACATCGCCTCGACATCACCTGAGCCTTCAAGGCGCCGTAAGGGGCATCACCCCAAGGCACCCGAGGCGTCACGTGCCAGTTTCACCACGCAAGGAGCCTCCAACGATGCGCATCGGCCTGGTCATCACCATGACGGCAGCCTTCGCCCTGGGCAGCCTCGCCGCGTTTGCCTTGCTGCCAGGCGGTCACGCCTACCTCAAGGGTTTCGCGACCCAACAGGGGCGTGCGTTGATCGGCGGGCCATTCGAACTCGTGCGCCATGACGGTAAGCCCGTCACGCACAAGACCTACGAGGGCAAGCACCTTCTGGTCTATTTCGGCTTCACGCATTGCCCCGATATCTGTCCCGCCGGCCTGCAAGTGATCACCGCAGCGCTTGAGAAGCTCGGCCCCAAGGCGAAAGACGTGAAACCCGTGTTCGTCTCCGTGGACCCGCAGCGCGATACGCCGGACGCGATGAAGGACTACGTATCATCCTTCCACCCGAGCCTCGATGGTCTCACCGGCTCGAAGGCGCAGGTCGCCGCCATGGCCCGCACCTACCGGGTCTACTACAACATCACGCCGAACCCTGAGCACCCCGAAGATTACACGGTCGATCACTCCGGTTTCATGTACTTGATGGCGCCCGATGGTCGCTACGTGGCGCACTTCTCGCACCATGTCGCGCCGGCCAAATTGGCGGAGCGTTTAGCCGCATTGCTTTGAACGTGAGCGCCGCGGCGTCTGCGAGGACCAGGGACGGCGTTCTTTCAAGGGGTGCAGCGTAAGCGTCTGACTCTACGGCCATCTTTCGCCCGCGACGCGCCCTTGCCCGCGCGAATCAGGTAAACTTCTCCACAAGCAGTCCACAGACCGCCGCGCTTCCCCGTTCCGCGTGCCGCCCCTCGCCATCACACGGCCGAAGGGCCTCAAGCGCAGGCGGCAGACGACCAGGGGGAGAACGTCGATGTTGTACCAGTGGTACGAAGCCCAGCAGGCCGCAATCAGGCCGGCGCGGATCGTCGCCGATAGCTATCGGTTGGCGATGAATAACCCGTTCAACCCGCTTGCGCATACCGCACTCGGTCGCAGGACAGCTGCGGCCTGCGAGGTCTTCGAACGCTCCACGCGCCGCTACGAGAAGCCGACGTTTGGCCTCGCCGAGACCCTGATCGAGGGCGAGCGCGTGGCCGTCACCGAACGCGTCGTCTGGCACCGTCCGTTCTGCGATCTGATCCACTTCGAGCGTGCACGAAAAGGTGGGCCGCCGCAGCCGCGTGTGCTGCTGGTCGCGCCGATGTCCGGCCATTACGCAACCTTGCTGCGTGGCACCGTGGAAACGCTGCTGCCGCACCACGAGGTGTTCATCACCGACTGGAAGAACGCATCTGACGTGCCAGCCCACGCCGGCGCGTTCGGGCTCGACGCCTATATCGCATACGTGCGTGACATGCTGCATGCGTTCGGCGGCGATGTGCATGTGGTCGCGGTCTGCCAGCCAAGCGTGCCCGTGCTGGCCGCGGTGTCGCTGATGGAAAGAGCGGGCGATCCTAACGTCCCGACCACGCTGGCGATGATGGGCGGGCCGGTCGACACCCGGGTGTCACCGACGGTTGTCAACACGCTCGCCGAACAGCGCGGCATCGGCTGGTTTCAGCGCAACGTGATCGCGCAAGTGCCATGGCCGGCGCGGGGCGCAGGGCGACGGGTCTACCCCGGCTTTCTGCAGTTGAGCGGCTTCATGACGATGAACCTTGACCGGCATCTCACCGCCCACAAGGACCTCTTCATGCATCTCGTCAAAGGCGATGGCGACAGCGCTGCAAAGCATCGCACATTCTACGATGAGTATCTCGCGGTGATGGACCTGACGGCCGAGTTCTTTCTCGAAACGGTTGAGCGCGTTTTCATCGATCATGCGCTGGCACGCGGTGCTCTGGATCACGCGGGCGAACGCGTCGATCCCGGCGCCATCCATCGTGTGCCGCTGATGACGGTTGAGGGCGAGAAGGACGATATCACCGGGCTTGGCCAGTGCCGCGCCGCCCTGACGCTCGCCACCGGGCTCGATGATGAGCACAAGCACCACTACACCTGTCCGGGCGTCGGACACTACGGCCTCTTCAACGGCCGAAGGTTCCGACAGGACATCGCCTTGCGCTTGATGCGGTTCATGCGCCGCTACGATCGGCGCAGCTGTGAGGATAGGGCAACAAAGAAAGAGACGTTCGCTTTAAGCGTCGTTGCTGGCACGTCGCCCGCCAAGCGTAAGCCTGCACCGGTGCGGTCTGTCACGGCGGCGGCGCCACAGGCATCAGCGCGCCGCAAACGAGCGCGCTAACCGTAGCGCGTGCCGCTGTTTATGTCCCGAAACGCACAGGGGGCAGGCGGGGGCACGCAGGGGCCACGCACGCGCATCGTCCACAGATTTGCGGCGGGCGGGCCGCGTCATTGTAAGCGTTAGAAGCATAAGCGAATTCGCCGTTGCACGACTCACCAGCGCTGCGGCAACCTTACCTTAGGGAAAGGCCCTGCGCGGTGTTGGCGCGCGCCTTGCCTCAATTGTTACGGGTTGCAGGCGTTAACAACGATGGTTGTTGCAACCTGAACCGCGCGTGCCCTGCATGAGGGCAGCGGTCACCGTGATGCAACGCCGTCCGGCCGACATCCGCAGCGCTCACAAGCGCGCGCCGTCGCACCGGGCACCGGCCGTCACACCAGGGGATGACGGCGACGATGTTTCGATGAGGGGACCGATGGCACAGGTAAGAGCCAAAGAACTGCGTATGAAGCCCGTCCTGGCACAGTGGACGGGCAGCGATGAGGTGCAGGTGCGGGGCCTTGCGGCACCGGTCGAGGTGCGCCGCCATCCCGCCGCCCGGCGGCTTTCGCTGCGCATCAGCCGGACGCGCCGCGCGGTCATCGTGACGATGCCGCCGCGTTGCCGGCGCGAAGAGGCGACCGCCTTTCTTGAAGATCATCTCGATTGGGTGCGCGAGCGTTTGGCGGGCTTGCCAGCCCCAATCCCGTTCGATGATGGCGCGGTCTTTCCGCTGCGCGGCGACTTACATCAGGTGCATTTCACCGGCACCTGCCGCCGTGCCAGCGGTCACGGTGTGGTGCGCGCGGTGGCGCCGGCAAATGAGGGCGCACTGCCGCTGCTTGAGGTTTACGGGCAAAGCGAGCACCGTCCACGCCGGCTACGCGACTGGCTCGTCTCACAGGCGAAGCTCGACCTTGATG
Source organism: Pseudomonadota bacterium (assembly GCA_038522635.1). Lineage (GTDB taxonomy): Bacteria > Pseudomonadota > Alphaproteobacteria > Rhizobiales > Hyphomicrobiaceae > JBCBJZ01. The sequence continues at coordinate 42,223 of JBCBJZ010000005.1, read as the reverse complement.
AGCGCGTCACTTGGCACGCGCGCAACCTGGGCGTTCGTCCCAAGCGCATCACAGTGCGCGACCAAACCACGCGCTGGGGCTCCTGCTCGTCAAGCGGCGCGCTGTCGTTCTCCTGGCGCTTGATCCTGGCGCCGCCGCTGGTGCTGGACTATGTCGCCGCCCATGAGGTCGCGCATCTGGAAGAGATGAACCACGGCCCGCGCTTTTGGCAGTTGGTGGAACTGACGATGCCGCGCCTCGAAGAGGCGAAACACTGGCTGTGCCATGAGGGGCTGGACCTGCATCGCTACGGCGCTTAATCGCGAGTGTCCTGCAGTGACTTAGACCAACACGCGAAGCTCTTCTTAGTCGATCTAGGCGGCGATCAGAACGCGGCGGGCGGCGAGCGCGCGCACCGCAAAGAACGCGATCAGCCCGAGCGGCCCCATCAGGAACGTGAGCGCCAGGCACGGCACAACAGCCAGGAACGCGATGCCCTCGCGGCGCGCGGTGCGCACCTCCCACGCCCCGATGAAGAGGTCGAAGGCGAGGTAGTGCAGCCATCCGATCAGCACGCCTTCGCGCACACTGAACAGCTTCATGACGCCATCGAGCGACCCAAAATCGCTGAAGCTGAAACCGGAGCCCCCGATCGTCAGCCCGATCAGAACCGCGTAGGCGAGCGACAGCAGCAGCGGGATCGCGAGGGCCGCTACCGCGTCCGCCACACGTGGCAGCCAGGGTGAGATGAGCAGCGCCAGCCAGCCGCAAAGCGCCAGCGTGTTGGCCACATCGAAGATCGTATCGGGCGAGGCGGGCATGGCTGATCGCTCCTGCAGGTTGGGGAGGGGCAGTCGCTGCCCGCCCACGGCATACGAAGGATGAAAGAGGTAACAGGCACATAACCTGCGGACGCCTGTTGCGGCAAAAAGAAACGTGTCCTCATGTCGGGTTGACGCTTCTCACGGTTTTCGCGTCAATCGCGCGACGGTTTCCATAGGAAGTGACGCTAGATATCGGTCGGCGATGACGGGAGGCGTAATCCGGGGAATGTATACTTTGCTATTGCTGCCGCTTTAAGCCTTTTGATTACCTTCGTGCATCTCTTTCTTGGCGGTCGTGATATCGCGCGCCCGTTGCTCGCGGCAGCGGAGTTGGACGAGACGGTGCGTTATGTGCAGTATTTTTGTTGGCATATCGCCACGATCATGCTCGCGTTTTTGGCCGCCGGTTTTGCGATCGCCGGCGTTGACAGCACCTTTGTCGCTCTTGCGCAGGCAGCAACGCTCTTGAGTGGACTGATCGCCACCCTTGGGCTTGGCATACCCCTCTGCGTTGCCGAGATCACCTACCGTCAAATGCCGCAGGGCTGGCTGTTCGTCCCGGTGACCCTGTTAGGCGCTTTGGGCCTCATTGCGGGATAAAACGGGAAGGCTTAATCGTTCTAATCATCAAGCGTCGAGCCCCGAAAATAAAAACACATGAGAAAGATAAGCGCTTGGGACGGTAGATCGATCTAACTGGTTGAAGGCCGGTTACAGACAATGAGCGTCCGGCTTCAGCAACAGATTAAGGGGCGTAAACGTTATCACCCCGCACCCTCTCTCTGTTTCAAGCGCTTGCTGCCACAGGCCAGCCTATACCTGAAATCGATCTGAGCGCGCTGCTCGAATTTCCGTCTTCACAGACACAAGAGGCTCGGCAAGCTGGAGGCAGTCGTCCTGTACCGTTGAGGGCTGCCGCCAACGGCGTGCGATGGGGTGCACGGCCTCCGGGTCATCAATCCGTCTGACGACAATCCCCGGATCCCGCACGGTGTCTCCCAAGGCGTAGAGCGACGGCAAAATGACCACGTCACGCGACCTCTCTGCCGTCTCCCCACGCGTCAGCGCGGGGCGCCGATGGCCATGATGCCTGGCGGGCGGGAGCGCGGCTCGTTGGGCCGGCGACCTCGCGAAGGGTCGGTGCGATGGCGACGCATGGGTAGACCGAGCTGGCGGCGTATCGCTTCAGGGTCATACCAGGGTTGGCGCGGTGTCGCTGGCACCGGCAACCGCGTCGCCCGCGTTTCAGGCACGGTCGCCGTTTCGATCGGCGCGCCTCGGCGTTGCCAGGGCAGCAGCGGCGCTGGGCGCTGAGGCGCGTTGCGCGCGCGGTGGAGGGGCGGCTTCGCAGGGCGCTGGGGTTGGCCAAGCGCGCGGGTGAAGAACGCATCATCGATCCGCTCTTTGGGCATGACGGGCGGCCGCGATGCGCGCTGGGCTGCGCGCTCGGATCGGCGCGGCTTGGCACTAGGCCGGGTGCCCGCGACCGCGCTTCCCTGCCGCGGCGGTGCCGTGCGATGCCATGGCTCGGCGATCAGCTGGGGCTTGGGGCGCGGGCGTGAGCGCACAGGCCGCCTTACCGGTGCCCGCCGACGGGGCGCCACATCGACGTCCGTACCCGGCAGCGCACGCGGTGTCCGCCCCTTGTGCGCGTCGATCATCAAGGCCCGCCATATGCGCGCAGGCAGCCCGCCGCCTGTCACATCGCGCATGGGGCGGCCCTTGTCATTGCCGATCCAAACGCTCGCCACGTAGCGGCCCGTGTAGCCGACAAACCAGGCATCGCGAAACCCCTGCGACGTGCCGGTCTTGCCGGCTGCCGGATGGCGAGGAAGCGCGGCGCGCCGTCCGGTCCCGGCCACCATCGCCGCATTCAGCATGTCGTTCATGGCGCCGACATGCATGGCCGCGATGATGCGGTTGCGCGGCGTTGCCCGGCGCGCGTAAAGCACGCGGCCCGTGCTCATCTTGATGCGCCGGATGACGTAGGGCTGCGTGCGGTAACCGCCGTTGGCGAAGGAGGCGTAGGCGGCCGTCAGGTTCATCAAGCTGACTTCCGATGTGCCAAGCGCCAGCGAGGGCCCGCGCCGCAGCTTGGAGCGGATGCCCAGCCGGCGCGCCACTTCGATGACGGCCGGTGCGCCGACGTCCTGCTGCAAACGCACCGCCACCGTGTTGATGGACGCACGCAAGCCTTCGCGAAGCGTGACGGCCCCGCGGTAACCGCGCGCGAAGTTGCGCGGCGACCAGCGCCCGATGGTGAGCGGCATGTCGTAAGAGGTGCTGTTGGCGGTTAGGCCACGCTCGAGCCCTGCCAGATAGACGAACGGCTTAAAGGCCGAGCCCGGCTGGCGCTTCGCCTTTGTGGCCCGGTTGAACTGGCTCACGCGGTGGTCGCGCCCGCCCACCAACACACGCAGGGCACCCGACGGCGCCATCACCACCATCGCGGCCTGCGAAGCCCGCCGCCCATGGCCCTCCCGCGCGAGCGTGCGTGAAACGATGCGTTGGGCGCGCGCCTGCAAGCCTCGATCGATGGTGGTTTCGACGATGAGCGTACCCTTGTCAGTGCCGACCACCGAAGGCAGCCGCTCCAAGATGTAGTCGACCGCGTATTCGTAGCCCGTGATCTTGCGGCCGGTGCGCAGGCGGGCGAAGTTCAGCTGGTCTGCCAGTGCGCGGTCGTAGGCTGCGGCCTGCAAGACGCCGGCGGCGCGCATTTTTCGCAGCACGCTGCGGGCCCGCGAGCGCGCACGACGTTTGGAGTTCGTCGGCGAATAGCGTGAGGGCGCCTTCAAGAGCCCGGCAATCATCGCCGCTTCGGACACCCGCAACGCGCGCGCAGATTTGCCGAAGTAGCGTTGCGCTGCCGCTTCGATGCCGTAGGCCCCGCCGCCAAAATAAACGCGGTTTAAATAGAGTTCGAGGATGTCGGACTTGTTGAGCCTCACCTCCAGCCAGAACGCGATCACCAGTTCTTCCAGCTTGCGCGCGAGGGTGCGCCGCGAACTCAAGAAAAGGTTCTTCGCCAACTGCTGCGTGATCGTGGAGCCGCCCTGCACGTAGCGCCCAGCCCGCAAATTGGCGAATGCCGCGCGCGTCAACCCGACCGGATCAACACCGAAGTGGCTGTGGAAGCGCCGGTCTTCTGTGGCCACCACGGCATCGATAACGTGGCGCGGCAGCAGGTCGAGTGGCATGAAGTCGTGTGCGGTCCCGCGCTCCACCAGCAGGTCGCCGCGCGCATCCAGAATACGGACCACGGGCGCACGCTCTTTGGCACGCAGCGCGAGCGGGTTGGGGAAGACGATCGTGTAATGAACGATGGCGATCGCGAGCCCGATGCCCAGGAAGCAGGCGGCGTAAAGCGGCAGGACGATCAGCAGTTTGAGCTTCCAGCCGATGAACGGCTTGCGCTTGGGCGGTGGGGCAGGTTCGGGCGGCGCCTTCGGCTTTTCCGGCGCGGCCGGCTTTGAACTGAACAATCCCATGGCCGGCGTCAGAGCCCTTACAACGCAAATGCAACAAAGGGTGCCTGCATCCGTGAACGGCAGGTCACATCTCTGAGACTACGGTTCGGGTCTTAAGGCGCGGTTAACCCTGATCCGCAGGAAGCGCCATCGCTGGTGGGACTTGAGTCCTCCGCGTTGAACGGTGCTCATATGCACGCCGCGCCGGGTTTTCCACCGGGAAAAACAGATCGCGCGAAAAATGAGACAATCAGCCTACGGAGTCGACGCTTGGCGCGTTTGCCCCGCGCAGGACGGGTGAACATGAGGCCACGCTGTGCGGTGGACAGTGATGTCCCCCAATTGAATACAATTCTGAGTGGTGTCCCTTCGGCGAGCAACTGTCGGTTAGTTTTGTCGGGCCGGGCGGCATGGCAACCGGACATGGAGAATCTAACGTTTGTTACGATTTTTATCGCCGTAGATCGCCGGGTGGTCCCATGCCGAAACCAAAATTGCCTGAAATTAGAGCTCGTTTTGCCGAGAGGTTACGAAGTCTTCGCCGTGCGCGAGGCTACAAAACCGCACGTTCCATGGCCGCCGACCTGGGAATCGATGAGAATCGTTACACGCGTTACGAGCGCGCGGAGGTTGAGCCCGACCTCACGTTGATCGCCCAGATGTGCACACTGCTCGAGGTCGATGCGGGCGAACTGCTGGGCATGACGAAGCTTGGTGCGACTGCTGGCCCCGTCGGCGGGTTGGCCGATAGCGCGCAGTCCCCGTTCGTGGCGCAGGCGGGTGCAGGTCCGGACGCTCTGGCACGGCGAGAAGCGTTGTGGGCGTTCGCGCTGATGGTGGCCGACATCGAGGAGCGGCTGATCGCACAACAACGCGATCGCACTGCGGACGAGCCCGCCGCGATCAAGCGCGCAGCCGCTCACTTCGAAGCGCTGACGCAGGACCCTTTTGGCGCAACGGCAACCTTGGTGCGACAGCTCGATTTCCAGCGCTTGACGCCGCAGGAGCGTGAGCAGGTGGCAAAGGCCGCGCGCTCTTTGTCTGTGGCCCCATCCGGCCCCTCATATGAAAATGCTGGCGAACCTTCTGGCGAGCCCCTTGAGGATGTCGCGCCCAAGCCTAAGACCGCGACGCGCTTGTCAAAGGTGGCCCCATTCCAAGACGACCTGTCAGACTGTACGGTGTGAGGACTTCGCGCTCGCGTTTCCGATGCGCGGCGGCGGGCGCGATGCCGGCAACGAGCCGAGCAGGCGGCGGGCGCTCATGCAACGACGGGCCGCCGGACCCGGACCTATGAACCTTTGGGTACGTCTGCTGGTGTATTTGATCACTGTGCCGTGGCGGAAGCGCTTCTCGGCACCCACGGACGTGTCGCGGCTGTCGTTTCGCGTCGGGCTGTTCGATCTCGACACCAACCTGCACGTCAACAACGGCCGGTATCTGACGATCGCCGATCTGGGCCGGCTGGATCTGCTGGTGCGCGCGGGCCTGCTTCGACCCGCAATGCAGCGCGGGTGGGCGCCCGTCCTGAGCGCGGCTGCGGTGCGCTTTCGCCGCGAGCTGAAGCTGTTTGAGCGCTTCACGCTTGAATCGCAGGTGCGCTACTGGGACGACACGCTTGTCGTGATGGAGCACCGGTTCAGGTTTGCGGCTGGCAACCGCAAGGGCGCGATCGCGGCAACGTTGTTGATGACCGGGGGGCTCTACGATCGTAAAGCGAAAGCGTTTGTGCCCGTCGCCACGCTGATGCGGGAAAGCGGCCTTCACGATGAGAGCCCGCCGCTCACGCCTGAGATCGCGGCCATTCTCGAGGCGGGGCGTGCGATGCGCGCGTATGACCAGAGCGATGAGACCCGGGTCGGCAGCGATCAAACGTAGCTGCGCTAGAGTTCATCCGCCTCAGGTGGCATCACCTGGGGCGATAAGATGAACGGCAAACAAGAACTTGGATGTCGGTTCCGCTTCAAGCTGAAGCGAACCGTCTCTAGAGCAACGGGCGCAAAGTGCGAGTCGCCGGCCTAAACGTTCACGCCTTCTCTTTGCGCCCAAAGTTGCTCTGCACCTTAAGTTTAGATCATCTTTGGGCGATTTCGGGCTCACCTGTGGTGATCCCGATAAATCGCCCGATGATCTAGGTCGAGGGAAGGCCGGTTCGCGCGCCGCTCCTACGTCGCCCGCTGGACACAGACACGGACGCCAACGCCTTTTGGCCCAACCGCCGGTCGCATCAGCCGCGCAAGCTGCCACCCGTGGTCTTCTCCACATTGGCCACGACTTTCGCCGCCACCGCTTCGATCTCCTCATCGGTCAGCGTCTTCGCCTTCGGCTGCAAGACCACCTCGATCGCGAGCGACTTCTTCCCCTCGCCGAGGTTGCCGCCCTCGAACTGGTCGAACACCACCACATCCACGATCTGCGCTTTGTCCGCGCCAGATGCGGCGCGGATCACGCTGGCGGCCGTCACGTCCTGATCGACCACGAAAGCGAAATCGCGACGTACCGGCATAAGGTCGGAAGCCTCGTAGGCGGAGCGCGGGTAGGGCTTGCGCTTGGGCGCGGGGATCGCGTGCAGCATGATCTCAAAGGCGACCACCGGGCCTTCAAGATCGAAGTCGCGTACGACCTGCGGATGCAGTTCGCCGAAGTGCGCAAGCTGCACCTTAGGGCCCAACTGCACGACGCCTGAGCGCCCCGGGTGGAACCAGGCGGGCGCCGGCGTGGCGATCGGCAGCTTGTTCGCATCCAGCCCGAGCGTCGTGAGAACGGCCATCGCATCGGCCTTCGCGTCCATCGCGTCGACCGCCTGGCCCGTGCCCCGCCAGTGACGTCCGCCACCTTCGCCGCGCGCTGAACCCATGCGCACACCGCTCGCCAGCATCATCTGCTCATCGGGTTGATCGCCGGTGTAGGCCTGTCCGATTTCGAACAGCGCGCCGTCGGCAAAGCCGCGGTTGCGGTTGCGTGAGAGCGCCTGCAGCAGGCCCGGCAGTTGTCCCGGCCGCATCACGGCCATGTCGACGGTCATCGGATTTTTGAGCTGTAGCGCTGCGCCGCCGCCACCAAAGCGCGTCGCGTGATCAGCGTGGATGAACGACCACGTGATCGCCTCCACAAGGCCGCGGCTGGCGAGCAAGCGCCGCGCCATGCGCGTACGCTTTTGCAGCGGCGTCAGCACGGCAGCGGTAACGTCAGCCATGCGCGGCAACGGCGTCGAGGGCACGTTGTCGAGCCCGGCGATGCGTACGACCTCTTCAACCAGATCGGCTTGGCCATCGATGTCGGGCCGCCAACTGGGCACATCGACGGTAAGCGCATCGCCCTTGCCGCTGACGCCGAAACCGAGCGCCTTCAGCGTCGACTTGATCTGCGCGTCCTTGAGGTGGAGCGCGGTGCGGCGCGCAACAAGGCTCGGCGCGAACAGCATCGAATGGTTTTTGATCGGTGGTTCGCCAGCGATCCTGGCGCGCGAGGGCGTCCCGCCGGTCAGATTCAGGACCATCGCCGTTGCGATATCGAGTCCGGGGACCACGAGGGCTGGATCGACGCCGCGCTCAAACCGGTAGCGCGCATCGGATGTGACGCCGGCTTTGCGGCCGGTGGTGGCGGTGCGTACGGGATCGAAATACGCACACTCGATCAGCACGTTCGTCGTCTCCGGCGTGCAGCCCGTGGTCGCGCCGCCGAGGATGCCACCAAAGCCAAGCACGCCTGAACCATCCGCGATCACCGTCATCGTCGCATCGGCGGTGTGCTCGCGGTTGTCCAACCCATCGAAGGTTTCGCCGTCCTCGGCGAGGCGCGCGTGCACGGTGCCTTCAAGCTTGTCGGCGTCGTAAACGTGCAGCGGGCGGCCCAAGTCCATCGAGATGTAGTTCGTGATGTCGACGAGCGCGCTGATCGGGCGCAGGCCGATCGCCCGCAACCGGTTCTGCATCCAGGCCGGCGATGCGCCGTTGGTGACCCCGCCGACATGACGCCCGGCGAAAATCGGGCAAGCATCCGCCGTCTCCGGGGTGAAGCGCAACGCGATGTCGATGGGGCAGTCGTGATCGCCTTCGACACCTTTGGGAGTCGCCAGCGGCTTAAGTTTGCCAAGGCCCGCTGCAGCCAGATCGCGGGCGATGCCACGCACGCCGGTACAATCGGGCCGGTTGGGCGTCAGACCGATCTCGAAGACCGGATCATTCATGCCCATCACATCGATGAAGCGCTCGCCCACCCGGTCGGCCAGTGCGCCATCCAGTTCGATGATGCCGTCATGCTCGTCGGAGAGTTCAAGTTCACGCTCCGAGACCAACATGCCGTTCGACACCACGCCGCGTACCGGGCGCTCTTCGAGCGTCAGATCGGTCCCGGGGATGTAGCTGCCAAGCGGCGCGAAAACGCCGATCATGCCGGTGGCCGCGTTCGGCGCGCCGCACACCACCTCGACCGTCGGTTGGCCCGGCTTGATCTCGACGTCACACACCCGCAACCGGTCCGCATTGGGGTGCTGACGCGCTTCAACGACACGGGCGATCGTAAAGACCGCGAGCTTATCGGCCGGGTTCTCAAGGCCGTCGACCTCAAGCCCGATCGACGTCAGCGTCGCCTCAAGCGCCTCCAGCGAAGCATCGGTGGCGAGGTGGTCCTTCAACCAGGACAAGGTGAACTTCATAGCAATCGATCCTGCGGCGTCACGGTGTGGGTTCGTCGATGTGATGGCTGCGCTGGCGGGCTCGCTTCATCTTGGGCCACAGCCACGCGAAAGAGACGAGGATGCGCAGCAGCACCAACGCGAAGAAGATGCGGAAGATGAAGCAGTAGACCACGAACCAGAACAGGTCGCGGTTCATCCGCAGCGGTGTCAGGTAGAGTTCCCAATGCTCCATCACGTCGAAGAACGCGCCGCGCAACACCAGGTCGAGCGCGAAGAAGGTTGACGCGATCACGCCATGGCGCCCGCTGGCAAAGGTCTGGAAGCCGTCCGCCTGCAACCACAGCAGGTTGACGACGAACAGCGCCAGGACCACGACCATGGCGATCGCGATGAAGCGGAAGTAGAGCAGCGTCTGCTTCAGCGTCTCGACGGAGAAGGCGTAGTCGATCCACTGCTCGAAGTCTTCGTGTTTGCGGTGATGGTAGAAGAAGATGAACGTCGCCGTCGCGATCATGACCACGCTCATGGCGATGGCCATCAGGACCGAAAGGGCATAGCCGCCGCTCGCGAGCATGACGTCATCTCACTCCATGCGCCTGGTGCCTCGTGGGGTGGCAACCGCAGAACCTTGAAACCAGGACGGTTGAGCCGACAGGCGAGCCAGGACGGTTGAGCCACAGGCGAGCCACGGCCGTTGCGCCGAGAGGCGAGGCTCAAGCTGAAAGACCACCGGCCAACGTCGGCACTTCGAAAGGCAAAAAGCCGTAGTGCTTGAGCCAGCGCAGGTCAGCCGCGAAAAGCTGGCGCAGATCGCTGATGCCATACTTCAGCATGGTGATCCGATCGAGGCCCATGCCCCATGCGAAGCCCTGGTAGGTGTTTGGATCGAGCCCGCAGCCCTCGATGACCCGCGGGTGCACCATGCCGCAGCCGAGGATCTCCATCCATTCGCCCGGCCGACCCAAGGCTTCGGCACCGATGTCGACTTCGGCGGAGGGCTCGGTGAACGGAAAATAAGAAGCGCGAAACCGCATGCGGACATCGTCCACTTCGAAGAATGCCTTGCAGAACGCTTCAAGCGTCCATTTCAGATGCCCCATGTGCGCATGTTCATCGATCACCAGACCTTCGATCTGGTGGAACATGGGCGTGTGCGTCTGGTCGTAATCCATGCGGTAGACGCGGCCCGGCGCGATGATGCGTATCGGCGGCTTTTGGCTCATCATCGTGCGGATTTGCACGGGGCTTGTCTGCGTGCGCAGCAGCATTTGCGAGCCGTCGGCCTTGGGCTTGAAGTAGAACGTGTCCTGGTCCTGGCGGGCGGGGTGCTCCGGCGGCACGTTGAGCTTGGTAAAGTTCAGCTCATCGGTTTCGATGTCGGGACCTTCTGCGATCTTGAACCCGAGGTCAGCGAAGATCTCCGCGACCTCATCGATCACATGCGACAGCGGGTGGATACGGCCATCGAGCTGCGGGCCAGGACGCACGGGCAACGTCATATCCATGCGCTCGGTGGCCAGGCGCTGGTCGAGGGCGGCCTGATCAAGCTCGCTTTTGCGGGCTTGCAGCGCGTCGCTGACCCGCGATTTGACCTGATTGACCGCCTGGCCGAACGCCTTGCGCTCATCGGGGGGCATTCTGCCAAGCTGCGCCATCAGCGCCGACACCTGCCCCTTTTTGCCAAGCGCGCTCACTCGCACCTGGTCAAGCGCCTGAGGGTCGGCGGCGGCAAGCACCTCGCCCAACAGCTTGGCTTCGAGCTGCTCAAGGTCCTGCGTGGTCGTGGCTGTAGCCATAGCGATCACCTCGGTGAAGCGGCTTGAAGGTTGAGCGGCGGCTAGAAGGGTCGGCTGCTGCGTCGCGCGTGCCGCGGCACGTCCACCTTTCGCATCGCATGCCCACGACTTCCGGCCGGGCGTGCGCTGGTTCGATCATCTGATGGAGATGCCAGGCGCGCGTCTTATGGCGCCGGGGCATGCGCCTGAGGTCAGCGCTAGCTGGCCGCCTGTGCTTTGGCGACGGCGTCTTTGGCCTGTGTGCACAGCGCCGCGAAGCCTTCCGCGTCGTGAACCGCGAGGTCGGCGAGCACCTTGCGGTCAACCTCAATGCCGGCCTTGTTCAGCCCATCGATAAAGCGGCCGTAGGTGGTGCCGTTCTCGCGGGCAGCCGCGTTGATCCGCTGGATCCAAAGCGCGCGGAAATTCCGCTTGCGCACTTTGCGGTCGCGGTAAGCGTACTGCATCGCGCGATCCACCGCCGCCTTGGCAGTGCGGATCGTGTTCTTGCGGCGACCGTAATAGCCTTTGGCGGCCTTTAGAACTTTCTTGTGTTTGGCGTGGGCTGTGACGCCGCGTTTAACGCGTGCCATGGGTCAGATCTCCAGGTGTGAGAAAGGGCGCAGGTTTTTTGACGCTCGGGCGGCGCGGGCCGCAGCACAGGTGCGAGCTTGGGACGCGACTGTCCCATGATGTCCCGTGATGGGCGGGCCCGAAGCGTTTGCTCAGCGGTGGTAGGGCATGTACTTTTTGACGATCCGCTCATCCGCCTCACACAGCACCATCGTGCCGCGCGCATCACGGATGAACTTTTTCGTGCGTTTGATCATGCCGTGACGTTTGCCGGCCTGCGCCACCTTGACCCTGCCGGTGGCCGTGATCTTGAAGCGCTTTTTGGCGCCGCTTTTCGTCTTCATCTTGGGCATTTCGCTACTCCTTGGCGGCCCGCCAGAACGTTCGAAAGCCGCAGCACGGGCGTATGCGCTCGCATACCGACCGTCGCGGTTCGCTTCCGGGGACCGTGATTGTGAGCCGCAGGCCTGATCGGTGCGCGCCACGTTGCGGGGCAGACGTCGCGTGAGACCGAGGGGCGCTGGCAAGCGTTACGAGCAGCCACGGCATGCCCTGCCGGGTCGCTCAACGAGCGCTGCTATAGCCTTCCTGGCGGCGCTCATCAACCCGCAAAGTCGGCGCCCTACAACCTGAGCTTCAGCCGCCGCGACGTCCAGCTTGACGCAGCGGTGCCTGCGGGCCGGTGAAGGTGTCGCAGACGGCGCGCGGCCGGGTTTGTGGGCTGATCGCGCAGGCTTTGAAGCGCCAGCGCGAAACGTCTGCGATCGCGCTCACATCGATGGTCATGTCGAGCGCTAGCGTTGCGCCTGGCTGAAGGCGTGAGAGCGTTGCACGGCAGCGCGTTTTGCCGCCGTTCGCCTTGCTTGTCGGGGCTCCGGCGCCTGCGGTTTGGCTGTCACAGCGCCACGCGCCACCACCGCCGTTCGCGGCGCGGGCGCGTACAGGAAGCAGGCCGGCGCCCGGCCCGCGCAAGGTGTAGGCCACCAGGTCCAGCGCCAGGGTGCCGGAACGCGCCTGAGCGGCCGCGTTGGTCAGTGTGAGCGTGCAAAGCGTGGGGCCAGGCCGCCGTTTGCCCCGCCGTTTCGCGAGAGCCGGACAGCGTAGGTTCGGCGCCAGATCGGTGATGGGGACCGCTGGCGATGGCTTCCGGGGCGAGGTTGCGGGGCGAGGCTTGGGCACCGCCGCGTTGGCCTGCCGAGCTGGCGGTGGCTTTCGGCGCTGTCGATTGAGCGCGGGGACGTCGCCAAGGGTAAGCGCCCGCGTGCTTGTTGAAGGGCGTTGCGCTGCGCGCACCGGTTGACGCGGTTGCGCCGGTGACCAGCCCGCACGCTGCGTCGCTTTCCAACGAGCGAGCACAACCACGCCGCTACGGCCTCCCGTCCCTGGCAGGCGGTCCACCAAAACGTAAAGCGTGGTGCCGGCAGCGACCATCGCGCGCGGCGGACCGACGTCAGCGGGGAGGCGTAAGCGACCACGTCGCGCCAGTGATGCTGGATCGAGCACATGGATGACGCCCCCTGCGTCGGCCGCCAGCACTGCGCCATCGGCGAGCACGACCGCGCGCATTTGGCGTGCGCTTCGAAATTGTGCGGCGATCAAGGCGCCGGTTTCGTTCGTCTCGATGCGAAAGACCCGGCCAGCGCCTGCGCGACCGCCCGCGACGAAGCCAGCATTGGCGTTGGCGGCAATGGCGAAGATCGGTTGCCGGCGTAAAGTCACGGTTGTGACCTGCCGGGTTTGCGGCACCAGCACGCTCACACGGCCGGTGGCGTCGCGCGAGCGTGAGCCGCTTACGCTGTTCAAGCTGTTCGCGGCCCCACGATGGGCGACATAAAGGCTGTCACGGCCGGCGGCCATGGCGATCGCGTTCGGCTCCAACGCGGCGAACACCTGCGCTTTGCCCCGCGCGGTGACACTGCGCAGCGTCGTGGCACCGGAGCCATCACAGGCCGCACTGAGCACCCAAATCGCGGACCCCATCGTCGTGAGGCCGCGCGGGCAGTCTTTAAGCCGCAGCAGCCGGCGGGCACGGCGTCGCCCGCTGCGGACGCGCCATAACGCGCGGTCGCCTTGCGTTGCAGCGATGAGCCGGCCGTTCGGCGCAATGGTCAGGCGATCGGGATCGCGGCCCACGCGGTAGCGGCGGGTGACACGGTTGCGGCGGGTGTCGATGCGGGCGATGGCGTTGCGCGCGGTCTCACTGACCCAAAGGTAGCGGCCATCAAAAGCAAGCGCGTTGGCGCTACGCCCGACGGTGATGACAGGTGGAGATGAGAGTTGCGCAGGTGAGGCGGGCACGCGTGGGCGGTTGGTTGGCGTACGCGGTCTGCGCGACGTGGAAGGCGGTTGGGCAAGCGCTTGTGCTGCTGGTGGGGATGCGGGCGTGCGGCGCCTTGCGGCGGCATCAGGCTTGCGTCTTGCCGCAGGCGCGCGCGCTTCGGCGGCCAACTTGCGCAGGTAGCCACGCGCGATGTCAGCGCGAAAACCGCGCGGGTAACGCTTCAGGAAAGCGCGCCATCCATCGACGGTGCCCAGGTCTTTGGCTTCGCCGAAGGCCTCGCGTTCGGTCAGAGCTTGGGCGAGTTGCAGCCGTGGCGCCGCGTACGGGGCCCGCTCGGCGCGCGCTGGGATTGGCGTCGACGCAGGGCTGAGCGTATGCCCGGGCGCTGATGCGGCCAATGCCCAGCCTGGTCCCACAAAGTCTGATCCAACAAAGCCTGGTCCCGCAAAGATTGGGGGCAACGCGTAGGTGATGGCGCTCATGATCACCATCGCCGTCGCGGATCGAGCGCGCGATACCCAAGGTCCGGATGCCCGTCGCCAGCGCCCCGTGTTGCTCTCGCGCGGACCCTTCTTCCCAGGCGTCTCAGCCGAACGCCAACTCATCACGGCATAGCTCCCCAGCCACGCTTATCGTTCCAAGCCCCACGATCACTGTGCCGCCAGGCCCGCCCGTCATCAAGACAAAGGCCGAGTGACATGCGGTTTTCCCTACGAACCGTGGATCTCGCGCCGCGTCGCACAATCTGCCCGCGCGCGTCCATTGGCGCTTTGCGATATCCGTAACGCTACAGCGTTACCGTGCAGCGGGCGCCAACAGAGGCAGGATCGTCCCCAACAGCGCTTCATCGCCAACCGCCAACGCCTGGCCGCGGAACTGTGCAGCCGTGGTGATCGGCTTGCCGTGCCAGTCCACCAGGCGCCCGCCGGCTCGCTCCACGATGGGCACCAGGGCGGCGACATCGTAAAACTGCAAACCGCTCTCGATCACCACATCGATGTGGCCGGCCGCGACCATGCAATAGTTATAACAGTCCGCGCCGTAGCGTGAGAGCGCAGCTTCGCGCTCAACCTGCGAGAACGCCTCCAGCTCCCCTTCCACAGCGAAGATCGAAGGGTGGGTGGCCGCAAGCGTCGCTTCAGCCAGCGTGCAGCAGGTGCGCGTCTGCAACCCGCGTTCCTCGCCGTCGCTCAAGCGTTGGTAGGCGCCCGCATCGCTCGCCCAGAAGCGTTCGCCTGTGTAGGGCTGGTCCATCATGCCGAGCACGGGATGTTTGCCCACCAGCGCGATCAACGTCCCCCAGGTGGGCAACCCGGTAATGAACGCGCGGGTCCCATCGATCGGGTCCAGCACCCACGTCAAGGCGGCATGATCGGGCCCGCTTAGGCCGCGTTCTTCGCCCAAAATGGCGTGGTCGGGGAAGGCTGCGCTTAGGTCTGCGCGCAGCACATCTTCAGCCTGACGGTCGGCCTGCGTGACCGGGTCAAAGCGTCCGCCCTCCGCCTTGTTGATCACATCGAGCGGACGGCGAAAGAGGGGGCGGATGACGGCGCCTGAGTGGTCGGCTGCCGCATGGGCCGCGGTCAAAGCCTGCTTGGTGAGAGCGCCGGATGGGTCATCTGGAACGGGCGTCGGGGCGATGTCATTCATGCGGGTCTGGTCGCTCTATTGCGGTTTGAGGTGGCGCGCGCCGTACGGTTTGCAGCGAAATCGCCCTCAAAAAGGGCGTTCAGCGGGCCGGGTTGGGCCGAGACGGCAGCGGGGACATGCCATGACGCGGTTCTCATGACTGATGCAAGTTATCAACATAGGCGCTGATTTTCGTGCCAATCAGGCAACAGGTACCACGGCGTAAACGTTCCGGGCATGGTCGCGCCTTGTCACTACGCGCAAACACGCACACGTTGAGCATGCAGGACGAACACGCGCTGTCCGCCCTGACCTCGGCGCGGTTTTGACGATCGCACCGGTGGGTGTTTCCTCCCTAGACTTGGGCCGTTCGACCTCGGACGGCCTCTTTTTTCGTGAGCGCTCCCAGCCTCAGGAGCGCGTTTTCGGGAGCGGCGCAGCCAGCGCGTCTCGCAAACTGTTCTGGACCAGCGCGAAGCGCCAGCCGCAGCGGTCCGCAGATTCGCCTGGAACCGGCCGATATCAAGCACACCTGGCCTTCTGCCGACGCCGCCCAGGTGGCCCGTAAGCCACTTTTCCACCGCCAGCGCTGCCGTTTTCGATCCATCACACCCCTAGCGCGCCGCCGCTTTGCCTATCATGCAGGCAGGCGGGCCGTGTTAGCCGGCGCCTTCGGTGTGGCGTATTCTTAGACAGTTTTCATGTTTGACGCATCAATGTGCAGCTTGCCATGCTTGAATGCATTGCCGCGCGCCGTGTTATGCGCTTTTTGCATGCCAGCTTTGCAGGGGGTAGCCTTGCATGCTGCGCCGCAGCGTCTATCTTTCATCCAGAAGCGAGGCGCTGCCTCGTTTCCCGCCCTCCGTGGGCGTTTCCTCCCTAGACTTGGGCCGATCGTTCCGCGACCGGCCCTTTTTTCTTGCCCGATCGCGGGCGTGTCGCGCGCTGGAAGCCGGGTCGCACGCGCCCAATTCACCTTCGCGAATGCAGCAAAATGCTGCGGCGCATCACGGTCATGTCATTCCGCAGCCATGCGCCCACCGAAGAGCGCGGGCAACTCCGCGACCACCTCTCCCAAAATCTGCGTGATCTGCCCGCGCAAGGGTGCGAACCGCGTCGTACGCTGAAAGCGTCGCTCATCGAGGTAGAGGCCGCGGTTCAGCTCAATCTGCAGGGCGTGGGTGTCGCGATGCGGGCGCCCGTAGTGCTCGGTGATGTAGCCGCCGGCATAGGGCCGGTTGCGGTGGACCTCAAAGCCAGCCTTCTGGAACGCCTCCTGGACGAGCGCGATCAACCCCGGCTCGCACGAGCTACCGTGACGATCGCCTAAGATGATGTCGGGGCGCTGCGCGCTGCGGCCGCGAGTACGGATCGCCGTCGACATCACGGACGACGGCATCGAGTGGCAGTCGATCAAGACCGCGTGACCGTAGGCACTGGCCGTTCGGTTCAAAAGTTGGCGCAGCTTGGCATGGAATGGCCGGTAGAGATGATCGATGCGCGCCATCGCCACGCTCAGCGGTAAGGTCGTGCCGTAGATTTCTTCACCCTCCGCCACGATGCGGGCGATGGTACCCAGACCGCCTGCCACACGGATGGACGACGTGTTGGCGTGCGCTGGGATCGGCGAAATGAGCAACGGGTCCAGCTCAAAGGGTTCACGATTGACGTCCAGATAGGCGCGCGGGAAGCGGGCTGACAGCAGCACGGCGCCGTGGTCGAGCGCCCCACTGAAGAGATCATCCACGAAGCAGTCTTCCGATTTGCGCAACCGATCCGGGTCAAGTTTGGAGGCTTGCTTGAACGCGTCCGTGTAGACGGCACCGGAGTGGGGAGAGCACAGCACCAGCGGCGTGCTTTGGGATGCTTCACCCGCCACATCGAACGGCGGCGTCAAATGCGCAGCGATAGCAGCGCGTTCGCGCGCGAGCAGCTCGGGCTCGTCGGTACGGTTTGAGCGGGTCAGGGTGGCGGGCCTTTATGCGAGACGCGTGGCGGCTGAACGGGTGGAATTTGGGGCGGTTGCAGAGCGTATCCGCGCTTGCGCTTCATGCTTGCGGCAGGACCCCGCGCGGGTCAAGCGCTGCCGGGATGAAGCGTATCGCGGCCTCTTCATCCTGCGTTTACCAGAATCGCGGGACATTTAACTGGCAATGAACGTTTCCTTGGACGAGTGTGCAGGAAGCTTGCATGGGTGCACGCGGCGCAGGTGAAGCCCGCCTGTGTGCAACCCGCGAAACTGCAGACGCGTTCAGCAAAGCTCAGAGCCAGCCCGCCATGACCGTTAATCCATCCCGCCTTTTGCAACGTCGCATTCTGCTGGCCGAAGACGATACGTCCATGTGCGCGTTTTTGACCCGCGCGTTGGAGCGTGCTGGCTACGACGTTGTCGCCTTCAACAACGGGCAAGACGCCTACGAACGGCTGTTGGAAGAGCCGTTCACGCTGCTTTTGACGGACATCGTGATGCCGGTGATGGATGGGATCGAACTGGCCCGGAAAGCCAGCGAGATCGATCCTGAGCTCAAGATTATGTTCATCACCGGTTTTGCCGCGGTGACCCTGAACACCGAGGCAGGGGCACCGCAGGAAGCCCGCGTGCTGTCAAAGCCGTTTCACCTCAAAGACCTGGTGGACCAAATCGACCACCTGCTTGAGGCGTAGGGCGTTTGCGCGCGCAGCGAAGCGTGGATCGGTTGTTGCGCACGCTTGGTTGAGCCGATATACGAGGCGCTCGTTGAGGTCCCAAGGGCCCTTTGGTTGCGACATCGTCGTGATCACATCGGTCAGCGGGGCGCGGGCGCGTAGCTCAGCGGTAGAGCACTACGTTGACATCGTAGGGGTCACTGGTTCGATCCCAGTCGCGCCCACCATTACTAGACCAGCTTGGCGCTGTGCACCTTTAGGCGGTGAACGTCTTACAGGCGTTCCCCGTTCGGGCACGAGGCGACGGCATCAGCAGAGCGGCGCGCATACGCGCGTCGTGCATGAGGAAGACATGAAAGTTCGCAATTCGATCCGCTCGCTGCGTTCACGCCACCGCGATTGCCGCGTGGTCCGTCGCCGCGGCCGTGTGTACGTGATCAACAAGACCAACCCGAAGTTCAAAGCGCGCCAGGGCTAAACGCCTGAACGAGGCGAACGTTTGAGGCCGTTGCGCGCTGAGTCTTGTTGCCGCCCGCTGTCGTTCGCGCGGTGATGGGACGGCTTAACGCATGCGTTCGCACGCCGGAAAGCTTACCGGTATTTATTTTGACGTTCGGGATGGCGCCCGCGTAACCTCGCGGTCATGAAACATTCGCGCGCCGTCTCATCGTCGTACACCTCACAGCTTCAAGCTTTTGCCCAGGTTCAGCGCTTGGTCCAGCACGGTGCCAAGCGCGTGGCCAAATCCGCCGCAATTGCGGTCAGCCTACTTGCTCTGGCCGGCATCGCCGTTGGCGCTCAAGCGCAACTTGGCCCTCAGCCGGACAGTGGCAAGGATGGGCTCGAAAGGCTCTTGCCTGATCCCAATTTGCCGCCTGCGCCTCCTTCCGCCGACGGGCCGGAGCAGCGCCCTGGCGCACCGCCCCGCACGGCTGATAAGCGCGATCTGAACGCCGCCTACCGCGCGCTTTTGCGCCCGCAGTTTACGCGCATCCCGCGCCAAGCGCACCGGCGTGAACAGCTCCTCGATATCCTCTACGCGCATCTTGCGACCGCGCAGGGACCCAAAGCGGCCAAGCGCATCGCGCAGACTATCGAGCGGGTCTGGCTGACGTCCGGCAGCCCCACGGTGAGCGTGCTGATGCGCCGCGCGATGCTCGCGATCAAAGGCAAGAAGCACAAGCGCGCGAAGTTGTTCCTCGATCGGGTGGTGAAGCTATCGCCGTCTTACCCTGATGGTTGGAACCGGCGTGCCTACGTCCACTATCAGTTGGGCGACGTGCGCGCGGCCCTTGGCGATCTACGCCGCGCGTTGGCGCTTGACCCCAACCATTTCAAGGCGCTTGGCGGCCTCGCGCAGATCCTGCGCGGCATGGATGAGAAGAAGGCCGCCTTGGCGGTCTACGATCGGTTGCTTCAGGTTCACCCTTACGCCAAGGGCGCTGAGCAAGCGAAGCGCCTGCTGGAACCGGCTGTGCGCGGTCAGGCCTTGTAGGCGCGCCGTCCCCCCCGAGCAACCTGCGGCAGGGGGACAGCGCGAGGGCGGTTCCGGTGAAGCGGCGCCCAGCCTGAGGGCGGCCCGCGCGGCTTTCGCCTTTATGGCCGACGCCACAGCACCCTCCACCGTCATCCTACCCCTGGTGGGTAGGATCCTCGCCACGGGGGCGAGGATGACAGCGGTGGGTGCCGGAGACTTGGCGGCTACGGCGCCTGCCCGCCAGAGGCAGCGCGCCCTCGCCTCAGTTCTTGGCTTGGTCGGCTTCCGGGTCCGTCAGCCGCACCGTCCAATCGCGCGCGTTCCCGGTATCCACCTCGAAGAAGCCGGTTGGCCGATAGCCTTTGGCCGCGCACCCCTTGATGTCGCGGATCGTGAACGCCTTCACGTGGGTGCACAGGATCGATTTACCGGCCCACTCGCCGCCGCGGTCGTAGTCGACGGCGTGGACGTAATAAAAGCGGCTCGACAGCGTGCCCTTCAGCAGCGTCTCGCAGGTTTGCGAGGCGATGTTCCACCAGCCTTCAGTCGCCCAGCCTTTGGGATCGCGGTAGCCAATCGCGACGCCCACGCGGCTCGACGTCGAATTGCACAGCTTCAGGTCGGCGTTCGCCGGTTGTGTGATCGCCAGCGAACCGAGAACGGCCGCGCCGAGCATGGAAGCCTGCAAGCTGCGCCGGGACTGTTGGCCACGCCGCCTGTTTCGCCGCAGCGCGCCGCCATCGCTCACTTTCGCCTCTTTACGCATCACCAAGGGCCTCCCCCAGCCCATTCACGGAACTCCACATGCAGCTCCCGCACGGCGCTATGACACGGCGGTCAAGTCCGGATCACGTCGTGGCCTGTCCTGCCGCTTTTGCCACCTGTCTCACACAGACGATCGGTTTCGCCCATGTCATTCGTTTCGCCCATGACATTCGTTTCGCCCAGGGCCATCCGTTTCACCGAGCCCATCCGTTTCACCTACGAAAGGGACGGCAACGTGGAAGACTTGCGTCACCTCATCCCTTGCGCCACGTTTTGCACAGTCCTGTCACACACACGTAACACCCCGTCGCCCAACGGCGCGACAAAGCGTGCTTATCACGCGATACGTGCGTTCAACAGGCAGCCAGCTTCTGCGCGCCGCCGCCACCATCCCAACACATACCCCAAGGAGAAGCCGCCGATGTCGATCATCGATGACGCCACCCGCACCAAACTCGAAGCTGCTGCTTTCCGCCGTCTGCGCGATCACCTGCGCGCGCGTACCGATGTGCAGAACATCGACATGATGAACCAGACCGGGTTCTGCCGTAACTGCCTGTCGAATTGGTACGCGGAAGCTGCGGCCGGTGAGGGCATCGCGCTCGATAAGATGGCCGCGCGGGAGATCGTTTACGGCATGCCTTTTGAGACCTGGAAGGCGACGTATCAGCGCGAGGCGACGCCGGCGCAGCAGGCAGCCTTTGAGAAGGCCAAGCCCGACGATCATTGACACGCCGACCTTACAGGCGCGTGCGCGTGTGGCCTTGCGGCTTTGCCCTGCCGTCTTGGCCGCTGCGTGCCGCTCGGTGTGATCAATGCGCATCGCTGCGTGCACCAAGCGCGTGCGGGCGCTGTTGATTGCGTGGGGCAATTGCGCGCCCTCGTTGTTGAAGCGCCCACGCAGCCCCTAGCTAGCGCTCTCGATCCGCGGTCCCGCGCACGGCAAGGAAGCTTGGCGATGTCGACGGGACTTTGGCGGATCAGACCCGCCGTGGGCACGCGCGGGTTCACATGAACACCACCAGGGGGATGGCCATGACGGCGTTACAGATGTCGGCCCAGAAGCAGTTGCGGCAGCTTGTGGAGCAGATCGAGCGGCTGGAGGAAGAGAAGAAGGCGCTCGCCGGCGACATTCGCGACAAGTACGCGGAAGCCAAGGCGGTCGGTTTCGACACCAAGGCGCTGCGCAAGATCGTGTCGTTGCGCAAGAAGAGCCAGACCGATCGGCAGGAAGAAGAGGCGATCCTCGACGTTTACCTGCACGCACTGGGGATGCTCAGTGAGGAGGACATCCGCGCGCCTGAGATGATGGACGCGGCCGAATAGTTGGGGCAGCCGGCAGTTAAAGTTCATCTTCAGCCTCAGGAGAGTCCACCTGAGGCGGATGAACGACAAAAAAGCTCAGGTGTCGGTTCTGCTTCAAGCTGAAGCGAACCGACTCTAGGAGCGGCGGCCAGGAGCGGCGGTTGGGCCGCTCTGCGTCTATTTGGCGGCCGGCGCCCGTGTCCAGGTGCACCGCGTTAGCGCGGCGCGACCCTCACGCGCCGCCGGTTGAGCCTACCTTTCGCGTCAGGTGGCCGTGGTGACAGCGCTGACAGGTCGATGGCCGCGCCGGCAAAGCGCTGCGCGTTCGCAAGCCGTGCATGTTGCGGGCCGGGGCGAAAACGCATCTGGATACCGGCACCGCTCTCATCGCCCAGCATGCGCAAGGTCGCGCGCACGTCGGGATGGCGCAGTTTAACCAGCGCTGGATCATCGGTGCTGGGCGTACGCGTTAGCATCGGCGCGATGGCGAACGGGCGGTAGGCGAGCTCCTCGGGGTGCTCATCATCAAACGTGGTGGGCGAGACCCAGGTGGTGGTGGCGTCGGCTTCAGGCGGCAG
This sequence comes from Pseudomonadota bacterium, assembly GCA_038522635.1. Classification (GTDB taxonomy): domain Bacteria; phylum Pseudomonadota; class Alphaproteobacteria; order Rhizobiales; family Hyphomicrobiaceae; genus JBCBJZ01. The sequence continues at coordinate 20,282 of JBCBJZ010000005.1, read as the reverse complement.
TGCGGCCGTCACCGGTGCAGGGCGTCGCGCGTTGTTGAGCGGACCTCGTGTGGTCTCGTCGGGGCGACGTAGCCTGTTCCACGGCACCACCCCGCCACCCAGGCTCGCAACCATCGGGCGCGGCGGCGGCACGGGCGTTGGCAGTTGCACCAGCTTGGGATCAGGTCGCAACGCCAGCGCTGCCATGGCCGCGAGGCGTCCGCGTTCGGCCTGCGAGGGCCGGGTGCCCAGGTCCGGGCGGGCGATCGCTGCGGGGCGGTCGATCAACTGCGGTTCCCAGGGGATGACCGGGCGCTGCGCAGGCGGTTGCGGCCGCGCGATACGGGCAGCGACCTGCTGGCGTGATGGCTTGCGCAACGCGGCAAGGCGCACCTGCTTGCGTGTCTCGCGACCTTTGTAAAAAGCGGCGATGCGATCGGCGAGGGCGCGACGGCGGCGCAGCGCGTTGCGGTAATGCTTTGGGCGCACGCGGCCGCTCGATGAGGCGTGGCGTGAGCGGCCCTTGAACAGCAGCGCCAGTTCATCGCGTCCCATGCGCGGCCAGTGGCGCACGCGTCCGGTATCGATGTGGACGAACGGGATCGACGAGTTGGGGTAGTAGCCGACACCACCCTGCTGGCGGATCAGCGCTGAATAGCGAAGCGTGCGAACGGGGATATCGGGAAAATGCACATCGGCCGCTGAGCCGATGATGTGGCGGCTGCGCCTTGCCTGGCCACCGCGACTGCGGCGCAGCATGTTGTTGGTCTTGAGCGAGCGGTAGCCGGAAATCAGCCAGATCGGTTTTTTTGAGCCGAGCTCATGGTGGATCTCCCAGAGCAAGTCGACGAGCTTGGGGTCCATCTTCGTCGCTTCGTTGCGACGCCAATCGCGCATCGCCCAGTTCACCTTTTTCATGCCGGCGGGAATGTACTTGCCGTTGCGTTTGTAGGTGACGGTGGTGCGTTCTTTGGTGTGGAAATTGTAAAAGCTGATCGTGCGGACGTTGTCGGGCGCGGCCTGGGCTGCTGGCATCAGCGCCACCACGCTCGCACATACGCTTAACGCCAAGGCCGCCATGAAACGGCCTGCGCCAAAGGCACAGTTACGCGTCAACAAAAGCCTGTCCCCGTTTCAAGATGCGCCAAGCCCGCGAGGCCTCACGGCGCACCCCCCACCCCTAGATTTTTCCCATCCCTCGCCCGGGGCAGTGCGAGGTGGCGCTGCATCCGAGCGATCCCGAAGGAACGCGTCGGCGATGGCGTCAAGATGGCGCTGCAGCGTTTTTTTGCCGGCTCCGTCGCCGCGAGGCCCCTCGCTTTGATCGGATGTAAGAGAGTTTAGCCGACCTGCGTTAAGGCGGCGTTAGAGTGCATCCGCCTCAGGTCGAACCACTTGAGGCGATAAGATGAACGGCCAAACGGAGCGTTCATCCGCATCAGGTGAAACCACCTGAGGCGATAAGATGAACGGTGGTCACGGCTGGGGGGATTTCTAGGGATTCCAGGCTTCGCGGCGTGCAAACGCAAACGGGCCCGACGTCAAGTCGAGCCCGTGCTATGCCCTGGCGGCGTACGTTGTGTGGCGCCTCAGAAGCCCTGGAAGATGTTCTTGATCCAGTCGTCACTGCTGCTGCGGCGGCGACGTTGTTGAGCGGCGCGGCGGCGCGTGCTGGCGACCTGGTCGGCGTTGCGCCGGCGGGTGCCCGGTTTGCGTGGCTCAGGCACCGGCTCAACCAGGTGATACTTGCCGGCGATGCCCAGGTTGATGCGCTTATCGTGGCCGTAGACGTCCGTGAAGTAGCTTTCACCGCCGTTGTTATCGATGAGCGCTGTGAAGTAGGTGATGTGCACCTTGATCTTCTTACGCATCGTGATCTTGCGGGTCTCGACCGGGCCGTTGACGATGTTGTCGATCGTCGCGCGGGACATGTCCGCGTCGTAGCCGAGCAGGATCTCAGCCAGCTTCAACGGATCACGCACGCGGATGCAGCCGTGGCTATAGGTGCGAGTGCGCTTGTTAAATAGGTGCTTGCTGGGCGTGTCGTGAAAGTAGATCGCGTGCTTGTTGGGGAACTTGAACTTCACGATGCCAAGGGCGTTGCGCGGGCCCGGCGGCTGGCGCACCTGGCAGCGGCGAATATCCACCAGTGAGACCGGCTCAGGTTCGTTGTTCCAAAAGCCGAACAAGTTCTGCTGCTTGCGGCGGCGGATCGCCCGCACACCGCTCGGGCAGCGAATTTCCAAGCCTTGGCGTTCCAGCGCTGCCATGCCGCCGTAGCGCATGGAAGGCGCGATTTCGTTCACCTTAATCGACTCCGGTACGTACCAGGAGGGATGGAAATCCACCCACTCCAGTTCATCGGAGAAGATCACGGTTTGGTTGGTCGCCTTGCCGACAACGACGCGCTCGGTGTGGATGATTTCGCCATCGCGCACCACGCGGATTTTGTATTCGGGGACGTTGACCCAGACGTAGACTTCGCCAAGCTCGCGCGGCATCCAACGCCACTGCTCCATATTGGCAAGCAGCTTTGCGCGGCTGGGACCCGTCACCTTGTTGAGGACAGCGCGCGTGCCGGACCCGACGATACCATCGGCGCTCATGCTTTCGCGCTTTTGGTAGGCGCGTACCGCCGCCTCGACCACGCGGTCGTAGAGCAGCGCATCCGTCGCGTTAGGGCCGCTATCGATCTTGAGGCGCGCGCGCAGCAAGGCGACATGGGGGTGGCGCACGCCACGCTTCAGCAGAGGGCCGGCCGGAAGCTTGATGCGCTTTTTCGCTTTCGCACGTCCGTCCAACAGCGCCACGTATCGCGCCCGCAAGCGTTTGAATTGCCGGTGTTGCGGATGGTAGCGAAGCAACGTTGCGGTCGGGTTTGCTGCCGTCGACACGAGCGTGATCACATCTTCGGGATCGGCCAGTTGCGGCTTGCGGTCGAGGAACTTCGTGAGCCGCAGCGGCTCCACACGTCCACCGCGTGCATAGCGTGCGTATTTGAGCACGGCTTTCGAAAGCAGCACTTCGGCGTGGGCGAGTTTCGCCACATCCAAGCGTGACGTCGCGTCGGCAGCGGCCGCGATCTTCGGCAAGCGGAACGAACGTGGGTTCAAACCCCACCGCTCGGCATTCTTGATTTCTGCAACCAGCGCCACAGCTTTGGGTGTCAAGCCCCGCCAGGTCACCCACATGGGTGCCCCATCGCGCTTTTTGTACACAGCGCGCAGGGCCTTAATGTCTTTGCGGGTTGGCGCATCGGCGCCGCGGGTCGATTTCAACCGTCGTGCAACGTCGGTGCCGACGGTGTTGCTCAACGTCTCAGGCGGTTTGATCGCTTCCGGCGCCAGTGCCATCGCAGGGCCCGCCGCGGCCCATCCAACTGCACAAACGAACGCCACTCGATACACGAAATGCATCACGCAAAGCCTCCAACTCAAGTCGCGCACAACTAGCGCACGGGTTTTCCCATGACTAGCCTGGGACGCCTTACGAAACGGTTACCTGTTGAACCAAAGCAACACAGGAACGCTCAGGCGAAACGCCACCGGCCTCAAGGGTGTCGGTTCGGCTTCGACCAGAAGCGAACCGACACCTGAGTTGGCGGACTTGATTGGAGGAGGGATCGTACCGGCCGTTACCTAAGCTGGCCCTAGGCGCGCTCCTCCAAGCCGTAATCGCGCATCTTGCGGTAAAGCGTGGAGCGGCCGATCTTCAGTTTGCGCGCCACTTCCGTCATGTGCCCGCGGTAGCGTCCGAGCGCCAGCCGGATCATGTCGGCTTCCATCTCTTCCAAAGAACGCACATCGCCCGCATCGTTGACGGCGGGGATGCCTAGGGCGCCTTTGGGATCGCCGCCGGGTACCACCATGGTCTGTGGGATCTGCGCTTCGGCACCGATCATGGCCGGGCCTTGGTGCACCGGTTTGGCGACAATCGGACCGGGCGCGGTGGGGATTTCGGCGTTGAAGCCTTCCACGTGTGCCGCGATCTGCGGGAATTCAGCCACGGTGAGTTCGGGGCCATCGGCCAGCACGACGGCACGGAACACCGCGTTCTCAAGCTGGCGCACGTTGCCGGGCCAGGAGTAACGCGTCAGCAGGTCACGGGCCGACGCACTCAGCCCCGCGATGCGTTTGCCCTCTTCGGCCGCAAAGCGCGCGATGAAGTGGGCGGCAAGCTCCGGCACATCTTCCAGGCGCTCGCGCAACGGTGGCACCCAGACCGGGAACACGTTGAGCCGGTAGTAAAGGTCCTCGCGGAAGCGGCCTTCCTTGACCAGGTTGATCATGTCGCGGTTGGTCGCCGAGATGAGGCGGAAATCGACTTTGACCGCGCGCTTGGCACCGAGCGGATCGACCTCGCCCTCCTGCAACGCGCGCAGCAGTTTGACCTGGGCATCGAGGGGTAATTCGCCCACTTCATCAAGGAACAGCGTGCCGCCGTCCGCTTCCTGGAATTTGCCAAGCCGTTTGTCGGCGGCCCCCGTGAACGAGCCCTTTTCGTGGCCGAACAGGATGCTCTCAACGAGATTTTCGGGGATCGCCCCGCAGTTCACGACCACGAAGGGCTTGCCTGCGCGTTCGCTTTCACCCTGCACAGCGCGTGCGATCAGCTCCTTGCCGACGCCCGATTCACCCTCGATGAGCACCGGGATCGTCGAACTCGCAGCCCGGCGGCCGAGGTTGATCACACGCGCCATCGCATCGCCGCGGTTGATCAGGTTGTCGAAGGTGAGGCGGCCTTCGACCTTGCGCTTGATGCGGGTGATTTCGCCCTGCAACGCTTCGATCTTGAGGGCGCTTTTGATCGAGACTTCCAACCGCTCTGGCGAAGCGGGTTTGATCACGAAGTCGACAGCGCCTGCCCGCATGGCGTTGATCGCGGCATCCACCGAGCCGTGGGCGGTTTGCACGATGATCGGAGGGACGCCGGCTTTGGCCTGCAGCTTCTCCAGGACCACCATGCCGTCGATATCGGGCATCACCAGGTCGAGGATGGCAACCGAGATGCTGGCGGCCTCTGGCCCGTCCAGCAGGGCAAGCGCATCGGCGCCACCCGTTGCGGTTTTGGTCTCGAAACCGAACCGCTTGATCGTCTCTTCAAGAATGCGGCGCTGAGCCGGATCGTCGTCGACGATCAAAACGCGTGTACCCATGGGTGTACTCTACGAAAAACGCTACTGGGCCGGGGGGAGGCGTGGTCGAGGACCGCGATACCGTCCGGTGACTGACTGTCCCAGATCGTGACTGATAAGAGTAAACAGGGCGTTGCCAGGGGACCCGTGATGGGCGATCCGTTCGATTTCGACACTGGCGGCGCGCTTGCGGCAGCGATGAACCGGTCTTGCCGTGCTTGTGCGTGACAGGACGTAAATTGGAGATCTGGGCCAAAGATCTGGTGTCGACGCTCACCGTGCAAAAGTCCGCTTGAACGGTGCTGCCCGCATGGCACAGTGCACGCGTGATCCAGGCCTTGTCGCTTGTGACGCGGCCCCGCCTGGATGGCCGCGCCCGATGCGTCGTGTTACGGCGGTGCCGCCTCGCGCAACGCCTTTGAACTTCGAACGCACGATTGGCCTGAACTGACCCGCCCCCAACCTGCCGATAAGAACGACCGCTGGAGCCACCTCGCGATGAAGCTGTTCGCCACCGCCACCGCTCAATCTGCCGACCCCAACGACGCGCTTGGAACCATGCCGGAATGGGATCTGAGCGATCTTTACGCCTCGCCCGACGCGGAGGCGCTGCACGCCGATGTCGAGCGCGCCCGCACGATGGCGACCGATCTGAAGGCGCGGTATCACGGCAAGCTGACGCAGATCGGCCGTGACGGTGCGGCGCTGGCGCAAGCGATCGAACCGTTTGAGGCGCTAAGCGATCTGCTCGGCAAACTCGGCTCTTACGCTAGCCTGCGCTACGCGGCTGATACGTCGGATGCGGATGCGGCGAAGTTCTACGGCGATATGAACGAGACGCTCACGACGATCATGTCGGAGCTGCTGTTCTTCGAACTGGAACTGAACGAGATCCCTGAAGATGACTTGGAGCATGCGCTGACCCACGACGCGTTAGCGCGCTTCAAGCCGTGGTTTGATGATTTGCGCAAGGAAAAGCCGTTCCAGCTCGATGAGCGCCTGGAGCGCGTGTTCAACGAAAAAAACACCACGTCGCGTGGCGCGTTCAACCGGCTCTTCAACGAGACCATGACCGCCCTGCGGTTCCAGATTGACGACCAGGCACTGCCGCTGGAGCCGACGCTGAACCTGCTGACAAGTGCCGATGGGGCTGAGCGCAAGAAAGGTGCAAGCGCGCTGAGCACCGTCTTTCGCGACAACGTGCGGCTATTCACGTTGATCACCAACACGCTGGCCAAGGACAAGGAAATCTCCGACCGGTGGCGCGGTTTTGAGGATGTCGCGGACGGACGTCATCTGGCGAACCGGGTGGAGCGCCAGGTGGTGGATGCCCTCGTCGCCGCCGTGCAGGAGAGCTACCCGCGCATTTCGCATCGCTACTACAAAATGAAAGCGCGTTGGCTCGGCATGGATCAGTTGGCCTACTGGGACCGCAATGCGCCGTTGCCGGAGCGGCCCGAGCGCGTGATCAGTTGGCAGGATGCCGAGGCAACGGTGCTCAACGCCTATGCGGGCTTCGCGCCGGAACTCGCAGACATCGCCGGACGCTTCTTCAAGAGCGGCTGGATCGATGCGCCGACGCGGGCGGGCAAGTCTCCGGGCGCCTTTTCGCACCCGACCGTGCCCTCAGCGCACCCCTACATCTTGATGAACTACCAGGGCAAATCGCGTGACGTCATGACGCTTGCCCACGAGCTGGGACACGGCGTCCACCAGGTGCTGGCGGCTGATCAAGGGCCGTTGTTGGCGCCAACGCCGCTGACGCTCGCTGAGACGGCCTCCGTGTTCGGCGAGATGCTGACCTTCAAGGCGCTCCTTGCCCAGGCGAGCGACGCGCGCGAGCGCAAGGCGCTGATGGCGCAAAAAGTCGAAGACATGATCAACACGGTGGTGCGCCAGATCGCGTTCTACACATTCGAGCGGCGGGTACATGAGGGCCGCCGCGAAGGCGAACTGACGAGCGAGGCGATCAACGCGCACTGGATGGCGGTGCAGGAGGAAAGCCTCGGTCCCGGCATCGCCCTTGATGAGGGCTACGAGGTTTTCTGGACCTACGTGCCGCACTTCATCCATTCGCCGTTTTACGTTTACGCCTACGCGTTCGGCGACTGCCTCGTGAACTCGCTCTACGCGCTTTACGATGAGGCGCATCCAGGCTTCGTCGAGAAGTATTTCGACATGCTCAAGGCCGGCGGTTCAAAGCACCACTCCGCCCTGTTGGCGCCGTTCGGCCTCGACGCAGCCCAGCCCGCCTTCTGGCAGAAAGGGCTGGCCGTCATCGAAACGATGATCGATGAGCTTGAGGCGCTCGACCAGGCCTAAAGCGGTCGCATGGGGTTTGTCTGCGGGGGCATCGGTCATCCTCCCTGGGTGATGATGGGCGGGATCAGCGTCCCGTTGCGTCTGATGCGGGCGAAACGGGGGCGGCGGCGTGAGGGCGTCAGCGCGCCACCGCCTGCGATGGCCGGCGTGCCAGCCAGAACGTCAGGCACTCCATCGCCAGCATGGCCACAATCGCCGCGACGAGCAGCAGCAGCACGCCAGCGGTGGCGCCAAGTCCGTCGACCACGAACGCGAAGGTGGCCGGTGCCAGCGCGTTCATCAGCCAGTAGGGCGTGGCGAGGATGCCGAGCACTTCGCCGTAGCCGCGCGGGCCGAACAATTTCAGCGGCACCGCACCACGCATGATCGTGACGAGGCCGTTCGAGACGCCGAGCAGCAGCGTGAACGTGATGATGAGCGCCACCGCGCCATCAGCCAACAGCAGCACGATCAGCCCCACCGGCAAAAGCGCAATCGCCAGGCGGCCGACGGTCAGCGGATCGATGTTCCGGCCGAAGACGATGTCGCCAACGCGCCCGGCGACCTGCGCAACGCCCTTCATGGCCGCGATGTTGACGGCAAGCGCCAGGGGCACGCCGGCAGCGCCGATGACAGAGACCAGATGCACTGACATGGCGCCGAACACGAAGCCGTTGGCGGATACAACAAGCGCGAAGAGGGCCATGGCGGTAAAGCGGGCGCGGCCCTCAAGCGGGGCTTCGTGTTGCTGCGTGTCAGTCATCGCCGTTGGCGCGGCGGGAACGCGTGCGTTCTCTGGCGTGGCGGTCTCTGTATCTTGTGGAACTGGAACGGCGCTCGGCGACGTTGGCGCTTGCTCACGCCTTGCAAGCGACCACCAGTGCAGCGGCAAACACACCAGCGCATGCAGGCACGCGTAGACGATCAACGTCTCACGCCAACCGATGCTGAGCGCCAATTCGTGCCCGATCGGCCAAAAGATGGTCGAGGCAAACCCGCCAAACAACGTCAGATACGAGATCGCCCGGCGCCCTCGCGTGGGCGTCACCTGCACAAGTGCTGCGAACGCTGCATCGTACAACGTCATGCGCATCGCCGGGCCGAGGATCAGCCAGGCGAAGATGTAAACGGTCGGGTTGGCGGCAAAGGCCAAGATCAGAAGGCCCACGGCCGAGAGCAGTGAGCCCGCGGCCATCACCGCGCGCGCGCCATGGCGGTCGATCATGCGGCCGGTCCACGGGGACACCACGCTGGAGGCCAACAGCGCGACAGTGAGGCCGGAAAAGATCAGCGAGCGCGACCAGCCTGTCTCCGCGCTGATCGGATCGGCCAACACCCCAAGGCCGTAAAGGCAGGTGCCCCACGAGATGATTTGCGTGATCCCAAGCCCCACGACCGCGTGCAGCATTGGGTCGGCGAACCACTGCGTTGCGCGTCTTGGTGCTTGCTGGTGGGCGTCCTGCGGTGCGGTCATGGGGGTGCTTAAGCGCCGTGAGAGATCCGGTCCACCAGTATCAAGGGATTTGCGCTGCGCACCAAGTCCACCCACGTAGAGCTGATCGATAGGGTAGCGGCCCGCAGCCCCCAGGCCCTCCAGCAACCCCAGCCCTCAGGCCTTGCCTGCCGCGTTGGCGGGCCGTGCCACTTCGCGCCGTTGATCTGGCGCGGCGCGCGCGCGTATGCCTCAGGATGATGCGACCGGCAGGTTGCGGGCAGCGTGCAGCGGGTGAAGAGGAGAAACGCGGTGAGCGTTGACGAAGAACAAAACCGGCTAACCGCTCGGGCGGCACGTTACATGCGCGTCGGCACCAACGTGGGCACGGTGGCCGCGCGCCTTGCGGGAACGCGTCTGCTCGGCCGTGAGACGGACAACGCCAAGAACGCCGCTGAACTCGCCGCCGCTCTCGGTGGTCTCAAGGGGCCGATCATGAAGGTCGCCCAACTGTTGTCGACCATTCCTGAAGCGCTCCCCAAAGAGTACGCGCGCGAATTGGCCCAGCTTCAAAACCAGGCGCCCGCGATGGGGCCCGCGTTCGTCAAGCGCCGCATGAAGGCGGAGTTGGGTGCCGGCTGGCAGGACCGTTTCGCGCAGTTTGATACAACCGCTGCCGCGTCGGCGTCGCTTGGGCAGGTCCATCGCGCAACCACGCTTGAGGGGCAGGCGGTCGCATGCAAGCTGCAGTATCCCGATATGCAGTCGGCGGTGGAAGCGGACCTCAACCAGCTCAAAATGGTGTTCGCACTTCACGCACGCATGGATCGCGCGATCGACACCTCGAACATGCTCGAGGAGATCGCAGCCCGCCTGCGCGAAGAACTGGATTACAAACTCGAAGCGAGCCACATGCGCCTGTACGGCGCGATCTTCGCAGGCAGCGATGAGATCCGCGTACCGGTGGTCATGCCTGACCTCTCGACCGGGCGCTTGCTGACGATGAGTTGGGTCGATGGCCGCCCGCTGCTTGAATACAAGGACAACCCCGAAGATGAGCGCAACGCCATCGCGCGGGCCATGTTCCGGGCTTGGTGGCTGCCGTTTTCGCACTACGGCGTGATCCATGGTGACCCCCATTTGGGCAACTACAACGTGTTCGCGAGCGATGATGGTCACGCCGCGGGGATCAATCTGCTCGACTACGGCTGCATGCGCACGTTCGCGCCTCCCTTCGTGCAGGGCGTAATCGATCTCTTCCGCGGGCTTGAGCGCGAGGACCGTGCGCTGATCGTGCATGCCTATGAGACGTGGGGGTTTCGTGGTCTGACGAACGAACTCATCGATATCATGAACATCTGGGCCCGGTTCATTTATGGGCCGCTGCTGGATGACCGCGTGCGCACGATCGCGGAGGACGTGGCACCGGGCGAGTACGGACGCAAGGAAGCGTTCAGCGTGCACAAAGCGCTGAAGGAAAAGGGGCCGGTGACGGTGCCGCGGGAGTTCGTGTTCATGGACCGGGCCGCGATCGGCCTTGGCGGCGTGTTCCTGCACCTTGGCGCGCGCATGAACTTCTATCGGCTCTTCAACGAGACGATCGAAGGGCTGACGATGGAGACCGTCAGGGCCAACCAGGCCCGCGCGTTCGCAGCTGCCGCTGTGCCGATCCCGGCGGTGCCGGTCCACGCCGAGACGGTGAACCCTGCGCCGGCGGCCGGGTAAGTTACCGCGCTTCACACGAACGATGGCGTGCCTTGTGTGCGCGCCTTAAAGTTCTTCCGCATCAGGCGGAATGACGTGGCCGCACGTGCAACGCGGCGCGCATAGGTCGTGCTAGGCTCCTTGAGGCTTGAGCTTGCCCGTAGTTCGTCCGCATCATGTAGGCAGCTCTAAGCGCGCAGCGCCCATCAGTGCTATAGGCGAAGACGTGCAGGGCGCATGGCTAGCCGTAAACCGCTCCTAAACCAGCTTGAGGCACCAGACCCCAAGGTCACCATGAGCTCAGAGCCGACGCTGTCGAAAAACCAGAGGGTTGTCCTCGATGCCTTACGCGCCGGCGGGCAGGCCATGAGCGCTTACCAGGTGCTGGGTACCGAAAGCGTGCGGGCCAGCGGGCTCAAGGCGCCACTCACGATCTACCGGGCGCTCGACAAGTTGATCGCGCTGGGTTTGGTCCACCGGATTGAGAGCATGAACGCGTTCATCCCGTGTAAGCATGCGCCGCATCATCATGCGGCGGTGCTGATGATTTGCGAGAGCTGTCATCGGACGATTGAAGTCGCGACGAGCGATGTGGAACGCTCGATCAACGCCGAGGCGCGGGCGGCAGGGTTCGCGGTCAAGCGCGTTTCGATTGAGGTCTCGGGGCGTTGCGATGCGTGCGATGAGTAGGGCCGGGGTTGAAGGCGCGCCCAGCGGGGCGGGCGCTTAACTCCGGCGGTGCTCTTCGAGACGCGGCATGATCTCCACGAAATTGCATGGCCGGTGACGGTTATCGAGCTGCAACTTGAGAATGCCGTTCCAGCCATCTTTGCAGGCACCGGGCGAGCCGGGCAGGCAAAAGATATAGGTGCCGTGGGCGACGCCCGCACAGGCGCGCGACTGGATCGTCGACGTGCCGACTTTTTCGAACGACAGCATGTGAAACAGGATGGCGAAGCCGTCGTTTTCCTTTTCGAACAACGGCCGCATCGCTTCGGGCGTCACATCGCGCCCCGTGAAGCCTGTACCGCCCGTTGAGATGATGACGTCGATTTGCGGGTCAGCAATCCACGTTTGAGCCTGCGCCTGGAGAGCGGCCACGTCATCACGCACGATCGCGCGGGCAGCAAGCGTGTGCCCGGCCTCTTCCAGCATCCGCTGCAGCACATCGCCGGAGGTATCATCCGCCAAGGTGCGCGTGTCGGACACGGTGAGGACCGCGATGTTGGTCGCGATGAACGGCCGGCTGTCATCAATGCGTGGCATGGTTTGTGCCTCTTCGCGTCGGATCGCGTTCTTCGTGGAACGGCTCCAATATGCTGGTCGCTGATCGTCTGCGCCAGATACCACCTGGGGCGGTTGAACGCGTAAAGCTCCCAAGGTGGCTGAGGTCTTCTGCCCTCACATGCCGGTGTAGTTCGGGCCACCGCCGCCTTCCGGGCAGGTCCACACGATGTTTTGCGAGGGATCTTTGATGTCGCAGGTTTTGCAGTGGACGCAGTTCTGCGCGTTGATCTGAAAGCGTGGTTTGCCATCATCGTCGTGGACGATCTCGTAGACGCCGGCCGGGCAGTAGCGTTGGGCGGGTTCGGCGTAGCGCGGTAGATTGATGTCGACCGGCACGTCTGGGTCTTTGAGTTTGAGGTGGGCGGGCTGATCCTCTTCGTGGTTGGTGGCCGAGAACGAGAGGTTGGTCAGCTTATCAAAGGTCAAAACGCCATCGGGCTTCGGATATTCGATGCGCTTTTGCGTGGTGGCTGATGTCAAGGCGCCATGGTCGGTCTTCTTGTGTTTGAGCACGTAGCCGAGCGCGCGGCCCGGGATGATGGTGTTGAGCCACATGTCCATGCCCGACACAACAAGGCCGAGCCAGGTACCTAGCCGCGACGTCAGCGGCTTCACATTGCGCACCTGGTAGAGTTCATCGCCGATTGCGCCATAGCGCACCTTGCGTTCGTACTCCTTGAGTTCATCGTGTTGGCGATCCGCGGTGAGCGCATCCATCAGGTCCTGCGCGCAGGCGATGCCTGAAAGGATGGCGTTATGCGAACCTTTGATGCGCGGCACGTTGACCATGCCCGCCGCACACCCCAAGAGCGCACCGCCGGGGAACGTCAGCTTCGGCATCGACTGCCAGCCGCCTTCGACGATGGCGCGCGCGCCGTAACCGATGCGCTTGCCACCTTCGAACGTGTCACGGATCGACTCGTGCGTCTTGAAGCGCTGGAATTCGTCGTAGGGCGAAAGGAACGGGTTTTCGTAGTTGAGGTGCACCACGAAGCCGACCGACACCAGGTTTTCGCCGTAGTGATACAAGAACGAGCCGCCGCCCGTGCTGTTATCGAGCGGCCAGCCGAGCGTGTGTTGGACGGTTCCGGGCTGGTGTTTTTCGGGCTTAACTTCCCAAAGCTCCTTGATGCCGATGCCGTACTTCTGCGGCTCGGCATCCTTGGCTAGATCAAAGTGCGCGATGAGCTGCTTGGACAGTGACCCACGCGCGCCCTCGGCCAGGAGCGTATAGCGTCCGCGCAACTCCATGCCGCGTGTGAACTGATCGTTGGGCTTGCCGTCCTTGCCGATGCCCATATCGCCGGTGGCAACACCGATCACGGCGCCTTCGTCGTTGTAGAGCACTTCTGTGGCCGCGAAGCCCGGATAGATCTCAACGCCCAACTCTTCGGCCTTGGCGCCAAGCCAGCGCACCACGTCGCCCAGGCTGACGATGTAATTGCCGTGGTTGTTCATCAGCGGCGGCATCATGAAGTTGGGCAGGCGCATCGACCTGGCGGGACCGAGGTAGAGGAACTTGTCGCTTTTCACTTCCGTCTTGATGGGTGTGTCGAGCTCTTTCCAATCGGGGAAGAGCGCGGCGATGCCCTTGGGATCGATGACGGCGCCTGAAAGGATATGGGCGCCAACTTCCGAACCCTTCTCGATCACGACGACGGACAACTCTTTGTCCTGTTCGGCCGCCAGTTGACGTAGTTTGATCGCCGCGGCGAGGCCTGCGGGTCCGGCGCCGACAATGACCACGTCGAAGTCCATGAACTCGCGCTCACCGAGGTCGGGCGCTGCGCCATTCGTGGTCTCAGGGTCCGCCATGTCGTGTGCTCCGTTGTCAGCGTCTATGCTCTCAAGCGATAAGCGGTTGCGCCTTTCAGGGTCAAGGGTTGGCCCACGTGGCGGGGCGCCTCATGCCAGGGTTAACGCGCGGGTCTGCGAACGGTTTGGTGTCTCCGGGAAGCGCGCACGAGGCTAAGGATAACGCGATGATGGAGGATGGCGGGAACCGGGCGGACGCGCAGCGTGAGCGATTGTTGGCGTTGCTGGCGTGGTACCGCGCGATGGGGGTCGACGCTGCGGTCGGCGCCGCGCCGTTGTCGTGGCCGGGGCGGGAGCCGGAGGCAGCGGCGATGTTGGCACGCGTGCAGGCCCCTGGCGGTGAAGCAGGCGCGCGTGATGCCGGTGTTGGGCTGCCCGCTTCGTCGCCGGCTCCGTTGCGTGCCCCGTCTCAGTTTCAGGCCCAGCCACACAACGGGACGCAGCAGCGCGCTGCGCCGCCATCGCCGCCTGCTGCGCCCGTTAAGCCATCCGCAAACCCCATCCCTTCCGCCGCTGCGGGTCCGCCGCTTGCCTCACCCGATGAGGCGGTGGCGCTGGCGCAGCGGCTATCACGCGACGCAGCCAACCTCGATGAACTCAAAAATGCGCTTGAGGGCTTCGAGGGGTGCGGGCTGAAAGTGACCGCAAAGCAGCTTTGTTTCGCCCGTGGTGCCGCGCGCGCGCCGTTGATGATCGTGGGCGAAGCGCCGGGCCGCGATGAAGACCGTGCGGGCCAGCCGTTCGTCGGCCGCGCCGGGCAACTGCTCGACAAGATGCTGGCCGCGATCGGGCTTGATGATACGAGCGTGCACATCACCAACATCGTCTATTGGCGCCCGCCGGGAAACCGCACGCCCACGCCGCAGGAAGCGCTCACCTGCCGCCCCTTCTTGGAGCGTCAGATCCAATTGGTCGGCCCCGACGTCCTGCTGGTGCTCGGTGGTGCTGCGGCCAAAGCGCTGTTCGACACCACCCAGGGGATCATGCGTCAGCGCGGCCAATGGCGTGACGTTGAGCTTGGTGGCCGCAGCTTGCGTGCCCTGGCCACGCTGCATCCAGCCTACCTGCTGCGAACCCCCGCGGCGAAACGGCTTGCCTGGGCGGACCTTCAGACGTTGCGCGAAGGCTTGGAAAGCACGCGCGGCCCATCGTGAGGGAAAACATCGCCTTGCAATCTGAACGCCAAACGGCCCCGTGCAATAGGCCTTGAATGGTTGAAAGAGCTATTGAGCAAATAACGCACTTCGCACGCAGTGTTGATTAAAGTTTTAAGGACCAGATTAAGCCTCGCAATACGGAACTTTTGGTAACTGTTTACATCCTTAAGGCTGGTGACCGCGTCTCGATTGTCTTGGTTGAGCGCGGTCGCTGCTTTGTCTTTCCATGGCGTGCGCGATGCGGCTTGCGCGCGCCGATGAGCGGGGGGCGGGCGCGTTCGCGCGCATGCGCATCTGATGCGCCCGCCGATGTGAAGAGCGACCATGGACGTTAAAATGAGATACCTGCGCCCCCGGGCGGTGGTAGGGGTCGAGGCCAACGGTCCCTACGCGCAGTCAATGGAAGCAGCCTGGCAGCAGGTCTTTTCGTGGCTGACAACCCGCGATTTGTGGGGCCAGGTTAAGGGCGGCATAGGCATGCGCGTGGGCGACCCGCGGATGCACGCGCCGGGTCAACTCGTCTATCGTGCTGGCGTTGATTTGGGTAGCGCCACGCGCCCTGACCCGCTCTACGGCAGTACGGTCTTCAACGTGGTCGGCGGTGTTTACGCGGCCCATGCCTACGAGGGCGCTATTGAGGGGACCAGTGCCACGCTCAGTGCGTTGTTGCGCAGTTTCCTGCCGCAGCAGGGCCTGGTGATCGACGACCAACGTCCGCTGGTGGAGCTTTATGACGTGCCGGACTTCAGCGCTGATCCGGTGATCCACCGTATCGAGTTTTGTATTCCGGTGACGCCGCAGTCCTAAACGCTTCTCGTTTCACGGCGCCTTGAGCACCAGGCAGGTCTCGGAACCGTGCGCCACGAGCTTGCCCTCTTCGGTCTCGAGCCGGCCCTCGGATGTGATGATCTGGCGCCCTCGGTGCAGCACCGTGCCGGTCGCGATCAGGCGTCCGCTTTGGGCGGTCACGCCGCGCACGTAGCTCACCTTCATTTCCAGCGTGGTGTAGAGTTCACCGGGCTCCAGCGTTGTGTGCGAGGCGCATGCCATACAGCTATCGAGCAAGGTTGCGTGCACGCCGCCGTGAACGCCGGCCAGCGGGTTCAGCATCTGCGGTGTCGGCGCGCCGGCAAACACCACACGGCCGGGCTCAACCTCGATCAGGCGGAAATTCATCGCCGCGCAAATGGTGGGATGCGGCAAGGTGCCGTCCAGCATCGCGCGCATGAAGGCGAGGCCGGACATCGCGCTCGCCTGTGCTGCGGGCACGGTGCCGAAGGTGACGTTAGGGCGAGCGGTGTCAATGGCGGATGCATCCTGCAAGGCTGCGCCATCTTCGTTCTGCGATTGGCTCATGAGGCGTCCGACGTCTTCTTTGAGGCTGGCGCTTGGCGCTCCGGTGCGTGGCCGGTCAGGCGCTCGTAGACCTTGATGACCGCGCTATCGTCTTCTGCACCGATCCCCATCGCGGAGGCAGCCACGAATTGCTGCAAGGCCGCCGCCGCCAACGGCACGGGGAACGCGCTTCGCCGCGCGTGATCGGTGACGATGCCCAGGTCCTTGACGAAAATGTCGACCGCGCTCGCGACCGCTGGCGTCTTCTCCATCATGCGCGGGACGCGGTTTGAGAACATCCAGGAGTTGGCGGCGGACTTCGAAAAGACATCGAACATCACCTGGCCGTCGATGCCGGCCGCAGCCCCAAGCGCCATCGCTTCGCCCGCCACCGCGATGTGGACGCCGGCGAGCAACTGGTTGACCATCTTGACGGCCGAACCCTGGCCGTAGTCCTCACCGACGTGGTGGATGTGTTCCCCCAAGACCTCAAACAGCGCGGTGGCTCGCTTGAACGTTGCCTCCGGACCGCTCGCCATGATCGTCAGCGTGCCACCCGCTGCGCCCACGACACCGCCTGAGACCGGTGCATCGAGCACCGCTGCGCCCTGCTTGACGAGGCGTTCCGCGGTGCGCGTGGCCTGGGCCGGCGGTTGCGTGCAGCCCATGATCACGAGGCCGCCCTTTTCAGCCATCGTCGACGCGGCGCCGTTGCTGCCGAACAGCACCGTCTCCGCTTGATCGCCGTTGACCACCATGAGCAGCAGGGTGTCGCATTTGGCGGCCGCATCGGCCGGGCAGGATGCGACGTCACCGCCGGCCTCCTTCAGCGTGGCGGTCGCGTCCTCGTTGAGGTCACAGCCCCAAACGGCGTAGCCCTGCTTGCGCAAGTGCAACGCCATCGGCAGGCCCATCGCGCCCAAACCGACTATGCCTACCGTGCTCATGACCTTGTCCTCGCTCGTTCGTTCGTTCGCTTATGCAGTTTGCCGTGGGCCGCTGACAACGAGAGCGCTCAACAGGCGCGTCGCCGCTTTAGGTCGCCGGCGTGACCACCTGCGCGGTTTCCAATACGGCATGCAGCAGCACATCGCAGCCCGCTGTGGCCCAGGCCGGTTTGATGTCTTCAGCTTCGTTGTGGCTGATCCCATCGACGCAAGGGGTGAAGACCATGCCGGTGGGGAATACGGGCGCCATGTGCACCGCGTCATGGCCGGCACCTGACGTCATATCGCGGTGGCTGTAGCCCAGCGTCGTCGCCGCATCGCGCACCGCGCTGACGCAGTCGGCGTTGAAGGGCAAAGGCGCGAAATGGAAGATCTGTTGCAGCGTGCTGGCGACGCCGGAGCGCGTTGCCGCTTCCTCAACGGCCTCGCGTACCGCCTGGTCGATCGCTGCCAGCGTGTCCGCATCGGGGTGGCGCACATCGATCGTCAGCCAGGCTCGCCCGGGGATGACGTTGCGCGAGGCGGGATAGAGTTCGCACATGCCGACGGTGGCGCAGGCGTCCGGTGCGAAGCGATGGCCGATGGCATTGACCGCTTCGATGATGCGGGCGGCCGCCAGGCCCGCATCCTTGCGCCTGTTCATGGGGGTTGGGCCGGCGTGGCTTTCAACGCC
The DNA here is from genome assembly GCA_038522635.1 of Pseudomonadota bacterium. Classification (GTDB taxonomy): domain Bacteria; phylum Pseudomonadota; class Alphaproteobacteria; order Rhizobiales; family Hyphomicrobiaceae; genus JBCBJZ01. The sequence continues at coordinate 2,518 of JBCBJZ010000005.1, read as the reverse complement.
CGTGAGCGTGACCTCGTACCAGTATTGCCCGTTCGCCTTGGTGACGACGCCAATGTCGATGCCAGCCTCTTCCAGCACCGGGCCCTGCTCGATGTGCAACTCGAAAAACGCGTGCACCGGTCGCTTGCCGACGGGCGCTTCGCCCGCATAGCCGATCGACTGCAGCGCTTCGCCCAGCGTCACGCCGTCTGCATCCGCGCGCGACAGGCCATAGTCGAGATCGAAGTGGCCGGCGAAGACGCCCGAAGCCACCATCGCGGGCGCGAACCGCGAGCCTTCTTCGTTGGTGAAGTTCACGATCTCGATCGGGTGCTTGGTCGTGATGTCGAGGTCGTTCAAGGTGCGCACGAGTTCAAGCGCTGCGAGGGTGCCAAGTGCGCCGTCGAATTTGCCGCCGGTCGGTTGGCTGTCGAGATGACTGCCCACCATCACCGGAGGTAGGCTGTCGTCGTGGCCGGCTCGGCGCGCGAACATCGAGCCCATTTTATCGACGCTCATCGTCAGGCCGGCCGCTTCACACCATGCGGCAAACAGCGCGCGGGCTTCGCCGTCCACTTGCGTCAATGTCAATCGGTTCACGCCGCCGTTCGGCGTTGCGCCGATCTTCGCCATCGTCATCAGGCTGTCCCATAAACGCGTGCCGTTGATGCGCAGGTTGGTATCGGTGGGCATGGGAGATCCTAAGGGGCAAAGCGCGCGTGCGAGGGCGCGGATGAAGGGCTGTTTGATCGAGCCGAAGCGTCGCCGATCGCTTAGGGTTTGCCAAGGGCGAAGTGCGCGCCACGCAGCGCGTGATCGATCAAAGACAACGGTTGAAGCGGGAGTTGAGCATGAGCGAGACGCAGCAACGCGCAGCGCTGCAGGCGCGTTTGGATGCGGTCGACGAGGGGGCGCAGCGCACGCATACGGCCTGCGGCGAGGGCGCGCTGGTGTGGCGGCGCTGGGCGCGCGGGTCATTCGAAGCGAACGGCGGGGTTGCCAATGATGGCACGGCGTCGTCGCGTCCCCTTGCGCCACGGCCCGTCATCCTGGTGCATGGCGGGTCGGGTTCGTGGACACACTGGATCAAGACCATCCCCGCCTTGGCCACGACCCGCGATGTGTGGTGCGTTGACCTGCCAGGGCTTGGCGACAGCGCGATGCCGGATGCGCCGCACGTGCCGATGCGCGCAGGCCTTGTTGTCGCTGAAGGCATTGAAGCGCTATTTCCTGCAGGAGCGCTGTCTCACGAAGGTGCGCATGAAGCAGCACGCCCGCATGTCGTCGGGTTTTCGTTCGGCGGCCACATCGCCACGCTTGCCGCAGCCCTTCTCGGCCATCGTATCGCGAGCCTGACCTTGACCGGCTGCGCGGCGATGGGCCTGCCGCATCACGATTTCACCTTCGCCAAAGAGCACCCGTCGATGGATGCCGCCGCGCGCGAAGCGGTGCACCGGGCTAATCTGGCAATGCTGATGTTCGCCGACATCGCCAACATCGACGCGCTCGCGCTCCACATCCAAGCGACCAACGTACGCCGCGCGCGCTTTCGCTCGCGGGTGTACGCGCGCGGTGCCCAACTGGCGGAGACGTTGCCCGCGGTCCGTGTGCCGGTGAACGCCGTCTGGGGCGCGCGTGACCAGATCGCGCTGCCGTCGGTGGACGCGCGTTTCGATGTGATCGCGCGCAGCCATCCGCAGTTGATCGCGCGGGCGGTTCCCGACGCCGGCCACTGGGCGATGTATGAGAATGCGGACGCCTACAACGAAGCGTTGATCGAGGTCTTGGCGGCCATGGATGCTATTTCCTCGGATGCCTTGCCGTGAGTCTGGGCCGGTCACCGTGCGTGGCATACGAACGCCGGCGCAGATGACGGATTTGTGAAACTCACGCGTGACTCTTGGCATCCAGTGCGGCTTGTTTGTATTATTTTGAGGAGAAGCTGATATTGTGTGAGGGTATAAACGGTGCGCAGAGTATTTTTCTCCTTCGCGGTCGCCTGCCTGATCGCCGCCAGTGCCATCGCCACACTCGTTGCGGCACCCAAAGCGGCCGAGGCCGGCACCATCACCTTTTACATCAAGAGCTCCTACCCCTACTCGGTGGACTTGGCGTTCTATTCGCAAAGCCGAAGCCATGAGTGGCCAGGCAGCGGTCGCGTCTGGATTTTGCGGGACAGCAAGATGCGCGCCTACAAGCTGGCGTGTCGGCGTGGTGAACGGATCTGCTACGGCGCTTGGGTGCGCGGGCGGATCGAGCGCTATTGGGGTGTCGGGCACGGCAACAACCAACGCTGCGCGAAGTGTTGTTGGGTGTGCAACAACAACGCCTCGCAGTACATCACGCTGAGGCGGTAGGTGTGCTTTGAGGCCTGATTGAACGCGGTGCGGCTCGATTGTTGGGCGATAACGAGCACCATGAAGTGAGCCCGTCCTGCGGACTTGGCGCCCGTCGCTCTGGAGTTCATCCGCTTCAGGTGGACTCACCTGAGGCGAAAGATGAACGGCAAAACAAGAGTTCATCCGCTTCAGGTGGACTC
>JBCBJZ010000004.1:0-52730 GCA_038522635.1 Pseudomonadota bacterium | reverse complement strand
GGTCTTTTTCGGGCCAGCCCTTGGGGATCACCCAGCGGCCTGTATCGCGCGAGGTGATCAGCATCACCTGCGTCACGCCGCGTTTCGTGCGCAGAGGCAGCGCGGCAACCTGTTTGACCTTGGTCAGCTTTTTCATCGGCGACCGGCTTTCTAGGACGGGGACGAAGGGGCCTTTGAAAACGTGCCTTGAGCGGCGGGCCCTGAAGATCGAGGTACAATAGCCATGATGCACGATGTCCTCGCAGCGCGAACGCCGAACGAGGCGGACCTTTATGAAGGGGTTAAGGTGAGCGCACAAGTCGTAGGGGCGCCGGGCCCCTTGAGGCACCGGCAGCGCCTTAAAAGCCAGGCGGCATCTGGCGCACGTGCGGCACCGGCGGCCCCGCGCGCCGCAACGCAAGCCCCGCCTACAGCGGCAAGCGGATCTCGGCCCGCAAGCCACCCAGCTTGCTGCGCGACAGCGTGATGTCGCCGCCGTGAGCCCGCACGATGTCGCGTGCGATGGCGAGGCCCAGACCGGTGTTGCCATGGTCCTGGTTGCGCGAATCATCGAGCCGGAGAAACGGCTTGAACACGTCTTCCAGACGGTCGGCCGGGATGCCCGGTCCATCATCGTCAACAGCGATCCAGAACCAGTCCTTGTCGTTGCCCGCCGTCACGACCACCCGCTCGCCGTAGCGCACCGCGTTCGTCATCAAGTTGGCAAGCGCGCGCTTGAACGCCTGCCCCCGGATGGTTAGCACCAGGTCCTTGCGACGTTTGCGCAGCTTCAAATCGATCGGCTTGCCAAAGTGCAGCGCGCCCGTGCGTACCTCTTCGATCAGCTCGCGCATGTTGGTTGGCGCGGCCACCTCACCGCCATCACCGCGGGCGAACGCCATGTAGTCTTCCAGCATCGACTGCATCTCGTTGATGTCTTTCATCAACGCGTCGGAGCGCTGGGCGTCAGGCAGCATGGCGGCTTCAAGCTTGAACCGTGTGAGGATGGTACGCAGGTCGTGGCTGACGCCGGCAAGCATGGTGGTGCGCTGTTCAACGTGGGTGGTGATGCGTTCGCCCATTTCGATGAACGCTTGCGTCGCCTGGCGCACCTCGCGCGCGCCGCGCAACTCGAAATCGTCGGGCAGCGGCTGTCCCTTGCCGAAATTCTCCGCCGCCTCCGACAAGCGCAGAATGGGGCGGATCTGGTTACCCAAAAAGAGGATGGCCACCGTCAGCAGCACGATCGCGCTTCCGATCATCCAGAGCAGGAAAATATGTGAGTTGGAGGCAAACGTCTGCGAGCGCCGCGCAACGAAACTCAACGTCGCCTGTGGGAGTTGAACCCTCACTTCCACGTGGTCGCTGTCGCCAAGCGTATCGACCCAGAAGGGCACATCGATGCGCCGTTGCACTTCCTTCGTTAGGGCGCGGTCGAGCAGCGCGAAAAACGGCTTGCTCTCGGTACGCGGCAACTCGCCCGGCTCCAGCACGCGCATGGAGAGCCGCAGGCGATCGCGCGCCATCTCAATCAACTGTGCGTAATCATCGTTGCGCGAATAGTTCTTGTAGACGTCGACCAGCATCGAGATGTCGCGCGCCGTGGCCGCCGACAAACGTCGCGTTACCGACTGCCAATGCTGCTCCATGAAGATGAAGGCGATCACGCTTTCCAAAAGCACGATCGGCATGATGATGATGATCAGCGTCCGCGGGTAGAGGCCTTTCGGCGTGAGGTGGGCAAACCAGGCGCTGATCTGGCTAACCAGCGCGCCCGGCCAAAAGGGCGCGAGGACACCGCCCGTGACACGCATCGCTTCGCGCACCCCATCGCGCGCGGATTGCGCGACGTTGACAAGCCCGCTCTTCGCCACGCCAAGGCCGTCGCTCGCGCGGCGGCGGGCCCGCACAAGCGTCGAAGGGGGTGTTTGGTCGTTGGGTTCCAGAACGGCCATGGCGCGTCGAACTCAATGCTCACGTCAACAGGCGGCGCGGTACAGGCGCGCTTGCCGTGCTCGCAGTTGAGGACCGATGCCGCGCCGTCAGTCGGTATACAGGATGTAGCCTTTGCCGCGAACCGTTTGCAGATAGACCGGGTTCGAGGGGTCGGTCTCGATCTTCCGGCGCAAGCGGTTGATCTGCACGTCGATGGCGCGTTCTGAGCCCGTCACCTCGCCCTTTGCCAACTCGTGGCGGGCGACCGTGGTCCCGGGTTTCTGGCAAAAATGGCGAAGGAGATCGCGCTCGCGCTCGGTGAGCTTGAGCGTCTTGTCGCCGCGGCGAAGTTCTCCGCGCGAAATGTGAAACGTCAGATCGCCCATCTTGATATCGTCGCTGCAGACCGGCGTCGTGGGTTGGCCGCGGCGGATGATGTTTTGCAGGCGCAGCAGCAGTTCGCGCGGCTCGAAAGGCTTCGTCAGGTAGTCATCGACGCCCGACTCCAGGCCGGCGATCCGATCGTTGGTGTCGTCACGCGCGGTAAGCATCAGGATCGGTAAATCGATTTGGGTCTGCTTTAGGTCGCGCGCCAGCGATAGACCGGATTCGCCCGGCATATTGACGTCCAAAATCATGAGGTCGAACGCCAGCCCGCGCATCGCTGAACGGGCAGCCGCAGCCTGGTTCGCCGGCGTCACACGGAACCCATGGTCGCTCAGGAAGCGGGTCAGGAGGTCAAGGATGCGCTGGTCATCGTCGACCAGCAGCACGTGCGGTGCGTTGTCATCCAACGGTGCTGCGTTGATCGCAGCATTTGACGGGGCGGTGCCCTTCGCGCTGTGTTGTGCGCTCATGCCCATGGTCATTCAGCTCCCTTTAAAATGTGAGCTTAGGTTCGGGTTACTTGCGTTTCGGCTGCGCGGTTGGACCCGCGCGCGCAAGTTTCAGGAGTGTTTCCAGTCGCGCGGCCCCGGGTCGGCGCCATCTGTGGTGTAGGGCAGGCGGTCTTCCTCACCGCTTCGGGTCAATACCGCCCGATGCCACATCAGGCAGCAGCGCGGCAACGGCTTCGCGATCTTGCTCGTCAATTATGGCAAACAAAAAGGCTTCAACATGAGCCCGCGTCGGCGCTGGCAATGAGGCAAAGGCCGTTTCAAGCCGTTGCGCCTGGAGCGCCTTCAAGTCGTCAGAGAGGCGGGCCCCTGCTGCTGTCACGTGCAGGCGCCTTTCACGCCTGTCGTGCGCCCCCTCATGCTGCTCGATGAAACCTTTGTCCACCAGTTGTTTCAACACAGGCGCCAGGCTCTGCTTGGTGATCGCCAGGATGTCCAACAGGTCAGCCACGCGCATCCCCGGTTGGCGGCTCACGAAATGCAGCACGCGGTGGTGTGCGCGACCAAACCCGTAGCTTTCCAGGTGCGCGTCCGGATCATGCGTGAAGGCGCGATAGGCGAAGAACAGCAGTTCTATCGTGCGCGTGACGTCATCACTCGGCGCCACGTGCCCCTGCGTAGCCTCGACCTTCGGTGAAGGTGTGGGCGCTGGCGCTGGCGAAGGTGCTGCCGCGGGCGTTGAGGCGTTCGCAGGATGTTGCGCAACGGGCTTTAGATTTATGTCAGGCATGTTGACTTAAATGGATGCTGGCATTAGTGCTGACAACCCACCTTTTTGGGGAACTCTGCAAGAAACTGTCCGCGCCATCGAGGCGCGCTCATGGCTCCACCGGCTTTGCTGGCGGGGCTTAGCGCTGCGATGCGCATCCTTGAGGCGTACACGCATGGGTACGCCGACAAACACCCGGTTGGAAGGGAGAGAAAGACCATGGCCGCTGCGTCCTACGACAGGTTGGAAGGCGTCATCTGGATGAATGGCAACCTTGTGCCGTGGGAGCAGGCGAACGTACACGTATTGACCCATGGTCTGCATTACGCGAGCGCGGTGTTCGAGGGCGAGCGGGCCTACGGTGGCGAAATCTTCGAGCTGCGGGCCCATACCGATCGCCTGATCGAGGGTGCCGGCATCATGGGTTTTGAGATCCCCTACAACGCCGATGAGATCGATCAGGCGTGCCGGGAAGTGGTCGCGGCCAACAACCTCGTCGATTGCTACGTGCGCCCGGTGACGTGGCGCGGTAGCGAGATGATGGGTGTTTCAGCGCAGAAAAACCGCATCAATCTGGCGATCGCCGCCTGGGATTGGGGATCGTATTTCGATCCCGCCGAGCGGCTCAAGGGCATCAAAATCGCGATGGCCGAGTACCGTCGTCCCGATCCCGCCTGCGCGCCCGTGAAAGCCAAGGCCGCCGGGCTCTACATGATCTGCACGCTGTCCAAGCATGAAGCTGAGCGCCGCGGCTTCGCCGATGCGCTAATGCTCGATTATCGCGGGCAGGTGGCCGAGTGTACCGGCGCCAATGTCTTCTTTATCAAGGACGGCGCGCTGCACACGCCGATCCCCGATTGCTTCCTCGATGGCATCACCCGTCGCACGGTGATCCGTCTGGCGAAAGCGCGGGGCTACGACGTGATCGAGCGTGTGATCATGCCGGACGAACTCAGCAGCTTCAGTGAGTGCTTCGTGACGGGAACCGCGGCCGAAGTGACGCCGGTGTCCCAGATTGAAGATGTGACCTACACGCCCGGCGAGATCTGCGCGACGCTGCTGAATGATTTCATGGCAGCCGTCCAGCCGGCTGCCGAGCAAGCTGCCGCCGAGTAGCGAAAGCGTTGTTCAACGTCCGCGAGGCCCGGCGGCCTCGCGGGCTCTTTCCGTTGCGGTCGCGCCGCGGCCTCAACACCTTGCCGTGCATCTTTCGCCTTCGGTGATCCTTACCTGTGGCGGATGAACGAGCTAAGCGTGCCCCATTGGCACCATCCCTGCATTGTTGCACCCAGCACGTTGCGTCGCCGTCCGAAAAGATGGCAAGCCTAAGGCGAACGTGCAGCAGCAACGCAGGGGTCTACCGATGCTGAACACCCACAGCGGACCGCAACGGCTGCGCAGCATCGCGCTCTTTTTTCTTGTCATGGCCGCGATGCTGACGGCTTTCGCTTTGGTGCGCGCGCCTCAGGCGCAAGCGCAAATGGTTCTCGCGCAGCAGGCGCTGCCCGGCGCGCAAAACCAGGGCCGTCGTTGCCACACGATCCGCACTTGCCGGTTTCAGCGCGGTGGTCTGTTTCGCGGCTGCATCTCTTCTTATTCGTGCCGCCGATGCCGCATCGTGCGCTCGCGCTGCACGATCAATGGTGTGCGACGGACCTGCCAGCGCGTGCGCTGCGGCTTGGGCGTTTAACCGCGAGCGTTGCTGGGAAGGCGCTGAACCGGCTCGCAGCTTTGCATCTCGGCCGTGAATCATACTGGGAGATCACGCCGGAGGATCAGCCCATCGCGCCAGCGCCTCATCATCGCTTTCGCGCGCATCAACCCAGCTGCCGGAGCCATCGGCCGCCGCTTCCTTTTTCCAGAACGTGGCTGACGTCTTGAGATAATCCATCAAGAAGGCCGCGGCGTCGAAGGCGGCCTGCCGATGGCGTGAAGCGGTCACCACCAGCACGATGTTGGCGCCCGGCTCCAGTTCGCCGATACGATGGATGATCGTCGTACCCTGCAACGGCCAACGCTCCAGGGCCATCGCCTCCACCCGCGCCAACTCGCGCTCCGTCATGCCCGGATAGTGCTCCAACGTCATCGCGCTGAGCGATTCCCCGTTCGCGCGCCCGCGCACCGTGCCGGTGAACGTGACGATCGCGCCGATCTCGTCGGACAGCCCGCGCAACGCGTCGATTTCGGCGTTCACATCGAAGTCTTCGTTTTGCACGCGGACCGTCATCGCCTCAGCCGCCCGTGACCGGCGGGAAAAACGCAACTTCGCTCACGTTGGCGAGCGGGGCGGTGGGCGGTGCATGGGTCTGGTCGCAGGCGGCGCGGATGACGTCAGCGCGCGCAAACGCGTTCGCATGGGCCTCGCTGCGCGTCGCCAGCCAAGCTGCGAGATCACCCACCGTGGTAACGTCATCGGGCACATCGAGTTGTTCTTCGCCGACGCCCACTTTCTCGCGCACCCAGGCGAAGTACTTGATCGTCAGCTTCATAGTTTATCCTCGACCCGTGCGTCGGCTTCGCCGCTTTCAGGTCTGGCCTGGCTCCATGGCGTGGCGAATGCCAGCCTTCAGGTAGTCGTAGCCTGTCCACAGCGTCAGGCCCGCCGACAGCCAAAGCATGATGAGCCCGGCGCTCGTCCACCCTTTGATCAAGGTGTCGCCCGCCGGCCCAGCGATCAGCAAGCCGATCGCGATCATCTGGGCGCCGGTTTTCCACTTGGCAGCCTGGCTGACCGGCAGCGACACTTTCAGCTCAGCGAGGAATTCGCGCAAGCCCGACACCAGAATCTCGCGCGACAGGATGATCAGCGCGGCGAACAATGACAGCCCATCGACCGTCTGCAAATGCACGAGCATGAGCAGCGCTGCGCCCACAAGCAACTTATCGGCGATCGGGTCGAGCATCCGCCCAAGCGACGATTGCTGTTGCCACGCGCGCGCCAGGTAGCCATCGAGGAAGTCGCTGAGGCAGGCGGCTGCGAACAGCGCCATCGCCATCCAGCGCGCGAACGTGCTGTCGAACGCGTACAGACAGACGGCCATCACCGGCACGGCCGCAATGCGCGCGTAGGTCAGCACGTTGGGCAGGCTCATGACGAGCGGGCGGGAAGCGGTCTGTTCGATCATGCGGGCTGTACACCACCGCGGCGCGGCGGCGTCAATACGGCTTGAGGGCTGCGACCGGACGCCTTGTTCACAAGCGCGTCGGTCGCATCACAGGTCACGACGAGCGGTCGTGGAAGAAATCGTAGATCGCCTGCGCCATCTGCGCGGAGATGCCGCTCACCGCTTTAAGGTCATCGACGCCCGCGCGGCTGACCGCCTTCGCCGACCCGAAATGCTGCAGCAGGGCGCGTTTGCGGGTCGGGCCGATGCCTTCGATCTCATCGAGCGGGTTGACGCCCAACGCCTTCTTACGTTTGGCGCGGTGCGAGCCGATCGCAAAACGGTGCGCTTCATCGCGCAGGCGTTGCACGAAATAGAGGACCGGATCGCGCGGCTCCAGCATGTGGGGTTGCGCGCTTCCAAGACGATGAAAATGCTCGCGCCCGGCATCGCGGTCGGGCCCCTTCGCGACGCCGATCACGGTGATATCGCTGACGCCGAGGTCTGCCATCACCTCCTGGGCCACGCTCAGTTGGCCGCGCCCGCCATCGATCAGCACAAGGTCAGGCCAGGGGGGGAGGTCGGCGTTGAGGTCAACGGATGCTTCGCCTGTGTCAGCTTCATCGGGTGTGTCCGCGCGCGCGCCGGCACGCTCAGGTGCGACGCTAGGTGTGCGCGCTTCGCCGTGGTCCTTCAACAAGCGCTTGAAGCGCCGCGTGAGCACTTCGCGCATCATCGCGTAATCATCGCCGCCGGTCAGCGTCTCCGACTTGAAGTTAAATTTGCGATACTGGTTTTTGATGAAGCCTTCAGGCCCGGCGACGATCATAGCGCCGACCGCGTTATCGCCCTGGATGTGCGAGTTGTCGTAGACCTCGATGCGTCGCGGGATAGCGTTTAGGCCGAAGCGTTCGGCCACGCCCTCAAGCAGCCGGCGCTGGGTTGCGCTTTCCGCCAACCGACGGCCGAGCGCCTCGCGCGCGTTTGCAACCGCATGGGCAACGAGCGCCGCCTTGCCGCCGCGGGCGGGCTTCACCACCAGCGTCTTGCGTTCAGCCTTCACCGACAGCGCCTCGCCCAACAGGTCGGCCATCGCCACGTCGTGCGAGACCAGCACCTGCCGTGGCACCGGCTTGTCGTCGTAGAATTGCGCGATGAAACTCTCCAGCACCTCTTCGATGCCGAGCGAGCGGTCGGCCCGTGGGAAGTAAGCCCGGTTGCCCCAGTTCTGGCCCGTGCGGAAGAAGAACACCTGAATGCATGTCTGGCCGCCCTCTTGATGGGCGCCAAAAACGTCGGCCTCTTCGATCCCTTCGGGGTTGATGTTCTGGTCGGCCGTCACATGCGCGAGCGCCCACAGCCGGTTGCGGTAGGCGGCGGCCCGCTCGAACTCGAGCTCTTCGGACGCGCGCTCCATCTGCTCTTTCAGTTTGGCATGGACCACCTTGCTTTGCCCGCGCAGGAAGCGGCGCGCATCGTCGACCAGCTTGGCGTAGTCGGCCGGCGCGATCTCACCTGTGCAAGGCCCGGCGCAACGCTTGATTTGATAAAGCAGGCAGGGCCGTGTGCGGCTTTCGTAAACGGCGTCGGTGCAGGTCCGCAGCAGGAAAGCGCGCTGCAACGTGTTGATCGTCCGGTTCACCGCGCCGGCCGATGCGAAGGGGCCGAAGAAGTCGCCTTTGCCCGTGCGCGCGCCGCGATGCTTGGTGATCATCGGCGCTTCATGGCCGCTGGTGATGACGATGTAGGGGAACGATTTATCGTCTCGCATGAGCACGTTGAAGCGCGGGCGAAACCGCTTGATGAGGTTCGCCTCAAGCAGCAGCGCTTCGGACTCGGTGCGCGTCGTCACGAACTCCATCGTTCCGGTGAGCGAGATCATTTTCGCGATGCGGTTGGTGTGCCCGCCAAGCCGCGCGTAGTTTGAAACCCTTGCCTTAAGGCTGCGCGCTTTGCCGACGTAGATCACGTCGCCGGCCGCATCGAGCATGCGGTAGACGCCGGGCGAAGACGGCAGAGTCTTGAGGTAGCGCTGGATGACGGCAGGGCCGGTTTCTTTGGCGGGCTGGACGTCTTCGCGTGGCTTGGGTCTGGCTGGCTTGGTTGTGGCCTTCTTGGTAGCGGCCGGTTTGGTATCGGCGCCCTTGCTTTCGCCGGGTTGGGCATCGGCCGCCTCGGCCGCCTTGGCCGGCACGGCCTCTGGTTCCGGCTGCGCAGGCGCGGGCGGCGTTGCGGCGTGTTCAACATCGCCGGACGGGCCCGCGTCATCCTTGTGCTGCGCGGCGTCGTGGGAAGGGCTCGAGACCATGGCCACGATGTAGGGTGTGAGCGCGCGCGGTGTCCAGGGGGCGAGGCCGATGCTCCACGCAGAACGCGAACGGTCTGCGGGTCATCTTTCGTCCCAAGTTCTACTTAAGCCGGGTGAACTTTAGGGCCGGCAGAGTGCGAACGCCTTATCCAACGCCTGTTTGCGCGAGGTGAACGTACCAAGCAGGGTCCCGCCGGCGGCGTACTTCTTGATGAAGCTGGCGGCAAGCTTGCGCTCATAGCCATCGAGCACTTGTAGCGCCGTATAGATGCGTTGGCCGTCGCGAACCGCCTGGATGAGGAGTGTTTTGCGGCCCCCATAGCTGGCGGTCATGACCTGACATGCGGGCTTGGCCTTCGGGGCACGCGCGGTCACCTGGTCAGCGGGCGGCAGGGCTGCTCCGGCGATCGTGCGCGCACGGTTCGGTCCTTGCGGCTGCCCGGTCCGCAAAGCGCCCGCACCAAGCGATGAGCGGGGGGCTATACCCGCCTGCGCGTAAGGGCGTTGGGCAAGGCGCCGGGCGATGGCCGCGCTGCGGCGTCGGGCTTCTTGTTGGCGCGCACGTTCCAAGCGGTCGCGTTCGGCCAGCGCTTGTGCTGCGGCACGTTCGCGTGCGGCTTCGGCGTCGGCCTGCGCTTGGGCGGCAGCCTGGGCCTGAGCGGCTTGGGACTGAGCCGCCTGGATCTCAGCAGCTCGAGCGGGTCGCGCTTGGGCCGTGCGGTTAGGCCCGCCGCGACAATATTTGCGCATAAAGCGCGTCGCCACCCAACGGATCGACTTACCATAGCGCTTGTCAACGGCCCAACGCCCCGACAGATCGGAAAAGCGCACCGGCCGGCGCAGGCGTTTCGACAGGCGAATGATGTCGCGCTGCTTCAGGCGCGTGCGCGGCGCGGTCGGGTTGGCCTGATAGACGCCCGCGTAGGCGATCAGATGTTGAATATGCGCAAGCACGCCGGTGCTGACGTCCTTAAAGCTGTTGCCGGGCACGCCGCCACCGGTGGTGCCGAGGCCCGCGAAATTGTTCTGCTTCAGCCTGACATCGCCCCAGCGGCCGCTACCGGTGCGGTAGGTCAGGAAGTTGGTCTCAAGCAGCATCTGAAAGAATGCGTAGTCCCACCGCACGCGCTCCGCTTCGCCATGCTGTTTGTAGTATTCAGCGATGCCCCGGTAGCGGCGCAGATGGCTCTTGTAGCGGTTGCGCGAACGCATGTAGGCCCACAGCTTGGCCGGCGTCACGCAGGCCGGCACCGGGTTATCAGCGGTGATACGAATGCGCGGGAGGCGCACCCCGTAGCGGTATTCGGACCGCGGTGCTGCCACCCCGTCAGCGGGCAGCGCAATCAACGCAAGAGCGGAGCCAGCGAGCAGTGCCGCGCATAGCGCAACCGTGCTCACGCGCCCGCCGGACGCGCAAACGTGCTTGGTCATAGAACGCTTAGTCCCTGTTCGGTTGGCTGCTGGCCCCTCGTTGGAGTGGGGGGCGATGCGCCCGACGCTTTGATACTCATTTAGGAAGGATGGCGGCTACTTCCGGCCGCCCTGTGGTTCAAAAATGGTGGGCTTAAGGTTTGTCTGAGGTCACGTCGCGGCACGCCTTACCCCCGGGTGCACCACGCGGTGCGCACGTCTCACGGGAGCGGGACAAACGCGCGCTTCAGTTCTTCTCGGGGCAGAGTTTGAACGCGCGTTCGAGTGCCGCTGCAGGGCTGTCGAAGGCGGCGATCGAGCGACCGCCTTTGGCATAGGCAGCGATGTAGGCTGCGGCCTCACGTTGCTCGCGACCTTTGTTGACGTCGAGCACCGTGTAATTGGTCACGCCTGCTTTGACGACTTGGATGATGAGCGCCCGCTGACCACCGTAGCTGGCCGTGTAGACTTTGCACTTGCTGGTGGGTGCCGCAGCTGGCGGCGTCGGGATCAAGGTTTTGGCGGCCGCCGGGGCGCTGGACGCCAGGTCACGCGGCTTTTGGGCCGACGCGGCGGGGCGCTTGGGCTTGCTGTCGGGCTGGACGCGCGGTTGCACCAGGGTGACGGGCGGTCCATCGGGCGATGCTTGCGGCTGGATGCTGGGGCGAGCGACCGTACGCTGGCGTTGCCGGGCTGCTGCGATCTGGCGTTCCCTTTGCGCGGCCGCACGACGCTGCGCGAGGACGCGTTGCTGCTGCCGGCGCGCTGCGCGCGCGCGCTCTCTTTGTTGGCGCGCTGCAAGCGCTCTCTGTCTTTGTTGGCGCGCGCGGAGCGCTCTTTCTCTTTGTTGGCGCGCGCCTAGCGCTCTTTCCCTTTGTTGGCGCGCGCCTAGCGCGCGACGCGCCCGATCGTCGTCCCGCTTCGCGCGGCGCACCGCCTGCGCTGCGATCCGACGGGCACGTGCACGCCTTTGCGCTGCCCGCTGTTGCGGCGACAGCTTGGCGGCGGCGTAAAGCTCGGGCCGCGGGTCGGGCCTGCGGCAATGGTTGCGCATGAAGCGGTTCTCAAGCGACTTGATGTCGTCAGAATACCCGCGGTCATAGGGTGACCACTTGCGCGTCAAATGGGTGAACGTCACCGGCTTGGGCAAACGCCGCCGCCACTTGTTCAAAATGCCCCACGCCTGGACCTTGCGCGTACGATCCGCGACCGGGCGACGGATGCGCGTGCCGGTGTACATCAAGATGTGCTGCATGTGCGCCAGCACACCGGCCGACACCGTACGAAACCGCTCACCAGGGACACCGCCACCGGTGGCACCCAGTCCGGCAAAATTGTTCTGCGAGGCGCGCACGTCACCGGGCTGACCGTTGCCCCGGCGGAACGTGAGAAAATTCGTCTCCACCAGCATCTGGTAGAACGCCATATCCCACCGCACACCGAGCTGCCGACCGTGACGCATGTAATGGGAAGCGATCGCGCGGAAGCGGGGCGGAAGGCGGCGGTTGCGCGCCTGCAAGTAAGCCATCAGCCGGCCCGGCGTGACGCAGCGCGGAGGTTGGTTGCGTGCGCTCATCTTGATCGCGGGCAGGGCTGCCGCGTGCGCCGCAGGCACGCCGTTCAATCCGCCGGGGAGCCCAATCGTGGCCGCCACACCCAACGCCACAACCCCAATGCCTGCTTTGATACGCAACTTCATCACTTCACCCAACTGGTACACGTTCCGCTCAAGCGGCCCCGCATGACACCTCACGCGTCAGCCGATGCGCCTCGAAGCCAAGCGCGCGACGATCAAAGAATGGTTAATGGCACGTCAGCGTTAACGCCTCGTTAAGACCGCTAGTGACGCGCGCGCCATGATGTCAGCGCTCACCGCACACTCGGAGCGCTTTAGGGCGCGAGTTTGAGCTTGAGGCGGCCCAAATGTGACCGCACGCGATGAACCGGGGAAAGCGCGTGTATGAACGGCGCAAACCTGTTCGTGCATGATGAATGCGCGGTGTCAGCCGGTCGCGGCCACGGCAAGAGCGCTCGCAACGCGTTGAGGTGCGGTGCGCTCGATCTCGATGCCCACGCTGCGCGCGCACGTGAAGGCGTCGGGCTTCTCGATGAGGATACGGGCGGCAAGTACGCGCTTGTCGTCCAGGCAGGCGTCGGCCACGCGCTGCGCCAACGTCTCGATCAGATTGATGTGGCCATCATCGACAATGCGGTGCACCGCGCGCACCACCGTGCCGTAGTCGAGCACGTCGTCAACCGCGTCGCTCACCCCGTCGTAGTCGTCAGCAACCTTGAGGTCGACGGTCACGAACACCCGCTGTTCGTAACGCTTCTCGTGTTCGAAAATGCCGATGCTCGCCATCACTTCCATGTCGCGCACGAAGACGCGACGGGTCTGGCTGATCGCATCGGCGTAGGCGCCGGCAGGCGTGGAGAGGCGCTCGGTCATGGCGGGGCGATCGATCGTTGCTCAGGTGCGGCGACTGGCCTAGCCAGCCTCACGTTACGGGCGGCAGATGCTGCCCGGCGTCGAGCGCGATCATCTGCCCGGTCATCGATGGAGCGTCAAGGATGAAGGCGACCGCCTGGGCGATCTCTTCAGGGCTGACCGCGCGACCAAGCGGTGTGGTGCGCGCTTCGTCTTCGAACATCGCTGCTGTCTGATGGATGTTGGCGAGCACCGGGCCAGGACCGATGGCGTTGACGCGCACGTGCGGCGCAAGCGCCTGGGCCAGCATCTGCGTGACAGCCCAGAGCCCCGCCTTTGAAGTGGTGTAGGAAAAGAAGGCCGGGGTCAGATTCCAGACGCGCTGATCGATGATGTTGATGATGGTGGCGTGTGTTGGCCCGGCATCCGATGTTGTGGCGTCAGGGTCTATGGGGCCAGCGGCGCTCAGCGCGCGGGCAAAGGCCTGCGCCAGCAGGACGGGAGCGCGCAGGTTGAGGTTGAGATGGGCGTCCCAGGTCTCCGCGCTCAGCGTTTCAAGCGTATCGTCTTCGTAGAGCGACGCGTTGTTGATCAGGCAGCGGCAAGGCCCAGGCCCCTCGTGTTCCAAGGCCTCAAAGAGTGGTGCGATGGCGCTCGCGTCTGCCAGGTCGCCGCCGACGGTGAAGGCGCTGCCGGGCCCGGTTGCGTTCGCCGTGAGCGCGCGGGCAAGCGCGTCCGCATCGCTCTTCGATGCCCGGTAGTGGATCGCGACGCGCCATCCTTGGGCGACGAGACGGGTCGCAATCGCAGCGCCGATGCGCTTGGCCCCGCCGGTGACCAAGGCAAGGCCTGGCGAAACATCGTGATCGCTACGTTGCGCGCCGGAAGTGCTGCTTGGGCTCACGCGGAAAACTCCTCCCTCAGCGCTGCCCCATCGGCGTTAAGCGCTGGTACCCGCCGGGCAGCGCGCGCGCGTCCATCGTGCGTGGCACCGGGCGCCATCATCTGCACCGCGCCGTTCGGTGTTTCAACGGTGATGAACCGGTTTTGCGGATGCGCGCTTATGGCGGAAGCAGGCGTCACGCGGCCATAGGCTATGGCGGCGGCTTCAAGCGCTGCTGCCAGCGCGGTGCTCGTCGATCGGGCGAAGCGGGCAGCGACCTTGGCGTCGACGGCCTCACGGTTGGCGGTCCGCGCCATGTTGGTCGCGAAGGCGGGATCGTCGGCGAGGTCCGGCTCCTCCAGGATCTCAGCAACAAAGCGGCCCCATTCGCGCTCGTTCTGGATCGCGATCAGCAGCAACGCGCCATCGCCGCAGGGGTAGGCGCCGTAGGGCGAGATCGCATGGTGCGCCAGCCCGTGGCGCGGCGGTGTGATACCGCCCAGATCGTGCTGGATCATGGGGACGCTCATCCAGTCGGCAAGCGCATGGTAGAGCGATACGGCGATGTGCCGGCCCTGACCCGTAAGGCTGCGTCCGATCAGCGCCTGCAAGATGGCCGCGTGCGCCGTCATGCCGGCAGCGATGTCACACGCTGAGACGCCCACGCGGGCCATGTGCTCGCCTGCGCCGGTGATCGCGGCAAGACCGCTCTCGGCCTGAACCAGAAGGTCGTACGCCTTCAGATGCGCGCGCGGCCCGCTCTCCCCGTAGCCGGTGATCGAGCAGGTGATCAACGAGGGATGGGCGCTGCGCAAATCGTCCATCGCAAGGCCCAGCCGCCCGAGCGCCCCGACCGCCAGATTCTGGATGACGACGTCGGCACGTGCGATCATCCGGCGCAGAAGTGCGAGATCGTTGGCGTCTTTGAGATCGAGCGCGATCGACTGTTTGCCGCGGTTCAGCCACACGAAATAGGACGACTGGCCGTGGGCTGCGCCATCGTAGCCGCGCGCGAAATCGCCTTCTGCGCGCTCGATCTTGATGACGCGCGCACCCGCATCGGCGAGGCGGGACGAGGCATAGGGCGCCGCCACCGCTTGCTCAATCGCGACGACCAGCAGGCCTGCCAACTCGCCTGAAGGTCCATCGTTATGCGTGGAAACGCCAGCGGCGCGGTCGCCGTGGGGCGGGTCACCCATCATCCGTTGTCACCATCGAACATGCCACCGATCGGCCCCAGCACGGAGCCTTCGCCGGTTCCGCCCATCGGCCCCGCGTTGGCCAGTATACGCCCTGACAACCGCGAAAACGGCAGTGATTGCAGCCAGATCTTGCCCGGCCCTTTGAGCTGCGCGAAGAACACGCCCTCACCGCCGAAAATCATCGATTTCACCGAGCCCGCCCGCACGATGTCGAAGTCGACGCTTGGTGTCATGGCGGCAACGCAACCCGTATCAACATGGATTTCTTCACCCGGCGCCAGTTCTTTCTCGATCACGCAGCCGCCCACGTGCACGAACACCCAGCCGTCGCCCTCAAGGCGCTGCATGATGAAGCCTTCGCCGCCGAACAGCCCGGTCATGATCTTCTTTTGGAAGTGGATGCCGATGCTGACGCCACGGGCCGCGCACAAGAACGCATCCTTCTGACACACGATCGTACCGCCCATATCGTCGAGCTTAAACGGCATGATCGTGCCCGGGTAGGGCGCTGCGAACGCGACGCGCTGTTTGCCTTGCCCTTCGTGGTGGAAGACCGTCATGAACAAGCTCTCACCGGTGAGCAGGCGTTTGCCAGCCGATGCCAGTTTGCCGAAGAACCCGCCGGTCTGCTGCTGCGAGCCGTCGCCGAACACGCTGTCCATTTGGATCGCGGGGCCCTTGAACATCATCGCGCCGGCTTCCGCGATCGCGCTTTCGCCAGGGTCCAGCTCGATCTCGACGAACTGGATCTCCTGCCCGCGGATTTCATAGTCGATGTCGTCAGCGATGCTCGTGTTGCGCTTGTGGGCGCCGCGTTGAATGGCGGGGACGGAACCGAAACCTGTCATGGGGTTTCCTTTGTTCAGGGGTGGATGATGCGGGAGGGAACGTTGCGCCAGCGACAACCTGGCGAGGCGTGTTGGAACCAGCGCGTCTTGGAAGGGAGCGCTCGCCAAAGCGGTACGGAACGGCTGCAGGCGACGTGCGGCGATGGGCCATGATGAGGGGTATGGCACGCGGTTCGGGTGCGCGCCTGTAACGGTCAGGCGCAAAATCAACCCATCTTGGAAATACTTCAATCTAGCATAAATGCCGAATTTGTTCCCTAAGTATCAGACCTAGAATGCTGATTCGTGTTTTCCACAAGGAAGAATTTGCTCAGCTTAGGCGCGCCCTTGTTGCGTGACCGTTATACTACGATGGTTGTGTCAAGGTGCAGTAAGTGTTCCGCAGCACTCGCTGTAATGGCTGTTCAGCCATAGGCCGCGCGTTTTCATCGCCCTCTTTGAGGACGCGACGGGTCGGTCAGCTCCACGTTCTGCGTCTTCTACCCCGCTGCCGCAAGAACACGGAGCTGACCCCTCCTTCCTGGACGGGCCTGGTCCTTGTGCGCGGCATCAAGCGTGGTGACGTCGGGGCCGGGCCGGGCTGCGTCAGCGCCGAAGCTGAAGTGCCTTGAATGCTGACCGGGTAGGCCACTAGCTGTCACGGCAACGCCTAAACCCCCGCTAACCCTGGCAGGCGGATCACCTCATAAACCACCGCGTGAGCCTTGCTTCACAACCCATGGCTGTGGCAATCGTCACCGAGGTGTCACCGTTCTCGCCTATCCCCACGCTTTAAGCGGGACCAAGGGGCGTAATCACAGGACCACACATGATGTTTCCCGCATCGAGTGAGCCTTTCACGCCAATCGACAGGGGATCATGACGGTCATGAGCGACCATTACCGCACGCTATTCATTTCAGACGTTCACCTCGGCACACGCGCGTCGCAGGCTGGTGAGCTGCTCGAGTTCCTGAAGCACAACGACGCCGACACGATCTATCTGGTCGGTGATATCGTCGATTTCTGGAACATCCGGCGCAATCCCTATTGGCCGCAAGAACACAACGACGTCGTCCAAAAGCTGCTTCGTAAGGCACGCAAGGGTGCGACCATTAAGTTCATTCCCGGCAACCATGATGAAGCGTTGCGGGACTACTGCGGCATGCAGTTCGGCGCGATCGAGTTCATGCGCAATGCCGAGCACGTCACCGCCGACGGGCGCAAATTCCTAGTCATGCACGGTGATGAGTTCGACGTGGTGGTGCGCAACGCGAAGTGGCTCGCGTTCTTAGGCGACATCGGCTACGAGCTTGCGCTGGCCTCTAACCGTCCGCTGAATTGGGTGCGTCGTCGCATGGGCCTCGGTTATTGGTCGCTTTCCGCGTATCTGAAGTACCGGGTCAAGAAGGCGGTGAACTTCATCGGCACGTTCGAAAAGACGCTTTCCGATGAGGCTGAGCGCGTGGGCGCCGAGGGGATCATCTGCGGTCACATCCATCATGCCGCCGAACGCCAGGTTGGCGCGATCACCTACCTCAACACCGGAGACTGGGTGGAGAGTTGCACCGCGATCGCTGAAACGCAGAGCGGTGAAATGAAAATTTTGCGTTGGTTTGATATGCAGCGTGAGATGCAGGCCGACGAGAAGAAAGCGGCACTGCAGCCGGTGGACGTCGCCGCGTAGTCAGGCCGCCCGATCGGTTGCATCCCTAGCGCTGTTGCGCTGGCGCGCGCTCCCGGACGCGCGCGCGCATCGGGCCATGATTGAGGCTCGCAAAGCGACCTGGCCGAATCAGTTATCGTTTCACCGACAACGCTGACCGTTCGACGCGGGCGGTGGGCGCGCCGGTGGACACGCTTTGCATGCCACCTCCAGCCCTGCTGCCTCGCTCTCAGCCGTTGCTTTGCGTTGGTCCGCATTCCGCGTTGAGCGGAACCGACCTCCAAGTCGTTGTCTTGCCGTACGTCTCTCGCCTTCGGTGAACGGACCTGAGGCAGATGGAGACTTCGAGAGCAGGAGAGGTGGTGAGCCGTGGTCTGGGTCTTAGGTGCGATGGTGGTGGTGACCGTGGCGTTGGCCGCGTTCGTCTTGTTGCCGCTGACCCGGCCGCGCATGTTTCGCCCGAAGGCGGGCCCCCTCAACGCCGCGCTCGCGCAACGCATCAACACCGCGCGGGCCAAACCCGATGCGCCGATTTCGTTTGGCTATCGCATGGCGTGGTTCGCGATTCGCACGCGGGATCAGCAGCGCTTGGTGAACGTGCTCCACATCAAGGAAAGCCGGCCGGCCAACTGGCAGTCCGGCATCCGCGCCATCTACGACGATGCGCAGGGTGAAAACCGCGTATTCATTTCGCCGCCGGTCAACGGGTGGACGTTCGTTGCCGGCTTGCCGCTGCCCTATCCGATGGCGGATGGCTTCGTCGACAAGTGGACGCCGATGATGTTGGCGCTTGGCGCTGAATTCATGGACGTGCAGTTTTTCGTCTCGTTCCCGTCGGTCGACCTCTACGGTTGGGGCCGCGTGACGAACAACCGGGTTGTGCGCTTGTTTGCGATCAGCGATGAGGGCGTGATCCGCAAGCGCGGGCGCATGACCAAGGAGGAGCGCGCGATCGGCCTGCGCGCCATCGAGGCCGAGGGTGATGCGGGCGCCGAACAGGCGGGGCTTACCGAAGACCACGTGATGCAGATTGCCGGGCGCTGGGGCCTTGATCCCACGCGGCTGGCGGATGTCGTCGTCGATGAGGCGGGCGAACGTGGTTTGGTGTGCACCGCACCGCGCTACTGGCGTCCCGCGCGTTTGAAGAGCGCCGCTTGAGCCGCCATCCGGCTAAGCTGCCACAGCCCGTGCGACGAGCCGTTCCGCCGTTGCGCAACGAGCCCTCAGGCAGGTTGGCCAGTCTCGACGATGCTGGCCATTTGCAGCGCGATCATCCGGTCAAGCCGCCCATCGAACGGCACGGTGTAACAAGTTAAACCCCGGGCATCCTCCTGCCAGGCCTGCAGCGCGGGCACAAAGCCTTCAGGCAAGTCAAACTCTTGGGCGCTTGGCTCGGTGAGCGTTTGTGCAGCCGCGTCGTAGGCCAGCGGCAGAAAGGGGATCGTGGTCGCCTGCGCCTTCCCGTCCTGCCCGCGGTCTGGCGCGTTCAGCACCGCGCAGCACACGATCGGTGCGCGCTCTTCAAAACGCACGATCGCCCCGATCACGATCACGGATCGCGCGTTGTGATCATGCGCGCGGTAATGCCAGGTTTGCCCGGCTGCGAGCTCGCGGGCTGCGTTCATCGCCGACTCCTGTGAATGCTCAGGCCCTCAGACCTATAGGCACAGGGCTCGCAACCAAAGATGGCGAGGCTGAGATCGCGGCGGCGTGGAGCGGGGATGAGCGTGCGATCTGCCGGCCCACGATCCGCCGGCCTAAGCCGAAACGCCACCACAAGTTATCGGGTGCCAGGCCGCGTGGTGGCCGTCCAACGCGGCGGCGTTGCCGGGCGCGGTTGCGGCACCTTGAGCCCCTTGAGCGCGGGCTTCTCGGAAGACGATGCGGGCACGGGCCGCTTTGGCGCCAGAAGCCCGCGGTCACCCCGCGCCGCGGGGCGGGCGTTGGCGGTCGGTGGCGGGGAACCGCAGGCTGCAGCGCGCGTGTTGCCCGACGCCCGATCGATCGTCAGGGTGGTGCAGGGTAGGCCGTTGCGTGGCGTCAGGGCGGTGGCTTTTGCGCTCGTCAGCGGGCCTTCGGGGCCCACGCGTTCGTTGATCCGCTTGGGCGGTGGGCGCCCGGCATTCGCTTGCGAAACCGCACCGAGGTCGACGGTGTGCTGGGCGGGCGGCCTGCCGAGCATCGCCGTGTTCACGAAGTCCCAAAACCCGACCGCATGCCAAAAGGCCGCGCCCAGCACGAAGCCGGCGATGCCCCATAGAAGCGCGCTGCGTTTGCCGCTGCGCACGCCCTTGCGGTGGGCTTCAGGCGTCCAAGGGCTGGCATCGTCCCCTCCGGACATGCGCGCGTGGACCGGGTCGCCATAGGCGTTGACCTCGTCCGCGTTGAAGTCCAGCGGGGGCTGGCTATGGGGGGCAGCCACCATCGCATCCCGCGCGGCGTCGCGTTCGGGCATCGCTTCAGGTGCCTGAGCCATCGAGGTGGCGTGAGATGCGAGGGGCGCAGCGTCGGTCGCGGTCGTGGCTTCACGCGAAGCGACCGGAGGCGAAGCGCCTGTGGTCGAAGGACTTTGAGGCGCCGCGGCCTGAGGCAGATGGCTTTGGGTCCATGCGGCGATCCCAGCAGCGGCAGCCCGCGGTCGAAAACGAGGGTGGGCCGTCGCTTCCTGCGCGTCGTGTGAGGGCGTCGCGCTCGCGACATCCTGCAGCGCATCGTTGCGCGCATCGACCGGCGTTTCCGCGTGTGCGGGCTGCGCATGTTCGCCCAACTGCGCCACCTGCGTGCCGGCGCGCGTCGGGGGGCGACCCGTTAATGGCGTGCCCGACCGGTCAAGATCGCGCAGAGCTTTCTCGATCAAGGCGCGCTTGTTCATGGTGAGCCGGGCCCCCGCCGCTGTTTCACGTCGGGTCGAACACCCGCGTATCACAACGGGTGTCGGGGATGGCTTCAACGTTAACAAGCGCACCGCAGCATCAGCCCGCCGGAACCGTGCCTCGGCGACGGGTTATGCACAGCTCGGTGCCAGCGATGGGGATAAAGCTCAGTCGGCCTTCTTCGTCGGCGTAACCGCCGCCTCGTGGGAGCTCGGCGTGAAGCCGAGCGCGCTCGACTGCGGGGTGCCAGCTCAGCGCCCGAAGCGCACCGGTGGCATGAACATCTTACGCGAGCGGCACAGCCGACGTTGGTTCTCGTTGGCGCCGCACGCGCGCAATTTCCCCGTCCGCGTGAAACAGATGCGGATCTCCCGCAACCGATTACCACTGCCGCGACAGACGAAGGACAAATGCTTGGCGCGCAGTCCCGGATTGACCGCGAGCAGATCACGCCGCAACTCATCTTGCGTCACGACCAACGGCTTATCCAGGCGCTTGTAGCGATCCGGGATCTTGATGAACTCATAGAACTTGCGCGCGATCAGGTAGTAGCGCTGCGGGTCGTAGCCGGTGCAGGTGCCGTGCTTCTTGTATTCGTGGATGATCAACCGTCGGCTCGGCATGATGTCCATCATCGAATCGATGGTCTTGCGCGGCACAAACGGGCGCTCCCTCGTCCGGCAGAATTCCGGCCAGCGCCGCTCGTACTGCGGCCAAAGCCCGTGCAATACGAACGCGTAAGGACGCGCCCGCCGCCGTACGTCGCACTGGGAGGCATTGCGCGAGCCCTGCGAGCCTTCGCAGAACGTTGGGCTCCACGACAGCACCAGCGCATAATAATCGAACTGACCCGCGATGTGCTCGCCGCCCCGTTTGGGCGCGCGGGCGTCAGCGCTCTGGAGTGGGAGCGACAACGTCAGAAGCGCGAACGCCATCACCAGCATGAGCGCGCCGCTCAACCAAGAATGACGGGCGAAGCACTCGCCCTGCCGCCCTGCGTTCAAGGCCCTGTTGTCGCTTGCCGTTCCCATCGTCCGTCCTCGTCCTACTGTGTCTGTTGGCGCGGACTGTAGCGATGCATGTGGCCAAGGCAAGGTCAGCCCGGCGCCGTCCCTGTCGGCGCGTTAAGCCGGTACACGCGCGCTGCGGTATCGTGGAACAGCCAAGCGCGCTCATCGCGGCTGTAGGCGCGGGTGATCTTCTTGAAGCTGTTCCACAGGACGGTGTAGCTGGAGCTGAGTTTGTCGACGGGAAAGTTCGACTCAAACATGCAGCGTTCGACGCCAAAGCGTTCGATCAGCGCTTCGAAGTAAGGGGCGGTTGCGACCGCCAGTTCATCGCTCGAGGGTGCATGCGGCCGCTCGTGCCAGCCGAAGCCGCAGATGTCCATGTTGAGGCCGCCGAGTTTGACGGTGACGTTCTCGCAGGCGGCAAGCGCTGTGATCTGCGTGAGCCATTCGGCCATCACCTCATCGCGCTTGCCCACATACGGGCCGATGCCGAGCGGTCCACCACAATGGTCAAGGACGATGCTGGTCTCAGGATAGGCATGGGCAAGCGCGATCACGTCGGGGATCTGCGTGTGGGCAACCCAGGCTTCGAAGCTCAAGGCGCGGGGGGCGAGATGTTTGAAGCCCGCCTTGAAGTCTTCGCGCGTGAGCAAATGGGGTGGCGGTTGCGTGCGGTGGTTCGCGATGCGCGCATCTTTATGCCAGAATGCGCCGAGACGAATGCCGCGAAAGCGCCCCCCGCCGGCTGCGATGTGCGCGTCGAGGATCGCAGCACTGGCATCGCCAAGCTTCAGGTCGACTGTGCCGATGATGCCAGCGCACGCCCGCGTTGCCCCGTACAGATCGGAGGCCGCCATCGCAGCTACGCCGTTGGCAAAGGCGGTTTCGCCGACCGGAGCCCAAGCCTCATCGGCGCTGGCGTCGAACATCGCGCCGCATTCGATGTAAACGCTGGCGCGCACGTTGTGGCCAGCCGGGCGGTTTGCGCCGCCGTCGGGCGGGGCACCGTTGGCGATGTCATCCAAGAACTCATCGAGCAGGTAGCGCGATTGAATGCGCCCATGTCCCCCCTCGCGGCGATCCCAGAGATGATGGTGGGGATCACACAAGGGCAAGTCCGGCTCGATGGCGTCTTCGGGCGTGGTGTTGAGCCAGGCGTGGTTTGAGGCGTGGGCCACCATGGGGCGGGTCTCCTTGGTCTGTTTGCCGGAGTTAGGCCGGAGTTAGGCCGCAGCTGATGCGGGCACCCCGGCGCGGGCAGCGCGTCATCGCGCGCGGACGAACGTCGCGTTCACACAACGCCAGCGGCGCGCAGCCCGGCAATCTGCGCGGCATCGTAGCCCAGTTCAGCCAGGATGGCGTCGCTGTCCGCGCCCAGTTGCGGCGGCGGGGTCGTCACCTGGGGTGCTGCACCATCGAATTTAACCGCAGGGCGCAAGGCGTGCACCGGCCGAGGCGTGCCGGGCACCTCGGGAAACGTGGCGATCATCCCGCGCTTCCGGACCTGCGCGCTTCCAAGCGCCTCGGGAACGCTCGCCACGACGCCGGCGGGCACACCGCTTGCCGTGAGCTTTGCAACCCAGGCGGCCGCATCATCGTTGACGAGCGCGGCTTCGATCTCGCTGCGCAAAGCGTGGCGGTTCGTCTTGCGGTCATCGCGATCGGCGAAGCGTTCGTCGTCGATCAGGTCGGCGCGGCCGATCAGGCGGCATAGCGCTTCGAATTGCTCCTGTTTGTTGGCGGCTATGTTGAGGAGGCCATCGCCGGTGCGAAACGTGCCGGAGGGGGCTGCGGTGAAGTTTTCGTTGCCCTGTGCCTGAGGTTCGACGCCAGCATTGAGGAAATTCGAGACCACCCACCCCATCGTGGCGAGCGTCGCCTCCAGCATCGACACATCGATCAACGTGCCGCCGCGCCCTTCGCGCCCGTGCAGCGCGCCCATGATGGCCATCGCCGCGGTCAACCCGCCGATCGTGTCACACACCGGATAGCCGACCCGGTAGGGAGCGGTATCGGCATCGCCCGTGATGCTCATAACGCCGCTCGCCCCCTGCACGATCTGATCGTAAGCGGGTTGATCACGCCATGGACCATCCTGACCGAAGCCCGAAATGGCGCAATAGATCAGATCGGGTTGCAGCGTGCGCAGATGCTCATAGCCAAGGCCCAACCGCTCCATGACGCCCGGGCGGAAGTTCTCCACCACCACGGCGCTGCGGGCGATGAGCTTGGCGAAAACCTCCCGTCCGGCGGGCGCCTTCAGGTCGAGTGTGAGCGATCGCTTGCCGGCGTTTTGCGCCAGGAAGGATGTGCCCATCAGCCCGGCGTTCAGGGCGGGATCCGCGCCGAGCTGCCGCGCAAGGTCACCGCGGCCGGGCACCTCGACTTTGATCACGTGAGCGCCGAAGTGTGCCAGTTGGTGACAGCAAAAGGGGCCGGCAAGCACGTTGGTCAGGTCGAGGACGCGCAGGCCCGCCAGGGGCGCACGTGCGGGCGTTGCGGTCTTAGCGAGGGCGTCATCGGGTGGCGAGGCGGCCATCGTGTGGCTCCAGAGGGATAGCCAAGCGGCGCTTTAGAGCAACGGGCGCAAAGTACGCAACACCGGCTCAGACACTCACGCCTTGCCTTTGCGCCCAAAGTTGCTCTGCACCTTAAGAGTAGATCATCTTTGGGCGATTTCGGGTTTACCTGCGGTGATCCCAATCGATCGCCCGATGATCTAGCATGCGGGTCGTATCGCTTGAGGTATAAGCGCGATGGCGTAGGCTTCAAAGCTTGCGTGGGCGCGTTGCGGTCGCGGGCATCGAGCCACGTGTTCGTTCAGCCCGTTCCGTCGGCTCCCTAAAGTTGCCCCTTTCGACGAGAGCTATGGATCGCCCATGTCCTTGCATCCCCCGCCCCGTGCCCTTGAAGCCCGCGTCTGGACGACGGTGCCCGCGGCCTTGCGCAAGTCCACGGCCTATCACGACTGGGGCGCTGCGAACCGGCCAGGTTTAGCGGTTGATTGCTTCTTGGAAGGCCCGAGCTTCGACCGCAGCGGCGCGCTTTACGTGGTCGATGTGCCGTTCGGCCGTATCTTCCGCATCGACGAATCGGGCGCCTGGGATCAGGTCGCCGCCTATGATGGGTGGCCTAACGGTCTCAAGATCCACCGCGATGGGCGGATTTTCATCACCGACTACAAGTTCGGCATCATGCAACTGGATGCTCAAACGGGCAGCGTCACGCCGACGCTGACGCATCTGCGCTCCGAAGGCTTCAAAGGCGTCAACGACCTCTTCTTCGCAGCCGACGGCACGCTCTACTTTACCGACCAGGGCCAGACGGGCATGCACGACCCGACCGGCCGGGTCTACCATCACGACTTCGCAAGCGGGCGGACCGAACGCCTCCTGGCCAATGGCCCAAGCCCGAACGGGCTCGTCACGAACCCCGCGGGCACCGTGCTCTACGTGGCGATGACGCGGGGCAATGCGGTCTGGCGTGTGCCGCTGTTTGAAGCGGGTGGCACGTCGAAAGTTTCGATCTTCACACCGATGGCCGGTGGCAACAGCGGCGCTGATGGCATGGCGGTCGACGTGGAGGGGAACCTCTACGTTTGCGATGCGGGGCAGGGCTGCGTGTGGTCGTTCTCACCTGATGCGGTGCCGTTGCTGCGGATTGCTGCGCCCAACACGGGCGGACGCAGTTGCACGAATTGCGCGTTCGGTGGTGTCGATAATGCGCAGCTTTTCATCACCGAAAGCGATACCGGCAACGTTTTGGTCGCCGACATCGGCATCCCGGGCGCGCCCATGTACTCCCACAGCGACGCGCCGGATCGCGTTTGAGCCTTAGAGTTCATCCGCTTCAGGTGGAATCACCTGAGGCGAAAGATGAACGGCAAAACAAAAACTTAGATGTCGGTCCGCTTCAAACTGAAGCGGACCGACTCTAGCTCAATTCCTTGGTCGCGAGGAACTCGATCGACTCATTTTTTTGTCGGAAGTAATCCAGGTCCCACGCGCTTTCCGTCAGAAACACGGGATGCTCATCGCGATCGTGCACGATCTTCGCCTGATTGAGTTTGATGAAAGCGGCCAGAGCCTTGTCGTCATCGCACTTGAGCCAGCGGGCGGCCGAATAGGGGATTGGTTCAAACGCGATCTCAACGCCGTACTCGGCCTTGGCGCGCGATGCCAGCACATCAAGCTGCAGCACGCCCACCACGCCGACGATGAACTGTGCGCCCATCTGCGGCTTGAAGAGCTGCACCAACCCTTCTTCCGCCAAGTCCTCCAAGGCGGATCGCAACTGCTTCGTGCGTGAAGGATCGCTATGGCGCACCCGGCGCAGGATTTCAGGCGCGAAGACCGGCAAGCCGGTAAAACGGAAGTGCTCGCCCTCGGTGAAGGTATCGCCGACGCGGACCGTGCCGTGGTTGGGGATACCGATCACGTCGCCCGGGTAGGCGTCCTGCACCACCTCGCGCGATTGCGCCATGAAGAAGATCGGCGAGTGCACCATGATGTCTTTGCCGCTGCGCACCTGGCGCAGCTTCATGCCGCGTTTGAAGTGACCTGAGCACAACCGCATGAAGGCGACGCGGTCGCGGTGGTTTTTGTCCATGTTCGCCTGCACCTTGAAGACGAAACCGCTGACCTTGGGCCGGTGCGGGTCGACGCTGGGCGCGTTGTGGTCGGCACCGATGGCATCGCTCAAGGGGCGGTCGACCGGGCTTGGCCGGGGGCGCGGCGCATGGGCGGCGATGAGGCTCAGCAGTTCACTCACCCCGAAGTTGCGCAGGGCGGACCCGAACACCACCGGGGTGACGTAGCCTTCGCGGTAGGCATCGGCATCGAAGGGCGGATAGCCTTCGCCCGCCAGCGCGATGTTCTCGCGTTCGCGTTCGAGCACGTCCGCTGCGATGTGGGCGTCGAGCGCACTGTCGTCGATCCCCTCAAATTTGAGGCGCGTGTCGCAGACGCCGGCCTGGTTGGCGCCGGTGCTGGCGGTCAGGAACTCGTTGCTGCGCAGGTCCCACAGCCCGTGGAACGTGGACCCCATCCCGACCGGCCAGACCATCGGCGCGATCTCAAGCTGCAAACTGTCGTGGATCTCATCGAGCAGTTCAAAGCCGTCACGGCCTTCGCGGTCGACCTTGTTGATGAAGGTCATGATCGGGATGTTGCGCAGACGGCAGACCTCAAAAAGTTTGCGGGTCTGGCTCTGGATGCCGCGGGCCGCGTCGATGACCATGATGGCGCTGTCGACGGCTGTGAGCGTGCGATAGGTGTCCTCGGAAAAGTCCTCGTGACCGGGCGTGTCGAGCAGGTTCAGCACAAGCCCTTCGTGCTCGAACGTCATCACCGACGAGGTGACCGAGATGCCGCGTTCTTGCTCGATCTTCATCCAGTCGGAGCGGGCGCGCCTATTGTCGCCCCGCGCCTTCACTTCGCCCGCCATATGGATCGCGCCGCCGGCAAGCAACAGCTTTTCCGTCAGCGTGGTCTTACCGGCATCCGGGTGCGAGATGATCGCGAAGGTGCGGCGGTTGAGTTCGGTTAGCGCGCGCGGGCTCATAGCGGTCTCTTGGCCAGTCTCTTGGACGGTGTTTGCAAAAGCCGGGTGGGCCGTCTTCGGGAGCTCTACAACGCTCTCAGAGGGCCTTCCGGGCTGATCGGGTTTGAGGGAGCGGCCCGCGCGCTGTGCACGTTCGCGCTTTCACCAGGGCAGCTCGTGCCGGCGGGAGATCACCCCGTCACGCGTTATGTCGAAGTTCAACGCGGCTGCGTCAAGCGCTGCTTCGATCGTCGAGCGATTGTTCGCGGTCACCCTAGGTGGGGCGAACAATCGACGGTGAGGTCGAATGCGACCATGGATGATCGATGCGCCTCTAGATCATCGGGCGCTTTATCGGGATCACCACAGGTGAGCCCGAAATCGCCCAAAGATGATCTAATCTTAAAGTGCAGAGCAACGTTGGGCGCAATGGGAAGGCGTGAGTGTTTAAGCCGGCGCCTCGCACTTTGCGCCCGTTGCTCTGGCCTTAGAAAGGGACCGGCGCGGTGAACGTCATGCGCCGCCCATCCAACGGATGGGCGAACGTCAGACGATGGGCGTGGAGGAGCAGGCGCGGCGCTGCATCGAAGGCATCGTCGCCCGCGTAGAACGCATCGCCTAGGATCGGATGCCCGAGGCTCATCATATGAACCCGCAACTGATGCGAGCGCCCGGTGGTAGGACGAAGCGCCACGCGGGTGCGTGCGGGTTCGGGCAAACGCGCCTCTCTACGCCAGGCCGTCCAAGCGGGTTTACCACCGCCACGATCGACCATTTGGCGCGGTCGGTTCGGCCAATCACAGCGCAGCGGTAGGTCGACCACGCCTTCGTCGTCGGCCATGTCACCCCAGACGATGGCTTCGTAGGTCTTGGACACCGCGCGGGTTTCGAACTGTCGGCCAAGCGCGCGCACGGCGGCGCGGTGGAGGCCCATCACCATCACGCCAGACGTGTCGCCATCGAGGCGATGCACGATCGTTGCGGTGGGGTGAAGCGCTTTGGCACGCCCCTCCAGGCTGTCGAGGAGGTCGGGCCTGTTGCCAGGCACGCTCAGCAGACCGCTGGGTTTGTTGAGAACGAGCACGTCATCGTCACGGTGCAGCACTTCAAGCGGCCCCATCGGCGGTCCATACCGGAAGGTCCGGCGGGGCGGGAGAGCGTCCGCTGCTGACGTTGGTCCTAGGCGCTCGCGTTTCATGCCCACACGCCAGCCTTCTGTCCGGGCGCGTTCTCGGTCGGTGCCGGCTTGATCGCCCGCGCGGCCATCACGCGTGCGCGCTACCCCCAGAGCCGGTTCGCTTCAGGTCGAAGCAGAACCGACATCTACGTTTTTGTTTTGCCGTTCATCTTTCGCCTCAGGTGAGTCAGCCTGAGGCGGATGAACTCTAAGGCATCGGCAGGCATTCGTGCTCGCGTAGCGTGCGGTTGCTGGCCGGGTCGATCTCGATCAGCTTGACCCGGTAACCCCAAAGCTGCGTGAGATGCTGCAGCGTGGCGTCCGACTGCGCCTTGTCCAGCAAAATGCCGTTGCGCGCGTAGTGGGCGACCACCAGCCGCCGGGAGCCTTTGAGATCGGCGTCGATGACCTGCAAATCAGCGTCTTGGTGGCCGACATCGTACATGGCGGCCAGGCGGCGGCGCACATCGCGATAGCCGCGTTCATCATGGATCGAGGTCACTTTGACAGAGCGGTTGTCCGCTTTGTCGTTGAGCGCGAAGAGATGGAAATCGCGCATCACTTTCGGGCTCAAATACTGCAGCACGAAACTCTCATCGCGGTAGTTCTGCCAGGCTTCCTTGAGCGTCTCCAGCGGCTTGCCGTTACCGGCCACATCGGGGAACCAATGGCGGTCCTCTTCGGTGGGATCCGTGCACATGCGCTGGATGTCGCGCATCATCGCAAAGCCGAGCGCGTAGGGGTTCATGCCGGAAAAGCGCGGGTCGTGGAAATCGGGCTGGAACACAACCGATGAATGCGAATGCAGGAACTCCAGCATCGACCCTTCGGTGAGCTGGCCGCGCTCGTACATGCGGTTCATGATTTCGTAGTGCACGAACGTGGCGCAGCCTTCGTTCATCACCTTCGTCTGGCGCTGCGGATAGAAATACTGGGCAAGCGAGCGCACGATCCGGATCAGTTCGCGCTGCCAGTCCTGCAGCTTAGGCGCGTTCTTCTCCAAGAAGTAGAGCAGGTTTTCTTCCGGCAGACCGAGCGAGCGATGCTCCGCTTTCGCCGGCTTGCTCGGCCCATTGCCGCTCGCCATGCGCTGCGGCAGCGTGCGCCACAGATCATCGTAGGTTTCTTCTTCGTACTGGCGGCGGGCGGCTGCACGCTCGCGATCGCGCTTTTCAGCATTGCGCGCGCGCGGTTTGATCTGCCGTGAGATGCCGTGGTTCATCAACGCGTGCGCGCTGTCGAGGATCGTTTCGACGGCCTCCTGCCCGTAGCGCTCCTCGCAATCGGACACGTAAGCCTTGGCGAAGGCCAGATAGTCGAGGATGTGGTCGGCCTGCGTCCACTGGCGGAACTGGTAGTTGTTCTTGAAGAAGTGGTTGTGGCCGAAGGCGGCATGCGCGAGGACGAGCGTCTGCATGGTGATGGAGTTTTCTTCCATCACGTAGGAGATGCAGGGGTCGGAGTTGATCACGATCTCGAAGGCGAGCGATCGGTAGCCCTTGCGGTAAGCGGCCTGATCATGCGCGAAACGCTTACCGAACGACCAGTGACGGTACATCAGTGGCATGCCGATCGAGGAGTAAGCGTCGAGCATTTGCTCCGCCGTGATCACCTCGATCTGGTTGGCGTAGATGTCGAGCCCCATCTCGTCGACGGCGATCTCCTCGATCGCGTCGTGCACGGTCTTGAGCAGGTCGAAATTCCACTCCGAGCCTTCAAACAGTGGACGCCCGCGCCCCCCAGTCCGCGCGGTCGGTTGATCGGCCAGTGCCATCAGCTCGCAGCCTCCGTGCCGCTTTTGGAGAACAGATCGTGGAACACCGGGTAGATGTCGATCGGTGATGACACCTGCCGCATCGCGAAGTTGGGATGCACGTCCACCAAGTTGCCATAGCCCGACCATAGCGGGCTGTCATCCGCCATCACCATGTAGTCCTCGTCGTGGACTTGGATGTAGGCGAAGTACTGGCAGACCGGCAGGACGTGGTTTTCAAGCAGGTCGAGGCAACGGTTGGTGTCCTCGTAGAAGTTGTCTCCGTCGGACGCTTGCGCGGCATAGATGTTCCAATCGGCCGGTGGATAGCGCTCGGCGACCACCCGCATCATTTCATCAAATGCTGTCGAGACGATCGTGCCGCCCGTTTCATCGCCGTAGAAGAACGTCTGCTCGTCCACCTCAGCTGCGCGCGAGGTGTGGCGGATGAAGACGATATCGACCTCGCGGTAGTGCTTGGACAGGAACACATGCAGCAGCATGAAGAAACGTTTGGCGAGGTCCTTCAGCGTCTGCGTCATCGAAGCTGAGGCGTCCATCAGGCAGAACATCACCGCCTGGGTGGTCGGCTTGGGGACCCGTTCAAAGCGGTTGAACTGCAGGTCAAGTGGGTCGATGAAGGCGATCGATTTGCGCAGGCGCTTCAGATGCTCCAGGCGCGAGCGCAGAGCCTCGACTTCAGCGTTGTCGCGCGGGTCTTTAGCCTCGGCGGCGGCAAGCGCTTCTTCAGCGAGCTTGATCTTGGCTTCGCTGGGACGGCCAAGCGCCTGACGACGCGCCAGCGAACGACGCATGGTGCGCACGTGGTTGAGCCTTGAAGGGGAACCATCCGTCTGGAAGCCCGCCCGCTGCGGCGTCGGCGATTTCAGGTTCTTCAGCTTCGTCTTGACGAGGTTGGGCAGGAACAGGTCCTCAAAGAACATGTCGAGGAACTCATCCTTCGTCAGGGTGAAGGTGAAATCGTCTTGACCTTCGCCGTCGGGCGAGCCCTTGCGCCCGCCTTTGCCGCCGCCCTTGTCGGGCTTGGGGATTTCATCGCCAACCTGGAAATCGCGGTTGCCCGGCAGGACGTAATCGCGCTCGCCGGTGTCACGGCTGAGGCCGAAAGACGGCTCACGCAGCGACTTTGAGCGGATCGTGATCTGTTCACCGCCGTGAAGGTCGGCGATCTTGCGCTTTTGCAGTGCCTCTTTCACCGCCTCGCGGATTTCCGCCTTCGCCCGGCGCATGAAGCGCTGGCGGTTGCCGAGGCTTTTGGACTGCGGGTTGAGCCGCCGGTCGACGATTTGCATGCAGGTCCTCACGATCGGGAAAGCGCGGCGCACCCAGCCTGGCACACCCAGCCTTATGTGCACATTCTTACCCTAAAGGTAGTCGGTTGTGGGGCTGGATGCGAGGTTTGCCGACAACCTTCACGCGTTCTCGCCTCACCATAGGCCCGCCTCACCATGGGGTCGGCGTTATGCGGATCGGCCGATGATCTCGCGTCAAAGGGCGAGCGCCGTCTCGATCACCTGCGCCTCTTGCGCCTGATGCCAAGCCTTGACCCCCACGGCCGGTGTCGCAACACCCGGGCGCCCGATCCGGCGCACCGGCCTACCGCACGCTTGCGCAAGCGCGGAGGCGATATGCAGGTGGTAGCCCATGTTGGCTGGTTCTTCCTCCACCCATACAGCTTCTGCGTGCATGAGCGCCCCCAATGCGCGTTTGAGCGCTGCGGTCGGGAACGGGTGCAGTTGTTCAACGCGCACGATCGCAATGCGCGCGGCAAGGCCTTTTGCGGTCACCGCGGCAGCCAGCAGGTGCGCCACTTTGCCCGTGGTGATGATCACGCGTTCAACGCGCTTAAGCGCTTCATCGCTCAGCACGGGCGCCAACAACGGCTCAAACCGCGTGCCGGGCTCGAAGGAAGCGAGATCGGACACGCAGGTCTTATGGCGCAGCAGAAACTTCGGCGTCAGCAGCGCCAGCGGCTTGCGATAGGGCGCATGAACCTGCCGGCGCAGCGCGTGAAACAAGTTGGCCGGTGTGGAGGCGTTGACCAGGGCGATGTTGGCATCAGCGCAGGCTGCGAGCAGGCGTTCAGGGCGCGCGGTCGAGTGGTCCGGACCGCCGCCGTCGAGCCCGTGTGGCAGCATCATCACCAGGCCACTTGAGCGCAACCAGCGATCCTCGCCGCACGCGATCGCCTGGTCGAAGACGGCTTGCGCCACGTTGAGGAACTCGCCGAATTGCGCTTCCCACACCGTCAGCCGCCGCGGGTCGGCGAGCGAGACGCCGTATTCAAAACACAGGACGGCGTTCTCGATGAGCGGCGTGTTGTGCAGCGTTCGAGCGGTGCCTCTGGCGATGGTGTCGAACACCTGATGGCGGGCGCCGGTCGCCTGATCGTGCACCGTAAGATGGCGTTGCGTGAACGCGCCGCGCAACGCGTCTTGCCCCCCGAACCGTACCGGCACCCCGTCTTCAAGCAGTGACGCGAAGGCGAGCGCTTCGGCTGTCGCCCACGTGATCCCCTCACCCTCGTCGATGCTGCCGCGCCGTTCGCGCAGGAAGCGGGCCACCTTGGGATGGGCGTTGAACCCGTCGGGAAGTGTGGTGAGCGCATGGCCAAGCGCGCGCAGGTGGGCGCGGTCGATGCCGGTGGCAGGCGGCGCCAACAGGTCAGCCGCGGTGCCGGTGCGATAGCCGCGCCAGACGCCGTCGAAGCGATCGGCATCGTTGGTGACCCGGCTCGGCGCGGCGGCAAACGCATCGGCGAGTGCGGCATCGATGGCTGCGGCCGTGGCCGCGCTGGGCGGCGGCTGGCCGGCTTGCGTCAACTGCGCCGCATAGCGCTCTGCGATGGGCGTGCGCGCATCGATCGCGGCCATCATGCGTGGCTGTGTGAACCGTGGCTCATCGATCTCGTTGTGCCCGGGGCGGCGGTAGCAAACGATTTCCAAGAGGCAGTCGCGGGCAAAGGCAGCACGGTAACGCGCGGCAACGTGGGCCGCGCGCCACACCGCGTCGACATCATCGCCGTTCACGCGCAACACGGGCGCGCCGATCATGGCGGCAACGCGGGTGGGCGTGGCAGCCGAGCGCGCTTCGTCCGCCGGCGTTGTGAAGCCGATCTGGTTGTTGATCACCACGTGGATGCTGCCGCCGACGTTGAAGGGCGGCAAGGCGGAGAGCTGCAGCATCTCCGCAACGAGCCCCTGGCCGGCAAAGCTTGCATCCGTGTGCAGGAGCAGCGGCAGCACCTGGCGTTGCGCTTGCTGGCGCGCGCGCTGGCGAGAGTCGGCGGTGTTCGCGCTCTCGCCGTCGGGCGTCTGCGCGGCCAGCACGCGTTGCTGGCGGGCCCAGGCGCGCCCCTGCGCGATCACCGGCGTCAATTGCAAATGTGAAGGGTGCGGCGAGACCGATAGCGTCACGTCGTGACCGGCGATCTGGCGGGTGCCGCTGTAACCCAGATGGTAGGAGACGTCGGACGAGACGCCTAGGCCATCGGGCACCGCCGGTGTGCCGAGGATCTCCGCGACCAGAGCGCTCAGCGGCTTGCCCATAACGGTTGCCAACATGGCAAAGCGGCCGCGGTGCATGCCGCCGATGACCACATCGCGGGCGCCTTCTGCGACGCTCACCGCAAGGATCGTTTCGAGCGCGACCAGGAACGTCTCCGCGCCGCCGAGACCGAACAGTTTGCCACCGGGAATGCGCGCGTTGAGACCGCTTTCGAAGGCCTGCGCGCGGGTGAGCAAAGCGCTCAGCGCCTGCGCGGTTGCCGTGTCAGGAGGTTGGGGCGCGGCCTCGGCTTGCGCGAAGAGCCATGCGGCGCGCGCGTCATCGTCAACGGCCGCGACGTCCCATCCGATGGAGCCGCAATATTGTTGACGCAGGCTTTCGATGAACGGTTCGTACTGCTGCCCCGCAAGGCCATAGCGGGCTGGATCGAGCGCCGAAGGGGCAGCGGGACGCGCGAGGCTGAGCGGGTCAAGGGCGGCCGCGCGATGGCCGTGCTGGCGGTAGGCGTCGCGACAGGCCTCCATGGCGATATGCGCAGCCTGACCGCCGTGCGTGTCCGGTGGGACTTGTGCCAACACGCCGGCCCCGCTTGTCTTTTTTGCCGGGCCGCTCGCGCCTCTTGCTCCTTTCGCAGCCCCGCGCGCGAACATCGCCTCCAACGCGCCCGGGTCGCCGCCGATCGCGATCAGCGGGCTAGGCTCGAGCGGCGCGTTATCATCATCCTTCATGGTGACGCGCCCTCAACGGCTCTGACCCGAGGTCTGTTCGCCGAGATCTGTTCGCCCAGATCTGTTCGCAAGGACTGATCCCGCACCTGCGCACCCCCGCACGACATCTCACGCTATACGAGCCCGACATCCCGCAACTTGCCTTCAAGACCCATCAAAGCCACCGTCGTTTCGCCTTGGGCCAAAGCGCTCTTGACGTTGGCTTCGCGTGCCTCGCGCGCTTGCGCGGCCGCGAGCACTTCGGGCCAAGCGTCCTTGGCGATCGCCACCACGCCATCGCTGTCGCCGACGATGATGTCGCCTGACTCGATGCGCACGCCACCGCAGGTGATCGGCTCACCAACGCTGCCGCCTTGCTCCTTTTTCGGCCCCACGATGGAAAGGCCACGCGCGAACATCGCAAAGCCCATGGCCGCGATTTCATCGGCATCGCGCACCGCGCCGTCGACCACCATGCCCGCAACACCGCGCGCCTGACAGCCCGCCACCATCACATCACCGGTCACCGCCACATCGAGGTGCGCGCCGTAATCCACCACAAGGATTTGGTCGGCCCGGGCCCGTGTGATCGCGTAGTGCAGCGCGAGGTTGTCGCCGGGGGGAACACGCACGGTCAGGGCGGGGCCGGCCATCCGTGTGGCGGTGCGCAGCGGTTTGATCGCCGGGTTAAGCGCGCCTGAGCCTTGCGCTTCATAGAGCGTTGCTGCGCCCAGTTTGCGCAAGGCGATAATCTCTTCGGGGGAGGGCATGTGCGCCATGGCAGCCTCGTTGGTCAGGGATCAAGCGGGCAAACGGTGGCGCGCGCGGCGCATCCGCGTCAGCATCGCCGCGCCTCCGCGTCAGGTTCGCCGCGTCAAAGGGTGGCCGAGGCTCCACCCATCGTGTAGAGCCTCGATGCCCATCGCCGGGCACGATGATGCCTTGAAAACCAAGCGACCGCCAGAGATCGTTCATCTATCGCCTTCGGTGCTGCCCACCCAAGGCGCATTGAATTTTGAATAAAGCGAGGACCGGCCATGAGCGACATCGCTCCTTCTGACGCGGCAACCCTGGGCGTGCTCGAGGCGATCCGCGGGCGCAAGTCCGTGCGGCGCTTCCTGAGCGATCCGGTGGAGCAAGAAACCATCCGGCGCATCTTAAGCGACGCGGCGCGGGCCGCCTCCGGCACCAACTCCCAACCCTGGAAGGTTTACGTCGCGACGGGTGCTGCACGCGAACGGGTCTGCGATGCCGTGATCGCGGCGGCGAAAGCGGGCGAAACCACGCAGGAATACGCCTATGCGCCGGAACGGTGGTGGGAACCTTTCCAAAGCCGCCGCCGAAAGGTCGGTTACGATCTCTACGCGCTGATGGGGATCGCGCGCGATGACAAGGCGGGGCGTTTCGCGCAGGTGTTGCGCAACTTTGAACTCTTCGGCGCGCCGGTCGGCCTGTTCTTCACGATGGACAAACGCTGGGTCTATGGCTCGTGGATCGACTTAGGCCTTTACATGCAGTCGGTGATGTTGGCGGCACGCGGCTACGGCCTTGAGACCTGCCCGCAGGCGGCGTGGTTGCACCATGGGCGTCAGGTGCACGATGCGTTGGCGATTCCCGATGATGAGGTGCTGATTTCCGGCATGGCGCTGGGCTATGCCGATTGGAGCGCGAAGGAAAATTCGCTTCGCACGGAGCGGGCCGACGTCGACGAATTTACAACGTTTTTGGACACCTGAAGGCGTCGCAGCGTTGCGCAGGTGATCCCGATGCCAGCGCCTTCCCCGATCATGCGGAGACTTGCCGATGAGCGCTTTCACCGATGCAACCGACACCGCGCCCCGGGCGACACCTGACGTGCGCCCCAACATCCGCGAAGACCTGCGACCGGCGATCCAGGCGCTTCCCGAAAGCGGGATCGTGCGCGTCTTCAACCATGGCCGTACGCGCGAAGGTTTGATCCCGATGTGGGCTGGCGAAGGTGATCTGCCGACGCCCGCCTTCCTGTGCGAGGCGAGCCAAGCGGCGATGTTGCGCGGCGAGACCTTCTATACCTACCAGCGGGGGCTTCCTGATCTGCGCGCAAGCCTTGCCCGCTACTTCGCGCGGCTCTACGACCGGCCGTTCGCAGCTGATGAGTTTTTCGTCACGGGCGGGGGCATGCAGGCGATTCAACTCGCGATGCAACTGACCGTGAGCGATGGCGATGATGTCGTCATCCTCAGTCCCGCCTGGCCGAACTTCGAAGGGGCAGCCCGCGGCGCAGGCGCCAGCGTAACCGCGGTGGACCTGACGCGCGATGCGGCCGGTGGTTGGCATCTTGACCTTGATCGGCTGTTTGCCGCGTGCACGCCGCGGACCCGCGCGCTGTTCATCAATTCGCCTGCCAATCCGACCGGTTGGACCGCCTCGCAGGAGGAACTCGCGGCGATCCTCGCGTTCGCGCGTGAGCGTGGTCTGTGGATCATCGCGGATGAGATTTACGCGCGGTTCTATTTCCCCAATGAGGCCGCGGCCGACGAAGCGCATGCGCCGATCGCCCCCAGCTTTCAGACCCTGCGCGAGCCTGACGACCGCATCATCTTCGTCAACACCTTCTCGAAGAATTGGGCGATGACGGGGTGGCGCATGGGGTGGCTGCAAGCGCCCGCAGCACTGGGCCAGGACGTTGAGAACCTGATCCAGTACAACACGTCCGGTGTGCCAGCTTTCCACCAGCATGCGGGCATCGCGGCCCTTGAAACCGCTGAGGGCGAAGCGCTGGCGTTAAGCCAGATCGAGCGGGCGCGGCGCGGTCGTAAGATCATCGCCACCGCGTTTCAGGGCCAGGAGCGCGTGCGTGCGACCCCGCCTGCAGGCGCGTTCTATCAGTTCTTCGCGCTGGATGGCTTTGACGATTCAATGGAGACCGCGCTGCGATTGGTCGATGAGGCGAACATCGGCCTTGCCCCCGGCATCGCGTTTGGCCCTGCGGGTGAAGGCTATTACCGCTTGTGCTTCTTGCGCTCCGCCGACGCGCTGGAAGCGGCGATGGACCGGCTCACGACCTGGCTCGCCAGGTAGTCTTTCGCACGCGATGATCTCACAGCGCGAACCGCCATGCGGCCGCGGCGATGAGGCCCATCATCATGGCCAGCGCTGCTTTGCGCGTGAGCGCCATCACGGTCGCCGCGGCGATCAGGGCTGCACGCATGGCAGCGTCCCCGTTGATCGCGGGCGGCGTGATCATGGCGACCAGCACCGCGCCTGCAAGGCTGGTCAGGAAAGCTTCGAAGCGCGGTGTGATGGTGATCCGCGCCATCAAAAAGAAGCCCGCCATGCGCGAACCACCGGTGATGACCGCCATCGCGAGGATGACGGCGACCGCAAGCACGGTGTCGGGCATGGCCGTCTCGGGCAGGCCCGACTTGGCCAGGACCGTCTCGGCCAGGACTGTCTGGGGCGGGAGCGGCGTCATGGCGTTTCGCGCCCCTGCGCAGGTGGGCCATCGCTGTCAACGCTGTCCGACCCGGAGGGCGCCTCTGAGGGTGGCGGCTCGCGGTAAAGCATCAGACCAAGCACACCGCCAGCGATGGCGCCGACCACCACATGCCAACCCGGCGGCAAATAAAGATAGGCCGCATAAGCCGTCACCGCGGCAAAGCCCCAGGGCGCCACATCGCCGGTTCCGCGCCACATGGCCGTCAGGGTCGCGGCGAACACGCAAGGCATCACCGCATCGATGCCCCATTGGCGCGGATCGCCGATGGCACTGCCTGCGACGAGGCCGATTGCGACCGACGTCAGCCAGACGATGACCATGACGATGCCGCTGCCAAGCAGGAGACCAACGTCATAGTAACCGCGTTGACGCGCCTGCATCGCCATCGCCCAGTTGAGGTCAACCATGACCAGGGCGGAGGGGTAGAGCTGGTGGGCCGGTAGCCCGCGCACCCAGGGGTAGAGCGCTGCGCCGTAGAGCACGTGACGCGCGTTGATGGCGGCCGTCGCCAGCAGGATCGGCACCACCGGCAGGGGCGCAGCCCATAGGTCGAGGGCTGCGAACTGTGAACCGCCTGCCATGACAAGCGCGCTCATCAGCATCGCCAACGTCGGGGTCATGCCCTGCTGCACCGCGCTCACGCCGAACGCGATCCCGAACGGCATGACGAAGATGCCGATCCAGATCGTTTGGCGCATGCCATCGAAGACGCCCGCGCGCGTGAAGCTGGGCATGGTGGTGGGCGCGTCGGACACGGGCGCTCCAGGGCTTACAGATGCAGGGTTGCGATCGTTGCGGTGTGCGTGAAGGCTGAGGCCTTGTCAAAGCCGACGCGCAGGGATCGGCAGGCGTAACAGGCCATGTCGTGGGCTCGACCAGCGCGCGTGACTTGCACGCACCGGCTCTCGTTCGCCATAACGGCAACCGACATGCGCGCTTTAACCGCGTGATCACCGTCCATCATCGCGGGCTCAACGTGCCCCGCCTTCACGTTCATCTGCAGCCCAACCGGAGTTCCCTCATGCCACCCTCGTTTCTTCATATCGATCGCCACCCGGGCCGCAGCGCGCAGACGATCGGCATCGCGCGTGAACTTGGCACCGATCCTGAGCTGATCCACGGCCCTTCGGTGGGCGTCGTCGGCAACAAGGGCGACAGCCAGTGCTACATGGGCGTGCAGGCGAAGGTCGAAGCGATCCATGAGGCGCTGAAGGCGCGCATCGGCCAGGGCGATGGCGCGTTGCCCTACCGCCTCGTGCAGCCCGAGTACACCATCGCGACGTCTGACGGCATCCGCAACGGCACGCGCGAAATGCGTTATTCGCTGATCGGGCGTGAAGTCACGCAGGACAGCCTGTGTGAACACCTCAGCGCAAGCGGCATGGCCGGGACCATCGCTGTCGTCGCCTGCGATAAGCCACCGGTGGGGACGTTGTCAGCGTTGCTTGAGCACAACGCGCCAGGCTTGATTATGTCCGATGGCCCGATCCGCCCGGGCACCGATCCCGAAACGGGCGATGCGCTCGACATCGTCAGCGCCTATCAGGCCGCGGGCCATCCTGACCCGGACCATCGTTTCCGCATCGCCTGCCACGCCTGCCCGGGTTACGGCTCGTGCGGCGGCATGTTCACGTACAACACCATGCAGACGTTCATCGGCGTCGTTGGCATGCAGCCGTTGGAGATGGTGGCGCCGCCGTCCGATGATCCGCGCCGGCT
This sequence comes from Pseudomonadota bacterium, assembly GCA_038522635.1. GTDB lineage: Bacteria > Pseudomonadota > Alphaproteobacteria > Rhizobiales > Hyphomicrobiaceae > JBCBJZ01. The sequence continues at coordinate 13,598 of JBCBJZ010000004.1, read as the reverse complement.
TGACGCTTTCCCGGCCGCGCTCGTCAACCACCTCGCCGCCATGATGGAGGCAGGCACCCGTCCGCGCGATATCGTGGTGCGCGATTCCTTGCGCAACGCCGTAATCGTGGCGATGGCGATCGGCGGCTCCACCAACGTCGTGCTGCACGCGCCGGAGATCGCGCGCGCGGCCGGTTACGCGGACTTCTGGGCCGACGTGATGACGCCGGCGGAATTTAATCATCTATCGCAGCACGTGGTTCCGGTGATCACGGATGCCCGCCCCTACGGGCGCTATTCGATGGTGGATATCGACGAGGTGGGCGGTGTCCAGGTGATCGTGCGCGAGTTGCTCGAAGCGGGGCTGTTGAACGGTGAGGTTCTGACGTGCACCGGTGAGACGCTCGCCGATCAGGTCTCCCGGCTTGAGACCAAAGCGGCCGATGGCAAAGTCGTTTATCCCGTCAAAGCACCCTACAAGCCGACCGGTGGCTTGCGCGTGCTGGGGGGGAACCTGTCGCCTGAGCATTCCGCGATCTTGAAACTGGCAGGCGTCGAGACCGGGCTTGAGAACAACGTTTTCAAGGGCCGTGCGCGCATTTTCGAAGGGGAAGCGGCGCTGCTCGAAACGCTCAACGAACGCCCCGAGAGTTTCGCCGACAACGACATGGTGATCGTGCGTTACGAGGGCCCCAGCGGCGCCCCCGGCATGCCCGAGATGCTCGACCCAACCTCGCGGATCACCACGCTTTGTCGTGAGCGGGGGATAACCGTCGCCCTGATGACAGACGCGCGGTTCTCCGGCGGTTCGGTCGGCCTGGTGATCGGCCACGTGGGTCCCGAAGCGGCCGTGGGCGGACCGATCGCGCTCCTTGCCGATGGTGATGAGATCATCGCAGACCTCAACACCAACGAGCTGACCTGCCCCGCGCTTGATGATGGCGCAACGCGTCAAGCGCGCCAGGCGGCGTGGGATGCCGAGGTTGCCGCTAACGGCGGCCTGCATCCCCATTGTGGCGATGCCGATACGCGCTTGCTCCACCGCATGCGTATGAGCGCGGTGCCAGCAACCCGTGGCGCTGGCATCCACCCGAACCGCGAGGTCTATGTGCGTGAGCCCCGTGAAGCGGTGCAAAGCGGCTTCGTGCCCCGTAACCGTTGGCGTGAGGAGGGCTGAACCATGGCGGTCGATGACGCGACGCTGACGCTGTTCGCCGATCTGGCCACGCCGACGCTGGCGAACGCGCTCGATGACGTGCCCTTCGATGGCGTCATCGACGGCCTTCGCCAGGTGGTGCCGGGATCAAGATGCGTCGGCCGTGCGGTGACCGTGAAGCAGGTGAGCGGGCCGCGCGGCAGCTTTACTTCCGCCGATTTCGCGGTCGGTGCCATGATCGATGCCGCGGGTGCCGGCGATATCCTGGTGATCGACAACGCGGGCGAGGCCATTTCGACGTGGGGCGGCATGGCGACGTTGGCCGCGCGGGTCAAGGGCCTCGGCGGGCTTGTCGTCGACGGCGGTGTGCGCGACCGTGAAGAGATCGAAGTGCACGGCCTGCCGGTCTTTGCCCGTCACATGACGCCGTTGACCGGGCGCACGCGGCTGAAGATTGAGGCGATCAACGAAGGCCCCGTCCGTTGTCGCGGTGTCATGGTGAACCCGGGCGACGTGATCGTGGCCGATGGGTCGGGCGTCGTGTGCATTCCAGCGGCGGTGGCGCGTGCCGTCGGCGAAGCGGCGCAGGCCTTTGCCAATGATGACGCGCAGGCCGAAGCGGCGCTGCGGTCCGGCCTGACGTTCAGTGAGGCGATGGGGCGGTTCACGCGCATCTAGAGTCCGTTCGCTTCGGCTTGAAGATGCGACGCGACGCGCCATCATCGGGCGCCCAAACCCGATCGCCTCAGGTGGGCCTGAAATCGACCAAGATCATCGCTAATCTTGGGTGCGGACTAACTTTGGGAGCCAAGACGGCGCCAAGACCATGCGCAAGTGCTCTGGAGGGCCACAAACAGTGGTTGTGTTCATGCATCACGTCTGCGATGCACTAGGGCAGAGGGCGCGGTTCAACGGCCCCGTCACCAAACAAGACAATCTGGGAGGTCAGTGTTTTGAAAATCACCACGCTAAGTGTGGGCGCCGCTGCGCTCATCGCTGCAGGCTTCAGCGCGACGACCGCGCAAGCAGGCAGCCACGCCGTCGCCAAAGTTGAGGGTCCGGCCGTCAACTGGCGCTTTTCAACTTGGGGCAAGCCGCGGGCCTTTACGGTCGGCGTTGAGCATCTGGCCAAGCGCGTCGCTGAACTCACCGACGGCAAGTTCAAGATCAAGATCTTCTACGGCGGCACGCTGTCGAAGTCGCGTGAGAACCTCGACGGCCTGAAGATCAACGCCTTCGACGCCGCGCATTTCTGCAACTTCTATCACCCCGGCAAGAACCCCGCATTCATGGTCTTCACCATGCCGTTCCTGCCGCTCGGCGATTTCGCCGTGTCGGCCTACGCGCGCAACAAGCTCTATGAGCACCCGGCGCTCGTGAAGGACATGGACCGCTGGAACGCGATCGCTTACGCGTCGACGCTGTTGCCGCAGTACGAGTTCCTGGGACGCGGCAAGGTCCCTGCCACCGTGGCTGACTTCAAAGGTCTGCGGGTGCGGGCCGGCGGCGGCATCGGCAAGGCGATGGAGAAGGTCGGTGCTGTGCGCCAGACCATGCCCGCGACCGAGGTTTATACGGCGATCCAACGTGGCACGGCCGACGCGGTCTCGTTCCCGTTCACCTACGCCCACGGCGCCTACAAGATCCACGAGGTCGCCAACTGGTACACAACCAACCTGACGCCTGGCACGTCGGAGTGCCCGATCGTCCTCAATAAGACCAGCTTCAACAAGCTGCCTGCGCAGTACCAGAAGCTGCTGATGGACCTGAAGATGGAAGTCGCCAAGGCCTACGTCGACGCCTACAAAAAGGCAGACGCGAAGTACTTGCCCCTCTTCAAGGCGAAGCTGAAGCCGGTCACCTTCACCGACGCGGAACTGGCGAAGTTCAAAGAGGTCGCTGGCAAACCCGTGTGGGATGCGTGGGTCAAAGCCAACGCTTCGAAGTTCGATGCGCAAAACGTGCTCGACACGCTGCTTAAGCTCGCCAATGAGGCGAAGACCCGCGGCTCCGGCGCCACGATGAAAAAGGGTGGCAGCGGTACCGCGCAGTAGCGCTCGCTCTGGGGATCGGCGGTGCGGTCGCGCTGCCGATCCTTCACGTGCGACGACGTTGGCCCGCGCGTGCGTTCGTGCGGCTTACCCGCTTTCAGGGCCACGCGCACGGCGGGCACTCTTAACTCTTGTCGCACAGCGTCACCGTTACACATCGCCCGCGCACACACATTTCCTGACCACACCTTGTCCCATGGCACGCCCCAACGATGACGCCTGAAGCGACGCTTGGCCCCGCCGACACGCCTGCCGACGCGCGAACGCTCAGCCGGTTCGATCGCCTCGTTGCCTACGTCGAAGATCTGCTCAATTTGATCGCTGCGCTGGCGATCTTTGGCCTGATGTTCTTGGGCGTGCTGCAAATTCTGTTGCGCAAGTCGGGCGATCTGCTGACGTATCTGCAGCAGACCATTCCAAGCGCCTATGACAGCCTCGCGCTCGAAGCGCTCCGTCCCTTCGCAGCGCCGATCACCGGCTACATCGATTTCGTCGAACTCTCGATGGCGACGTTCGCGTTCCTGGGGGCTGCCTACACGCAGCGCCTGGGCGGTCACATCCGGATGGAGATGCTGATCGGCGTGTTGCGCGGGCGCGCGCTGTGGGCGGTCGAGTGCTTGGGGACGCTGCTCGCGTTGTTCGTAGTCGGCGTACTCGTTTGGTACGGCTGGGACCACTTCATGCGCGCCTACACCAACGGCGACAGCACGATCGATGCCGAGTACCCGACATGGCCGTCCAAACTGCTGGTGCCGGTGGCGTTCGGCGTCTGGTGGCTGCGCCTCGCTTTGCAGGCGATCGGCTTTGCCAGGCTGACGATCGCGCCCAAAGCGGTACCCGTCGCCGTGCCGCTCATGAAGAGCGTGAGCGCTCAAGCGGACGATGAGATCCGCGATGCGTTCGGGTCGCAGGGCGTGCGCGCCGAGGTCGGCGAAGGCGCACCACAGCCCGGCGCTGACGGCGATGCAGGCTCTGGCCCGGAGGGGCCAAGAGAGGGGCGCCCCGACGGGCAGTCTGACGAGCGTTCAGGGGGACGCCCACGATGATCTTCGGGTTCACGGATGAATTCACGATCGGGATGATCGGCGTCACCGCCATGATCACCATGATCGTGCTTGGCGTGCGGGTGGTGTTCGCCGCGTCCCTCGTTGGCCTGCTGGGCGTGGTTGAGATCATCGGTTGGCAATCAGGCGCAGCCCTCGTGGGCACCATCCCTCATTCGAAGTCGGTCACTTACGTGTTGAGCGTGCTGCCGATGTTCATCCTGATCGGCTTCCTCGCCTTTCATGCGGGCATCACGCAGGCGCTGTTTGACGCCGCCCGCAAGTGGATCGGCTGGGTGCCAGGCGGGCTTGCCGTCGCGACGGTTTTTGCCACCGCGGGCTTCGCGGCGGTTTCCGGCGCGAGCACCGCGACGGCTGCCGTCTTCGCGCGGGTCGCCATCCCTGATATGCTCAAGTACGGCTACAACAGGCGCCTCGCCGCGGGTGTTGTGGCAGCCGGTGGCACGCTGGCGACGCTCATCCCGCCAAGCGCGATCCTCGTGATCTACGCGATCATCGTGGAAGAATCGGTCGGCCGGCTGCTGCTCGCGGGCTTCATCCCCGGCGTGGTGTCAGCGCTGATCTATGCCGGCATCATCATGGTCAACGCGAAGCGTGACCCTGAGTCAGCGCCTTCGGTCAGCGGCTTCACCTGGCGGGAGCGGTTCGCGTCCTTGCCGGGCACCTTCCCGATCTTCGCGGTGGTCCTGATCATCATTTCAGCCATCTACAACGGTTGGGCCACGCCCACCGAAGCCGGCGCGCTCGGTGCTTTCGTGGTGCTCGTCATCGCCCTCTTCCGCGGCATGAAGATGAGCACGTTGCGCGAAGCGCTGATGGAAACCGCCAAGCTGACGGTCATGATCTTCTCGTTGATCTGGGGCATCCTGATCTTCGTGCGCTTCCTCGGCTACACGGGCCTTCCCACCGCGTTCCAGGAGTTCGTGACCAGCATCGATGCGCCGCCGATCGTGATCCTGCTGTGCATCCTGCTGGGCTATGCGATCCTTGGCATGTTCATGGATGCGATCGGGATGTTGCTGTTGACGCTGCCGGTCGTGCACCCGGCCATGATGGCGCTCGGCTACGATAGCATCTGGTTCGGCATCATCGTGGTGAAGATGGCGGAGGTCTGTCTGATCACGCCGCCGATCGGGCTGAACTGCTTCGTGGTCAACGGGGTCAGACCGGACATACCGCTGTCCGACGTGTTCCGCGGCATCCTGCCGTTCTTCATCGCCGATGTGATCACGATCGGCGTGCTGATCGCGTTCCCCGCGCTGATCACCTGGCTGCCGAACCAGTTGATCGGCTAACCGATGGGGTCCGGCGAGGCCGCGCCCGCACGTGAACCCGCGCCTGTACCTGCGCCCGAGCCCGCACCGGCAACGTTGCCCGACGGTGCATCGTCGCACGGGGCCGGGCAAAGCGATGATCGCCCGCGCACGCTGCTCATCACCATCGTGGTGTTGGCGCTGATCATGAACACGATCGCGCGCGGCGTCACCGAGACGTTCGCCGTCTTCCTGCTGGCGGTGCAGGACGGCCTCGATGCGAGCCGCGGCGAGATCACGGCGGCCTACTCGCTCTACATGGTGGTGCTCGGGATCTCAGCACCGGCTGCCGGACAGCTGGTGGACCGCGCCGGCGTCCGTCTCACCTATGGCTTCGGGCTCGTCACGCTTGGCGGTGGCTACGCGCTTGCCGGCTTCGCCGAGACGCTTGTGCAGTACTACCTGTGCGTGGGGTTGCTTGGTGGGCTCGGTGGTGCAGCCATCGGTATGGTGGTCGCCTCAAGCCTGCTGTCGCGCTGGTTCACGGGGCGGGTCGGGCTCATCATGGCGATCCCCTACGCGGCCGTTGGCCTTGGCATGCTTGTGGTGCCGTGGGTGACGCAGGCGCTGCTCCAAGTCTACGGATGGCGCACGGTCTACATGATGCTGGGCGTCGGCACGTTGGCGATGTTTCCGCTCACGATGGCGTTGCCGCTCAGCCGGATGTCGCGCGGCTCTCGGTCCTGGCGCGCGCTGCGGCAGCGTGCGCGTGCGCAGGCCGGCGGATGGCAAGTAAGCGCTGCCGTACGCACCGGTGGGTTTTGGGGCTTGTTCGCGGCCTATTTCTTCACGTCCGTCTCGGCCTATGCCGTGCTGCCGCAGTCCGTCGCCTATCTGCAGGAAGCGGGCTTTGATCCACTGATCGCGGCCGGCGCCTTCGGTTTTACCGGCGCCCTCTCGGTGGTAGGCATCTTGAGCATCGGCTGGCTTGCCGATGCGATCGGCCGCAAGCTTGCGCTGACGCTGTCCTACGCGATGTCGATCACGGGGATCATCCTGCTGATGGCGATCGCCACCTACCCAACACTGGCGCTCGTCTACGGGTTCGTCGCGTGTTTTGGCCTGATGCAAGGCGCGCGTGGGCCGGTGATCCTGTCGTATGTGACGTTGCTGTTTCCAGGCGGCAGTGTGGGCGCGATCTTCGGTACGCTCTCGTTGGCGCTGGGGCTTGGCGCCGGGAGCGGCTCGTATCTGTCGGGCTTGCTGGTCGAATGGACCGGCGCCTACACAGCTTCGTTCGCGCTCGGGGCAACCGCGTCGCTGCTTGGGCTCGCCATGTTCCTGATGGTGCCAGCGTTGCGGCGTGAGCGCGCGCTTGTGCGCAGCTAGAGTTCATCCGCTTCAGGTGGACTCACATGAGGCGAAAGATGAACGGCAAAACAAAGCTTAGATGTCGGTTCCGCTTCAAGCTAAAGCGAACCGACACGAAGTGGACGCGGTAAGCGGCGTTAGAGCAACGGGCGATTTAGTCGTCGAGGAACACCGGGATGTCGGCGGCTGCCAGCAGATGGCTTGTCGGTCCGCCGAAAATCATCTGCCGCAAACGGCTCGTCGTGTAGGCGCCCTTCACGATGAGATCGCAGCCGCGCTCGTGCGCGGTGGCAAGGATCGTTGCGCCCGGCTTACGGCCCCCTTGCGTGCGGTGCACCTCTTCGGCTTCGATGCCTTGCAACGCGAGATAGCGGACAAGCGCGCTCGCCGGTGGTCCGGTCACCGTCTCGTTCTCGACGGTTAGCACCGTCACCTTTTGCGCGGCCGCCAGCAGGGGAAGCGCGACGGCTGCAGCACGCGCCGTCTCGGTGCTCTTGTTCCAAGCGATCAGCACGTGTTCGCCAAGGCTCGCGGGTGCTTGCGGTGGCGCCATCAGGATCGGCCGACCGCTGTCAAACAGCACCGATTCAAGCGTGTTCATCCGCGGCGATGCCCCGCCCGCGACAGGGCGACCGAGCACCACCGCATCATAGACCCGCGCCTGCGCGCCGATGAAGCCGTCATCGGCCATGGTGCCGTGGTGCCAATAGCTTTGCGGGGCATCGCTGAGGCCCTTTGGGTTTGCCGGTGCACGCCGCACACCCTTGGCGTCGAAGTAGGCTTCAAAGCGCTGACGGGTGGCTTGCAGAAACGCGCTCTCGTTCCAATCGGCCGGTGGGATCGGCACCGCGACGATCGGGTCAGGCGCGACGATTTCGGTGAACACGGGGCGCAGGGCAACGCCATCGATCTGGCTGTTGAAGCGTTTTGCGAAGGCGAGGGCCAGGTCGAACACGGGCGCCATGGCATCGCTGTCATCGACGGGAACCAGGAGCGATTTCATCGGGCAAACCTTGCTTTGCTGGGGCACGCAATGGCGTTAACGCTGGGCCTGGCGATCAAAATCCAGGCCGCGTAAAGCACCATGAGGGCCGCAATTCGTGCAGCAACGCAAGGGTTTATGCCCGTGTCAAAACCGCGTCAGCACCGAAAGGCCGACGTAGGGCGCAACGTCATCCACCTCCAGTGTGTCGCTGACCTCGCCCGCAGCCCCGACCGCAACTGAGACTTCGCCCCACTCGCGTGCGTAGCGTGCGAAGAGCGCAAGGCGTCCGCCACGCCCGCTGCGCGTCAGATAGCCGCCAGCTTCCAGCCCGAACGAGAGCGTCGGGCGCACTTTCTGACCCAAGCGGATCGAAAGCGCTGCGGCGTTCTCGATGGTGGCGGCTTCAAGGTCGATGGCGAGCCAACGTGCAGCCGGCAGGTTCAGCCATGCCTCCGCCACCACCTTGGCGCCGTGTTGGGGCGTGGCGAGCGGGTGTGTGACATCAAAAGGCGCGGTTTCGTGGACCACGTAGCTGTAGCCGGCGAAAAGCTTCCACGTCAGCGGTCCGTAACGCCCCTGGTAACCGAGCAAGGCGTCGGCGAACGAACCGTTGGCTTCAAACGCAAGCTGGCGGTTGGCGCCGTTGATGAAGCGCAGGCCTTCGTAGGTGTAGCGGGTGCGCCCACCGGTTGCGCGAAGGCGCAAGCCTGGGCTTGCGATGTCGGAGAAAGGCGCCACCGTGGCACCGCTGTAGAGCGCGTAGCCGTCAGCATCGAAGCGGGCGCCGAACCAGGTTTCGCCCCACATGATCTGGCGGTGCAGGTCGGCCATCAGCGGCGGGCCGTAAAGAGGCGATGCGGAGGTGGCCTGTTGAGCGGTCGCGGGGGTGAGCGCTACCAGCCCGATCGTAGCCGCAATGAGGAGGCTTGACGCTTTTGCCAACGCGGGTCGGATGACATGATGAAAGGCTCTGTCGCTTCGCTGAGGCGCATGGGCACTTGCGCAAACACGAGCAACCAGACGCCGCCCCATGGCACCGGCACACTTGAGCCAAGTTGTTGAACGCAGCACCATCGAACGCTCACCACACGCTAGGCGTGTAGGGCAGGCCAACGGACGGTGTCCGTCAACAAAAACTTATGATCAATCAATGATTTAGCTACTTATGCGCGATTGTCTCCAACTTAAATCAACCAATACTAGAAGTGATCGTCAGAGCACCACCACCCCGGACAGATGGACCGATCCGGCTGGCCGCACCGCAAAACAGGAACACTGAACCCAAGATGGCAGGCGCGGAAGGCATCGACCGGTGGCTGTACCCGACGCAGCGTGGGCTCTTCTGCGCGCCGGGTGACTTCTTCATCGATCCCCCAGGTGGTGTGCATCGCGCGATCATCACCCATGGCCATGCCGACCACGCACGCCCCGGCCACCAAGCGGTGCTGGCGACGCCTGAAACGTTGGCGATCATGGCGCTGCGGCTGGGTGAGGGGGCAGGGGCTGTGCGTGAACCCCTGGCCTATGGCCAAAGCGAACGCATCGGCGGTGTCGACGTGCGCCTCGTCCCGGCCGGTCACGTGCTCGGCAGCGCCCAGGTTGTGTTGGACTACCGCGGCCAGCGCGCGGTGGTTTCGGGCGACTACAAGCGCGATACCGATCCAACCTGCGCGTCGTTTGCGCTCGTCACCTGCGATGTCTTTGTAACCGAAGCGACCTTCGGCTTGCCCGTGTTCCGTCACGAACCGGCGGAACGTGAGATCGCCAAGCTGCTCACCTCGTACAGGCAGTTTCCCGCACGGACGCACCTCGTCGGTGCCTATGGGCTTGGCAAAGCGCAGCGGGTGATCGCGTTGTTGCGGCAGGCGGGGTACGCGCGCACGATTTACCTGCACGGCGCGGTCGCCAAGCTTTGCACGCTTTATGAGGACCTCGGCGTCGACCTTGGGCCTTTGCAACTGGTCGCTGAGCGCCCCGACGATAAGCTGGCCGGTGAGATCGTGATCGCACCGCCAAGCGCGTTGCAGGACCGATGGTCGAGGCGGCTCGCCGATCCCGTCACGGTGTTCGCGTCGGGATGGATGCGGGTGCGCGGGCGTGCGCGCCAACGTGGCGTTGAGCTGCCGCTCATCATTTCCGATCACGCCGATTGGCCGGGCTTGATCAAGACGATCGAAGAGACCGAGGCTGAAGAAGTTTGGGTGACGCACGGGCGGGAAGAAGCGCTGGTGCATCAGATCGCGCTGATGGGCAAACGCGGACGTGCGCTGGCGTTGATCGGCCGGGAAGACGAAGCGGAATGAAGCTCTTCTCAGCGCTGCTTGACCGGCTGGTCTATACGCCCGCCCGCAACGCCAAACTGCGGCTGCTCGAAGACTATTTGCGCGAGGCTGCTGACCCCGACCGCGGCTATGCGCTCGCCGTGCTGACCGATGGGTTGCCGGTCTCGCTGCCGGTGCGCCGCACGATCGGTGCACTGATGGAGACGCGACTTGACCCGCTGCTGTTCCAGCTTTCGCGCGACTATGTGGGCGATACGGCTGAGACGGTGGCGCTGGTCTGGCCCGACCCGCCGGCGGGTGGGCCGCCGGTTGGCGATGACCTCAAGCTGAGCGACGTGGTGGCGACGCTTGAACTGGCGGGACGGGCGCAATTGCCCGATCTGATGGCGGGCTGGCTGGACCGTCTCGACGTCAACGAGCGCTGGGCGCTTTTGAAACTCATGACGGGCGGCTTGCGCGTAGGCGTATCGGCCCGTCTGGCCAAGACCGCGCTCGCCAGGATTGGGCCTGAGGAGATCAGCGTCGATGACATCGAAGAGGTCTGGCACGGTTTGGCACCGCCCTACCTTGAGCTGTTTGCCTGGCTGGAAGGGCGCGGCCCCCGGCCCGATCCCGGTGATGCGCCGGTGTTCCGGCCGATGATGCTTGCCCATCCGCTCGAGGACCCCGACTGGGAAGCGCTCGACGTCGACACGGTCGCAGCGGAATGGAAATGGGACGGCATTCGCGTACAGGTCGCGGTGGGCGATGACGATGCGCGTTTGTTTTCGCGCACGGGCGATGATATCTCGCGCGGCTTTCCCGATGCCTGCGCCGGCTTCAAAGGGCACGCCGTACTGGATGGCGAATTGCTGATCGTGCGGGATGGCGTGATCGCACCGTTCAATGACCTGCAGCAGCGGCTGAACCGCAAGGCTGTGACGCGCAAAATGCTGGCTGAGTTCCCGGCCCACTTGCGCCTTTACGATGCGTTGTTCCTCGATCGTGAAGACCTGCGCGGGTTGCCGTTTGAGGAACGCCGCCGCCGCCTTGAGGCCTGGCACGCCGAGCACGGGCCCGCGCACACGGACCTTTCAACGCTGATCGCCATCCCCTCGAAGGACGAACTGCGCACCTTGTGGGAAGAGACGCGCGGGGCCTCCATCGAAGGGCTGATGTTGAAGCGCCGCGATAGCCCTTACCTTGCAGGGAGGCCGAAGGGTCATTGGTGGAAGTGGAAGCGCGCGCCGCTGACGCTCGATTGCGTGATGATGTATGCGCAGCGCGGCTCGGGCAAACGCTCCTCGTTTTATTCCGACTACACGTTTGGCGCGTGGCGCAAAACCGATGACGGGATTGATGAGCTGGTGCCGGTCGGCAAAGCCTATTCCGGTTTCACGGATGCGGAGTTGCGCGACCTCGATCGCTTCGTGCGCAACAACACGGTTGATCGATTCGGGCCGGTCCGCGCGGTCGAACAGCAGTTGGTGCTCGAGGTGGCGTTTGATGCGGTCCAACGATCCACACGCCATAAGTCGGGGGTCGCAATGCGCTTTCCCCGGGTGCATCGCATCCGATGGGATAAGCCGGCTTTGGAAGCGGACCGCTTGGAGACGTTGGAAGCGCTGATCGAAGAAGCGTGAGATCGCGCGGACTTGTTGCGCTGCCCACCAAGAGCATCGGGCCGGACTTATCAACAACCTGAGGCTTAGGCCTCGCCGGCACTGTGTCACGCGGTATGCGTGTGATCGCCCCGATTTTCCGCAAGCAGCTTTTCTGTTTCGATAACGAAAGGCCTTAGTTCCGCAGTTTTGATGGCGTCCCGTCGCGTTCACCGAGGCAGCCGCGAAGGCGGCCCAGTTGGCGGCCCAGATGGCGGCCCAGACGGCGACAATGGCGCATTCATGCCCACGGCCTCAGCCGATGGATGATGCCGCGCAACCGGCGGAGGACACGATGGCAGCCCCCCAGATGCCGCACGAGCCTGACGAGCCCGGCGATGACGCGCGCGGAGCGGGTAATCCGCAAACGCCGGTGCCGCAGCAACCCTATGAGCGCTGGCTAAAGGCGCTTGGCGCGCACGCAGGCGTCCGTACTGACACCGAAGCTGCGGACGGCCGGGGCCCGGTGCCCGCGAGCGCAGCGGCACATCGCAAGCCTGAAGCCGCATTGCGGCTCACGACGCTTGGGCATGGTGGAACGCAGCCGCGTGGTCACGAACAACCGGTCGCCGTTGATCTTGGGGGTGCGCGCAAAGCCCGGCGGTTGATCAATTTTGCAAGCGGCGATGTGCTCGGTCTCGCATCGCATCCCGATGTGCTTGATCGGGCCGCAGCCTGGGGCGCGCGCTGGTCCAGCGAAAGCTGTGCGGTCCACCTTTACGACGAACAACTGCGCACCTACGAGCGGGTTGAGCGCAAATTGGCGCAGTTCATTGGCCACGCGGCAGGTCTCATCCTCAACGCGCCAAACGACATCTACAACGCGGTGTTGCCCGCGCTGCTCGATCCGCTGGTGTTGCGTCATCGCCCTTTGATTTACGCCGATGAAGCCTGCCACGCAGGCTTGCGCGCGAGCCTGAGCCATCTGGGCCTTGAACCGCAGCTTTACCGGCATGGCGATGCCGATGATCTCGCACAGCGCCTTCACGCGGATCGCCATGCGACCACGGCGCGCTACATCCTCAGCGAGGGCGTGTTCGCCAACACGGGCGCGGTGTGTGACGCTGCACGTCTGAAGGCTGTTGCGCAGGACTATCTCGCGTTGCTGATCATCGATGACACGCACGGCATGGGCGTCACGGGTGAAGCGGGACGCGGCGTGGGTGCGGATGCCGATCTGGTGATCGCGTCTTGCGCGGGGACGCTTGGAACGCCGGCGAGTTTCGCGGTGGGGGCGAGCCCCCTCATCACCTATGCGGCACGCCGGGCGCGTGCGTTGCTCGGTCAGCCGGCGCAGGCGTCAGCCCTGTTCGGCGCGCTCGATGCGATGATCGAGTTGATCCCGCGGATGGCGCGCGAGCGTGCGCATTTGCAGCAAAAGGCTCAGGGGCTGGCGCTGCAGTTGAAGGCGCTTGGCCTGCCCGCTGATACGGGCAGCGCGACGCGCGACGCGACCGATGCCAACGACAGCATCGGTATCCAGGCCTCGCACATCTATCCACTGTTCGCGGGCGGTGAAGCCACGCTGGCCGCGCTGAGCGATGATCTTGCACGCGGTGGCATCTGGGCACCGACAGCGTTGGATGATCCGAGCCCGAATACGATGGCGCGGTTGACGCTGACGCTGACCTGCGCGCATGACGATGACGATCTGGCGGAGCTCTGCCGCGCGCTGTCGCCTCTTATCGGGACCGCCGTGAGGGGTGCCTAGGTCACCGACTCATAAAGCGCATCCAGATACGTGCGGCGGCAAGTTTGACGAGGGCGAGATAGTTGCCGTCGTGCTTGTCGTAGCGCGTCGCAACGGCGCGGAAGTG
>JBCBJZ010000003.1:0-59517 GCA_038522635.1 Pseudomonadota bacterium | reverse complement strand
CGTCCCGGTCACGCCGCTGCAGCAGAATTGCACGCTCGTCTGGGATGATGGATCGAAGGTGGGTGCGGTTGTGGATCCCGGCGGGGATGTGGACCGCATTATGGAAGCGATCGAGAAGACCGGGATCACGGTCGAGAAAATCGTGCTGACGCATGGCCATATCGACCATGCGGCCGGCGCTGACGAATTGCGCGAACGCCTCAACGTCAGCATCGAGGGCCCCCATCGCGACGATGCGTTCCTGTTGGATAGCCTCGAGACGCACGCCCCTCAGTTCGGCATCATGGATGCCCGCAACGTCAAGCCGGATCGCTGGTTGCAGGAGGGCGATGACCTGCGGATCGCGGGCCACGCCTTTGACGTGCTGCACTGCCCTGGCCACTCTCCGGGGTCCGTCGTGATGGTGCAACACGCAGCGAAGTTCATCTTGATGGGCGATGTGCTGTTCGCCGGCTCGGTCGGTCGCACGGACTTCCCCTACGGCGACACGCAGGCGTTGATCAGCGCCATCAAAACCAAGGTGCTGCCGCTTGGTGACGATTACACGTTCATTTGCGGCCATGGCCCGGCGAGCACCATCGGCCAGGAGCGGGCATCGAACCCCTTCATCCAATGAGGGGCGACAGGGTAAGGGGCAACGTGGCGACAGCTGCGAAGTGGTAGCCGCGACGCCGAACCAACCTAACCGATCATCACCTCGCGCAGGTCACTTGCGGCCTCGCGCAGGCGATCGAGGTGCTCAAGCGCCTGTTCCAGGTTCATGCGCTGCATCGGTCCGTGGATCGCCAGCGTCGCGGCGAACCGCCCATCCTCATCGAGCACCGGCACAGCAATCGCGGTCATCCCGGCCACGAACTCCTGGTCGTCAGTGCCGTACTTCTGGCGGGCGATTTGATCGGTCGCTTCCATCAGCGCCTCGACGTCAACGATCGTGTTGGGCGCCAGCGGCTCAAGTGACAGGTTACGGATGAGGCGCTCGCGCTGAGTGCGGCGCAGGCTGCTCAGGTAGAGTTTGCCGCTCGCGGTGGCGTGGAATGGCACCCGCCCTTCGATCGGGATTTGCATGCGCAAGGGCCAGCGCGTTTCAACCCGGTCGAGGTAAAGCATCCCGTCTTTTTCAGGAACGGTGATGTTGCATGTTTCGCCGACCGCCTTCGACAGTCGGTCAAGCACGGCGTGACGGGTCTGCCGGAAGACGGCGAACTGCATCGTGCCGCGGGCGAGCGCTGCCAGCCGCCGCGCTGGCATGTAGCGCTTGCCATCCATGTCGCGCTCGATCAGGCGTTCCTGCTCGAGGCGTTGGCACAGGCGATGGATCGTCGCCTTCGGCAGGCCGAGCGTATCGTTGATTTCGGTAGCGGTGAGGGGGGTGCCGGCCCGGGCCAGCACCTCCAGGATCACGATGGAGCGGACCCCGGTCGACGCACGACCGGTGACGTCCAAGGGCTCCACGGCATCATTTTCGACGGCGTCCTCGCCCATCGCACTCCCACGGGAGCCGCGTGCTGGAGGGGCGATCCACGTAGCGGGCCGCACCCTCGGTTTCAGTCGGACAGTGCATCGGTCGCCTGAAGGCACCGCGATTCAGGCCCGATGACCGCCGATCTCAGCAAAACGGCTTTCTGTTTACGCGCGATGCCGTGCGATCCACGAAGAACCGCACCGACACAGGATGCGCATGTCTTACAGTTACTGCTGGAAGACACCTGCCCCTGCGATTCCCGTCAAGAGGACTTTCGAGAAGAACGGGAAGACCGCAACGATGATCCAAACCACCATCAAGGCGAAGAAGTAGGGCATCGTATAGTAGAGCAATCGGAAGTAGGGAATGCCGGTGATCCCGCTGGCCACGTAGAGGTTGAGGCCGTAGGGCGGCGTGATGAAGCCGATAGCGTCGCCGATCAGGAACACGACCGCAAAGTGGATCGGGTCAATCCCCGTCTGCGCCGCGATGGGCGCAAGGATCGGTGCGAAAATGATCGTGTTGGGCAAGCTTTCCAGGATGGTGCCCGCCATCAACACGATCGCCATGCACGCAAACAGCACCGCGTAGTACCCACCCAGCGACTGGATGAATTGCGTCACCACGTCCTTGGCGCCGAGCAGCGTCAGGATCTGCTGCATCACAACCGAAATCGCGATGAGCGGTGCTAGCACGCCGGTGATCTGCCCGGAGCGCATGATCAGCTCAGGCAACTCCTTAGGGCCGAAGCCCGGGATGATCAGGCGCTCCATGACGCCCATGCGGTCGCTGTACTGCTCGGAAGGCAGTTCGGCCGGGTCAACTTTGGACGACCAAACCGGAATGCCCTGTTCACGTAGCGTTGCACCGTGGATCATACGGTAGATCGGGAAGAACAGCAGCCCCACGATCGCGCAGAAGCCCGCCGTCACGCCGGCCGCTTCAGTCGGTGAGAACTTGCCCGAGTAGATGCCCCAGATCACCAGGATGATCGCGCCGAAGCCAAGCCAGGCGCCGATGCCGGTCTTGATGATGCGGCCCAGCCGGATGTCGATCAGGTGACCCCATCCGTTCCACTGGCAGATCACCCAGCAGATGAACTGCATCCCCAGGATCATCATGATACCTGGCAGTAGGCCACCGATGAACAGGTCGGAAATCGACAGGTTCATCAGGAAGCCGTAGACGATGAAGATGATCGACGGCGGGATGATGATGCCGACGGTGCCACCGGCGGCCACGGTGGCGGCCGCGAAGTTGGTGTCATACCCCCCTTTGCGCATTTCAGGGTGCATGATCGAACCGATCGTCGCGGTGGTCGCCGAGTTCGACCCCGAGATCGCCGCGAAGAGCCCGCAAGCGCCGAGCGAGGCCATGCCAAGCCCGCCACGCAGCCAGCCCAAGCATGAATACGCGAAATCGGACAGTCGTTTCGCGATGCCCGCGCCCTTGATCAAGTCACCCGTCAGGATGAAAAGCGGCAGCGCGAGCAGGCCGAAAAAGTTCATGCTCTCAAACAGCGTCACGCCCAGGTTGGCGAGCGTGAAGTCGATCAGGAGCGAAACACCAACGACCCAAAATCCGATAACCAGGAAGATCGGCACGCCCAGAATGAACAGGACCGTGACCGCCGCGGAGATCGCGAGAATACCATAGCCGTCCATCATGCGCTCCCTTCATCGCCAAAGATGCCGACCTGGACCGCAAGCGGCGCTCCGCTACGGTAGGCTTTCACATCCGCGTAGACGTTCTGGAGGACACGGAAGATCAACAGGCAAAACGCGAGCGGTGTCGCGATATAGAACCACCACTGCAGCACGTCGTCGGTGCCTTGCACGATCGCGAAGTTATCGCGGGCAAGTTGAACCTGCTGTGCTGTGTAGTAGACGACGATGCCGGAGAAGACGATCCACAACACTGCGTCTAGCATCAGGCACAGGAACTGGCCCGTCCGCGGCAGCTTGGTGCGGATTTCATCGAAGCTCAGATGTGCTCGGATTTTCACGTTATACGAGCAGCCGAACCACACGATCCAGAGGAACAAGTAGACCGGGATGGTGGTCGACCATGGAGCCTGCTCGTTAAGGACGAAGCGACGGATCACCTCGACGAAAATGATACCTGCCATCGCCACGTAGCTGACCAATATGATCGCTCGCTCGATGTTATTGTCAATCAATCTAAGCAGCCACATGGCATGCTCCCCGTTGGCCGTTCCCTAACCCTAGGCATCCATCTTTCGTCTCTTCCGCCTTTGGCCGCCTGGCGCCGTACGAGATGCGCCATCGCCGATTGCCGCTGAAGAGCATGCCGTTACGAAAATCGCCTGCGGCCCGTGGATGCTTATTTTTGGTCGTCTGTTCGTAGTGGCGACCCGCGCGCATTTGAAAAGATAAATGGCGTAGCCGCTTCCCCTGTGGTCGTTCGTCCTGATGGTTCGCTTCGATTCTCGCCAACCCGCCATCGCCTGCGCATCATGTGCGGTCAGCTGGACGGCGCTGACGAGGCTTCCATAAGCGCGAAGATGCTGGCGCGTTTGCCCGGCTCGTTCACGCGAAAGTTGAGCGTTGCGTTAAGGCAGAAAGGGCGGGACCTTGCGATCCCGCCCTCTTGTGCAAAGCCTCGCGGCTTAGCCTTTCCACCAACGACGCGGCTCGACATTTTCGGCGAGCGTGTTGCGCGGGATCTCGCGTGCGCAATCGTAGATGAGCTTGTAGGTGTCTTGACCACCGGACCAGCCGTTGATCCGCTCGCGCCAGGATTCCCACGGCTTGGGCTGGAACTCCGGTGAGCACATCTCTTCGGCTTCTTTTTTCGCTGCAGCCGAAAGGAACGACACCCGCACGTTGTTTTTCGCGAAGATCGTGTTCGGGTGCTGCGGGTTCGAGAAGCCGACCGTGTTGACCAGGGCCGCTTCGTTGGCAGCCTGGACGTGGACTTGGCTCAGGTAAGCCGATTCCATCACAGCGTCCTGCAGCGTGCCGCCCAGTTTGTCGAACGTCTTACCGTTCATGGCGGTGTGCTCGGTGCCGCAGAAGAACTCAAGGTCGATGCACTGCGAAACCACCGGCGACATGTTGGCGTAAGCCACAGCCGAAGCCCAGGTTTCAGCGCCGTCGATAAGGCCCTGCTTGAGGCCGTCCAGCGTTTCTTCCCATGCGATCGGCGTCGGGTTCAGCTTCATCAGGTTCATGGCGATGCGGCCGAGCTGTGTGCCCGTGACGCGGTTTTTAGAACCAGCAAGCTGCGTGACGCTGGTCACGAGCGGCTTATCTTTCCACTTCAGGCCGAGCTGAATGCCGCGCAGTTCCGCGTGGCTGAACAGGAACTCGATGCCGTGGCGTTTGCGCATGGGATCGCGCAGCACTTTCTGGCTGAGCGGGTGATACAAGAAGTAGTACTGCGACGCGCGGGTCGGGAACATGTACGCGTAGTCGAGGACGTTCAGGTAGGGCGCGCCACCGGCCGAGTTCTGCGTCGAGGCGGCGTAGATGTCGATGATGCCCTGCTGGGTCTTCTTCACGCAGTTGAGCTGACCACAGATCTGGTTCGAGCCGATGAACTCGATCTGGATTTCACCGTCGGTGCGCTCTTCCAGGTCTTGCGTGAACTGAAGGACGCCCGAGCGCTCGATCAGCACGTTGCGCTCGTTGAAGCCGGCGGCGCCGAACTTCAGCTTGAATTTCGGCTGCTTCTTGAAGCGTTTTTTGTAGGTTGAGTTCGCAGCGTTGGCGAGATCGGCGGCGCTCATCACACCGGTCATGCCGGCGGCGGCCAGGAGGGTGGATGACCACCCAAAGCGACCAGCAACCTTCATCAGGTCGCGTCGCGAGATATGCGATATCTTATCAAAGACCTTCGTCATGGGCGTGTTCCTCCAAGAAGCACGTTCGAGTTCAAGACGCTGGTGCGCATTACGTCATTTTTTGAGACCAGCGATCTCAAAATTAAACAACGCTGCGACCAGAAGCAAGCACAACCTTGCCTTGATGTCGCACGCTGCACGCCTAGCCAAGCCGTCCGGGAGCGCCACGTCAACATATGGAATCGTTGTCAAACCGTGTTCTGATCGTGGTGTTCGATGCTTTACGCCCTGAATGCGTGACGCCAGAGCTCATGCCAACGCTGTGCTCATTGGCGTCAAAAGGCGCGCGCTACACCAACATGCGCAGCGTTTTTCTGTCTGAGACGCGGGTCGCGCAATCCACGCTAGCCACCGGTTGCTGGCCGCGCGGCCACGGCATCATGGCCAATAAACTGATGGCGCCCGCGTTATGCCCTGACGCGGTTTTGAACACACAAGATGACGTTGCATTGGAGGCGGCAGCGCTGCGCACGGGTGGTCGTTTGTTGGCGCGGGCCACGTTGAGCGAGCGGCTTGCGCGGGTCGGCCGCAGCTATGCCTCGCTAAGTGCTGGTACGCCCGGCGGCGGGCGCCTCATTCACCATGACGCGGCGACGACGGGGCGCTTTCGCCTGGCCATGCGTCGGCCGGAAGCGACGGTGCCCGAAGGTGCGTTGGCTGCGATAACGCAAGCCGTCGGCCCGATGCCCGCTTTCAGTTTGCCAGCACGCGCATGGACGCGGTGGGCGGTCGATGCCTACCTCGGTTACGTCGAGCCGGTGCATGCGCCGGACGTCATGCTGCTCTGGTTGAACGAGCCCGATGAGACGTTCCATTTTCGCGGCATCGGCAGTGAGGATGCACGCGTGGCGATCGCGCATGCCGATCAGATGTTGGCGCGTTTGATCGCTCACCATCGTGCGGCGCTCGACGAGGGGGCGCTGTCGATCATCGCGCTATCGGACCACGGACAGATCACGTTGCGCGGTGCGCCGCTCGACCTTGTCGCACGGTTGCAGGATGCGGGCTTTGCGGCTGCGGGGCAGCCTGGACCGGGCATCGACGTGGTGGTGGTGGGCGATAACGCGGGCGGCTTCTGGCTGCGCACGCCAGATGAGGCAAAGCGCACGCAGCTTGAGCGCGCGCTCATCGCGTGGTGGCAAGGCCAAGCGTTCGCCGGGCCGCTCTTCACGCGTTCAACCCACGCCGGCACGTTCACGCTCGCCGATGTTTTCATCGACCACCCGCACGCGCCGGACATCGCCTTCGTGTGCGCGGGCGATGAGAGCGCCAACGCGCATGGCTTTTACGGGATGACGACGCATGACGCGGGCTATCCGATCGGCGGGGGCTGCCACGGCGGTTTGAGCCGTCAGGAGATGTCCAACGTGCTGGTGCTCGCGGGCAAGGCGTTCGCCTGTGCGCACATCGACACGCCGGCGGGCCTCGTCGATATCGCGCCAACCGTGATGGCGTTGCTGGGCCACGACATCGAGGCTGGCACCGAGGCCAACATCGGGGCTGGCGTCGACGGGCGAGTTCTGCGCGAAGCGTTTGCCAGTGCCAGTGCCAGTGCCAGTGCCTACGTCGGTGCGGGCGCGCCCGCGCCACCCGCGTGGAACCGAACGGTGACGCAGGCCGTCACGCCCGATGGCGCGCGCACGTATCACTTGAGCCATTTCAACTTGGCAGACGGCGCACGCTACATCGATCACGCTTGGTCCACGTGAGCGCACCTATCGTGATCCCGATCGATCGCTGAGATGATCTAGCGCGTCACCCGCAGCGCGCCTCACGCCAACGCGTCAGCGCCACAAGACCTTCCCAGCCGAACGCGTCCTGCGATGAGCCCTGACGCTGTAGCAGGTCGAGCCGGGCCAAAGCCTCCTGCGGGGTCGGCCGTGCGCCCTCCGGCACCCACCACATCACGAAGTGCGGTTTCGCAAGCGGCTCAAACCACTCAGCCTTGCGCTCGTAAAAGCGGCGGTGGACGGTCTGCCAAACGAAGTGCTCAAGCGCTTGCGGCGTCTCCCACACGCTCAGGTTCACGATGAAGCGGGGATCATCGGTGAGCTTAAGATCGGTCGCGTTCCCCGCCTCCGTTTGGTAGCGCCACACGAAACCATCACTGCGCTCGGCCACCGCGTTGATCGCGTCCAACGCTTGCATGAAAGGCGCCAGCGTCGCGCCTTCAAGATCATCAATCGCCCGCCCCACATTCAGTTGCGCCACGTGCATGCCGGGCGGTTGCGGCTGGCCTGACAAGATTGCCATCAGCTCACTTTCTCTGCTGCCAAATAACAGTGCACGTAGTCCATCGCGTGGCCCTGCGGCGAAGCGGCGACCTCATCCTCGTAGCGCTGATAGAACTGATCGACGAGGGCGAAGCGCGCATCCGCTGGCCGCGCTGGATCGAGCGCATTGGCGAACACGGTCTCGCTCCACGAGCGCATCGTCGGGATCAGCGATCGGGCGAAGCTGCGCGGGTCCATCGCGCCGTTCGCCGCTTCAAACGCCTGCTGGTAGGGGCAGCGCACCACGCCCGTTTGCGCGGAAACAAGACGCAGGCCCGCCCGGCTGACCGCACTTTGTGCATCGTTAAAGGGCGCGCAGAACTCATCCACCGTGCGGTAAAACTGCGGGAATGAAGCGTCGCGGTATTCATCCGCCGTGATCAAGCCCTCATCGCGCATCGCAGCCCAGTGCTTGTTGAACGTATCGAACATGTTGACGCCGCCGGTGTGGCCCAAGTGGCGGCCGGCTTCGTCCTTGCCGAAGTTCATGAAAACAAGCCGCCCGCCCGGGCGCAGTTCCGCCGCGCGCGCCAGCAAGATGCGCTCCCAATCAGCGGCGGCCTGTTCTGCGTAAGCGGCAAGCGTATCACCGCTCGCGCCGACCATGTGGACGTGGTCTTCGATCTCGCACGGCTTGTCGGAAACGTAGTGCATGGCGGTCGCAGAGAAGCCCAGATCAAGGCTCGCATCGGGCACCAACTGCTGATGGAAGCCGATGCCGCACGCATGCACGAAGACACCGTCGAAGCTCTTGATCGCGCTCAGGGCGGGATCGCCATCGAGGCCCAGTGCGGTGCGGAAGAGCTGTGAGAAATCGTTGCTCGGCAGGTCCGTGTAAGTGATCAAGATCTGCCGATCGGGCATGCGCGCGCGTGCGGCCTCGACCACCCGGTACAGCGCCTCAAGCGACGTGCCACCGTCGGCTGCACCAAAGTCGGCGATGTGCAGCGGCTGGCCTGCCGGCGGTTCGGGTAAGGCTGCGATCGCGTCCAGCAACATCGGGGTCGCCTTATCGATGACGTGCTTGGCGCCGAGCGTGCGCTGCGAATAGTAACCGCCGCCCTTCATGGCGACGGTGGTGGTTGTTTTGCTGTCGAGGGTGGCGGCGGGCACGCTCATGGGGCACTCCTTGTTGAGAGCAATCGCGTCGCGTTCAGTCTGCCCCAGGCGGCGGCGACGCGAAACCCGGTGAGCGCCGCCATCGACTTCAAGGAACACGTACTCTCGATGACGCCGAGCGTCTTTGCCCTGCTGAAATTCACCGTGACGCCGTTGTTGGTGGGGATCATCTCGCTGATCGCGCGGCGCTATGGCGCAAGCGTTGCGGGACTGCTTATCGGCTTTCCGATCATGACCGCGCCGATCGCGTTTTTCATCGCGCTCGAGCAAGGACCAGCGTTTGCCGCCCGCGCCTGCATCGGCGTGCTGTTCGCGCTAGCGGGGTGTGCGGCCTTCTGCATGGCCTTCGTCACCATCGCCTCGTGGGCGCGAGGCGCGCAGCGTCGTCGACGGCGCGTACTTATTGCAGCGCTCGTCGGCGCGATCATTTCCTTCTGCGGCGTCAACGCGCTCCTTGTTGCGGCGCAGGACGCGGTGGGGCTCGATCTGGTCGGTGCGGCCGGTGTTGCGTCCGGCATGCTTGTTCTTGCTGCGATCACCATCCCGAAGCCAACCACCATACCGGACGCCTCGATGCCCTGGTGGGACATCGTGGTGCGCATGCTCGCAACCGCGGCGATGGTGGGCGCGATCACCGCGCTGGCGGCCCGCCTCGGCCCCATCCTCGCAGGCATCGTTGCGACCTACCCGGTGATGCTGACCGTGATCGGAAGTTTCAGCTTCGCGCGCAACGGCCACGCAACGCTCGCCTCGTTCTACCGTGGCAGCATGCTGTCGATGCTCTCGTTCGCGCTCTTCTTCATCATCGTTGGCGGATTGATCGAAGCCTGGGGGACCTCGCTCACATTTGCGTTAGCGACCATCGCTGCGCTCGCGTTCAGCCCGTGCGTGCGCGCGATCGACGGTCTTTTCGGAGGGGCAGGTGCGACACAATGGTCGAAAACGGCGCGCAAACCGTTTAAGCTTCGCGAACGATCTTGATGCGTCACGTCACCGGCCACCGCCACGGTGGTGCGGGATTACGTATCCATGCAGCAGATCCGCGTGAACCGCGGCAGCACAGGAGATCCTTGATGCGACTCACTTCAGCGCTTGTTGGCCTAACCCTTTTCGCCCTCACAGCTACAACCGCGTCGGCAGACGTCATCCAGCAGCGCAAAGCGAAGTTCAAAGAAATCGGTGGCGCTGCGAAAGCCTCCAGCCAGTTGTTGCGCGGGTCGTTCGACGCGGCGGCTGCGAAAAAGCACATGGACCTGATCGCTGCGAACGCGGTCGCCGTGGCGAAGCTCTTCCCGGAAGGCTCCGGTCAGGGCGACACCACCGCGGGCCCGAAAATCTGGTCGGACTGGAAAAATTTCGAAGCCGGTCTGATGAAATTGAAGACCGATGCCGAGGCGGCCAGTGCGGCTGCCGGCAAGGGGCAAAAGGCCTTCGCAGCAGCCTTCGGCGTCGCAGTGAGGAACTGCAAGGAGTGTCACCAGACCTACCGCGTCAAGCGCTGACCGGCGGCCTGGGGCCAGAGTTCATCGGCTTCGTTCATCCGCTTCGGGTCGTTCAGCCCGAAGCGAACCGACCCCATGCAAACTACCGACCGCGGCGGCCTGTGAATTCGCCGCGGTCGAACACTTCGCGGGCGTTGCAGGCGGTGCCGGTCGTCAGGTCGCCATTGGCGCGCTCAAGCACACTCTTGGCCAGCTTAACCTTGGCGATTTTGCAGGCCACGGAGACGGCGGTGTGGGGCTGACCTGCCGCGCCGCACGACCATCCGCGCATGAAGATCTGGCGATCGCGTTGCGTGCGCAGGAACGACAAACAGGTCTTGCGCCCCTCCACCACGTTATGTGTGGTCTCGATGGCGCGGAACCGTCCAAGCTTCGTCGTCAGCACAAAGTGGCGCCCGGTATGCTTTACGCTCGCATGCTTCATCGGGTGCGCGATTGCCAGCGCCTCATCCAGACCCTGGACACGGAAGCCGCGCTTTGAGCCCGCCAGCGCCACCTGAAAGCCGCCGTTGGCGCCAGCCCTGGACATCCGCCCAAACAGCAGCCATTGGCTGTCGCCGCCGCGCCGGGTGCGGCTGCGTTTGATGGACACGCGCCTGCCGCCAAAATCATCGCGATCGAACGTGAAGAGCTTGGCCTGGCGGGTCTTGGAAGCGGCCTTGCGGCTGGTCGACGCCGTCGGCCAGGAAATGCCGGGCAAAGCGGTGCTCCAACCGGCGCGCTGCCAAGCCTGCTGGGCAGCAAACATCACAAGCGCGCCGCCGAAGATTGCGATGAAAGCCCGTCCGTAGCGCGGGGCAGGGTTGCGCTGAACCACGCTTTTGCGGCGTGTCGTTTTGTGCTCTGTCGCCATGGTCGTGCGGATCACGTGGTTGTCTCGTTCCGACGAAGAATACGCTTGGAAGGTGCACGTTCTTCTAATGAACGGTGACGTGCTGAGGGTGAGGCGTCAACGATGGAGCGAGGGAGCAGCCGCGATCCGGGCAGGTGGCATCCGCAAGCGTGGCCCAGCGGACCCCGAGCTGAGGGGCATGGTGGCGACGACCGGCAAGAGGCTGACCAGCAAGAGGCCGACGGGTTTGGCGGCGAGGGGCACAGCGTCGAGGGATTCGGCGGCGGCTGCAACACGTGCATCGTGCTGCGCTGGTCGCTGCTGGCGATCGTTCTGGCCCTTCTCGCTGTGCATATGCTGACGTGAGGCGGCGGTGATGCGCGTAGATGAGCCCGTCCCAGCGCTGCCGGGGACCGATCAGATCGTCCAGCATCCCGATGGCCGCACCGTGCGCTATCGCCTGATGGGGGCGAAGCGAGGCCCCGTGGTGATCGCGCTGCATGGCACGCCGGGCTCGCGGTTGAAGTTCACGGCCGCGCATGCAACAGCCGCCGAGCTTGGTCTCACCCTCGTCGCGCTCGATCGCCCGGGCTACGGCGGCACCTCTCCACCAGCGCCCCATCACGATACGGTGTCAGCCTTGCGCGCCGATGTGGCAGCAGTGCGCCGGGCGCGCGGCGATGAAGGGCGCTACGGCCTTTTGGGCGTCTCGGGCGCTGGACCGTTCGCTTGTGCGCTGGCGGCCGACAACGCGGACGTCGCGGCGCTGGCTCTGGCTGCACCCGTTGCCCCCTTGCGTGACGCCGCGGGGACGGCGCCGCCGATGAGCGCTTTCCATCGGCTTTGCTTTTTGCGGTTGGGGCCGCGCCAAGCGGCGGTGCGTGCGATCTTCAGGGCCTTTCGACTCGGTTTGAAAGTCTCCCCGTGGCTTGCCATGCGGGTTGCGACGGCGCGTGCGCCTGCGGTCGATCGTGACGTGGCGTGTGATCCTGCCACGCGGGCACGGTTGGTGCGCGCCTTCGAAGGGGGGCTCGTGGGGCGTTGCGAAGGCCCCGCGCTCGACATGGCGCAATTTGCTGAGCCCTGGACGTTCGCGCCTCAGGCCATCGCCTGCCCAACCGCCATCTGGATGGGGCTTGTCGACACCAATGTGCCGCTCGCGCCGATCGAGACGCTGGCTGCGACGATACCCGCCGCGACGCTATATCGGTTGGAGGGGGCAGGGCACCTATGGATTTCTTTCAACTACGATCGCGCGGTTGCATGGCTTGCCGAGACCATGGTGGCACCGGAAGCCATGGCTGCACTGCGCGCGGCGACGCACACCGTCTGTGATCGAACGTCAGACCATTGAAGCTGCTGCCCCGAACGCAACGATGGCGCAGGCGATGAGGACAACGAAAACGATTTCCGGGCGATTCCATGTCGACATAAGGAAGCCTCCTCGGCGAGGCGCTGTTCCCCCCACGCAGCGCGCGGTGTCATGTTTCCCGTCAGACTGGCCTCGTTGGACAAGCCTCGCCAGACAGGCTCATCGGATCAGCAGCGCCAGAAAGGCCGTGTCATCCAGGAAACTGTTTTCCCCTCACGGCATGTATCGCGAGATGAGGGGCTGATGCAAGTCGCAATCGGTCAGGCATGCTCTCGGGGGGGTATGCGAGCGCTCACGCCTGTGCGCGCGCAGGTAGCCTCAGACCACGGCACCAGGAAGTCTCTCGACAACGGGGCGATCGAGCCTTGCGAGCGATCCTGATCTGCGGAGAAGGCAGCTTTAGGCCGTGCCGCGGGCTGAAAAGTAGCCGGAGAACGGTGCAAACCACGCAGACGCAGCCACCGGCGCAGACCTCGACGAAGCGGGCGCGGGAAGTTGCAGCTGGGTTGCGAGCCGGGCCTTGGCGAGTTCGTCAGGGCTCAACGGTTCAAGCGGGGGGGCGATGTCGTCCTGTGCTGCCATGGCAAAGCCGGCGGCGCGCGCTGCACTGTGCAAGCGTTTCAGGCTCATAATCTCGCCCCTCTCACGTTCGACACGCCGACGAGGCGTGGTACGATATAAGTTGAGACAATTTGTCTACACGTCAAGTTAATAACGTGCTGCGGTGCGGCTACCGCAAGTGCGCAGTTCGCTTGAATTTTCAGCGCATTGAGCGTTGCACGCTCCGTATGAAACGGAGATGACAGTCTGCCAGACCATCTTGGCCCTGCCGATCAATCGCCCGATGATCTCGATGCACGCGCGCGGGAGGCGTATTCCCGCGCGACAAGCCAACACGTTCGGCGCCGCGCAGGCGCCACTTAGAGCAACGGGCGCAAAGTGCGAGTCACCGTCTCAAACACTCAGGCCTTGCCTTTGCGCCCAAAGTTGCTCTGCACTTAAGTTTTAGATCATCATCGGGCGATTTCGGGCTCACCTGTGTTGATCCCGAGCAATCGCTGAGATGATCTAGACCACCTTCACGTCGAAGCGAGGCACGGCCCAAAAGTCGAAACCGCCGGTGTTGTAAGGCACGGTCTGCGGCTGGACCTGACCACCATTGTCGGTGGCGCGCGTCTCGATGACGTGCTGACCACGGACCGCTTCCCATGGGAATTCAAAGCGGACCCAGGTGTATTTGCCCAAGTTCGGCGGAACGATCCGCGCCTCGCGCCAGGCGCCACCATCGATGCGGTACTCGACCTTATGGATGCCGTACTCCGGCCCCCAGGCGAAGCCCTTCATGGTCTGCAGGCCGGCTGCGACGGTCGGCAACTCCCCGCGCTTAAGCGGGTAATCACGCGGCCGCTTGTAGTCCTGCTCGATCACGATCGGCAGCGTCAGCAGCGATTTCGGCTTCAACCAGGCGGCGGCCGGGCCGTGGATCTCATCGGGGCGGACGTAGAGGAATTCGTCGCCCGGCTCAGGCGTCGGCGGTGCGTACATCGGGCCCTTGAACACGTGCTTGCGCGAGTTCAACACCGCCCAGAAGTTGTGATCGGCGAACTTGAGCTTCGTCAGCCACTTGATGGATGCTGCACCGCACCACCCGGGTACGATCATGCGCACGGGCGCGCCGTGGTCAGCGCCAAGGTCAGACCCATTCATTTTGAACGCAAGCCCGATGTCGTCAGGCCGCGCAAAGATGTCGTCCATCGGGTGGCCGCGTCCGGTGTAGCTTGGCCCCTTACTCTTGGGGTCCTTGTCGATGCCCGACCAGAACAGGGCCTGCTTGGCGTTCTTTTTGACGCCGACCATGTCCATGATCACGCTGAGCGGCACGTAGGTCCACTCCGCCTGACCGATCCCGCCAAGACCCCAGCTGTTGCCGCCGACTTGCTTCTTCGCCGTGTTCTTGCCGGTCTTGTAGGTGTCCTGCTCCCAAAACAGCGTGCGCGCATTGCCCGCGCACTCGAGCGTCGCCACGATTGTACGCGACGGCAGTTTCAGCAGGTCGTTGTAGGTCAGCGTCAATTCGCGAGAGACCGCGTTGCCCTCGATCTTCAACTTCCAGTGATCAGGGTGCACGCGGCTGTCGCACCGGGCGCGCGGCACATGCGGGGCCTCGTTGCGGATGAAGAACGACTCCGTCGGCGTGATGTAGGTGTCGAACTCCCACCATTTGGCGCCTTGGGACTTTTTGCCCATGTCGGTCAGGCGGTCGAGGCGCTTATCGAAATAATCGCTATACCGACCGTCCGTGCCGCGACGGCGTTTCAGGGGTGTGTCATCTTCGACCCAGGAACCGCGTGTCGCGTTAGCTACAGCCTCGGTGGTTGCGGCCGCAGTCCCGGCGCCAATTGCGGCGGCGGAGAGAAGAAATTTGCGGCGGTTTGGCGCAGGGCTGTCTTCGCCAGTTTTTTCAACAATCGCTTCATCTTGGGCCGGCGAACGCTTACGTGACATGAAACCCTCAACTCCAAACTATGGTTAAACAAAGACGCGATACGATTTGTGGGTGCCATAGCGCAATCGTGATCACAAGCAAGATGGCCACAGTGCGCAACACTGAGCGTAACCTTTGGTTAACGATCTGCTTGGGGTACGCGGCGCGGCGCTATCGCTAATGCGTTGAAAAGCTTTGTTCAATTTTGATGGAACGGCGAGGCGGAATTCGCTCAACCGGGGATTGCAGCCGTTTGAAGAAAGTTAATTTTCGCTAAAGTTGAAAATGGATGGCGACTAGCGGCTCATGAGCAACGTCAAGTCAGACTGACCGGTAAGGCCGCACGCGGCGCTTTCTATGACCCGTAGACGCGCTGAGCGAAAATCTAGCCCAGAGCAACGGGCGCAAAGTACGGATCACCAGCTCAAACACGCACGCCTTGCCTTTGCGCCCAAAGTTGCTCTGCAATTTAAGAATGGATCATCTTTGGGCGATTTCGGGCTCACCTGTGGTGATCCCGATCAATCGCCCGATGATCTAGCGGCCGCGCCTCGTCGATCAACATGATCGGGATGCCATCGCGGATCGGGAACGCAAGACCGGCGGCATCGCTGACGAGTTCTTGTGCCTCACGGTCGTAGCGCAAAGTTGTTTTCGTCAACGGGCAAACCAGGATTTCAAGCAGCTTGGGGTCGACATCGCCGGCCACGGCCGTTGCGTCGTGGTGTGTTGCGTCCTGCGTATTGTTTGCCATGTGGTGGCTCCCTCACTGCAGCGTCGAGCCGGTGCCATCGTCCCCGCCCGCGAGATCCATCTCAGCAAGCGCGATCAGCACTTCGGCGCGGGTCTTCAGGTCGCAGGCTTCGAGCAGCGCCTGCTTTTCCGCCGGTCCGTAGGGGCTAACCACGGAAAGCGAGTTCACCAGAAACTCGCTGCCCGAGCGGGTGATCATGCGCCAATCGGCGTTGAGCGCGCGCGATTCCAAATAATTGCGCAGCACGCTCAAGAGCTGTTCGCGGTCCACCTGCCGTTCGCCCAGGCCCGGCTCGAGATCATGGGCGTAGGCGCTGAAGTCCACGTCGCAAACGCGGAAAGCGTGGTTGGTTTCGCACTCTTCGCGCACCCGGAAGCGTGAGATGCCGGTCAGCGAGATCACCAAACGGCCATCGTCAAGTTCCTGGAATGACGTCACGCGACCAACGCAGCCAACGGGATGCAACGCGGTTTCTTTGCCTTCCGGTGAGTCCGATGATGCCGCGCGCTCGTGGTCATCTGCGTCCGCATCATCGTTGGAAGGCGGTCGATAGACCGGTGCTGGCTGGTCATCGGGTTGGATGATCCCGAGCAGGCGATCGCCAGAGATGACGTGATCCAACATCGCGAGGTAACGAGGTTCGAAGATGTTAAGCGGCAGAACCGCGCGCGGCAGCACGATCGCGCCGCGCAAGGGGAAGACCGGGATCGTCGTCGGCAGGTCGGAAGGACTGCGGTACCGTTCGGTGGGCTTCACGGGGTATCCTTCCGGCTGCGAGGTGTGATCGACGCGGGGTGCGCGATTGGGTCGTTTGGCCACACGTCCGATCGTGTTGCTAGAGCGTCTCGTCTGGTCAGAACGGCTCGTTTCGTGCAGCGCGCTTGGCCGCGCAAGGCCGCGATAGAGTTTCAGCGTGCGTCGGTGACGCCGATGGACCATGCGTGTCCCTTACAGCGGCACGGTGATCTCCACAAACAAGATCACTGCTTCAAGCTGAACCGAACCGACTCTAAGAGAACAACACCGAAGACAGCTTCTTGCGGCCGGCAATCACGTCTTTATCGGCGAAGCCCCAGGCTTCGAAGAACTTCAAGAGCTGGGCGCGGGCGGCACCATCATTCCATTCCCGGTCACGGACGATGATCTCCATCAACGCATCGATCGCGGGGCCACGCTGCTCAGCGGCGGCAAGCGCGCTTGCCAATTCATAACGGGCGGCATGGTCATCTGGATCGTTGGCCACTTTCGCGCGCAGGTCCTGCAGGTCACCATCGCCGCCGCCTTGCGCGGCCAATTCAAGGCTTGCCCGGACGCTGGCGATCTCCGCATCGTTCGCCTTATCCGCCGGCACCATCGCCAGGACCTGCTCCGCCGCATCGGCGTTGCCCAGCTTCAGATGGGTGCGCGCCAACCCCGCAAGCGCGGGCAGGAAGGCAGGATCCTCTTCCAAAATGGCCTGATAAATGTCGATCGCGCCTTCCAGATCGCCGCTTTCAATCACCTCGTTTGCCGTCTCGATGGCGGCGTTCAAGTCAACGTCGCCCGGGACCGCATCGGCCCATTTGGCAATGAAAGCCTGCACTTGCGATTCGCTTTGCGCGCCCATCATGCCGTCCACCGGTCGCCCGTCCTTGAAGGCGTACACCATCGGGATCGACTGCACGCGCAACTGCCCCGCGATCATCGGGTGTTGGTCGATGTCGATTTTGACGAGACTCACAGCCCCGCCCGACGCCTGAACGGCCTTCTCCAGGACGGGTGTGAGCTGTTTGCACGGGCCGCACCAGGGCGCCCAGAAGTCCACCAGGACGAGCGCTTCTTTTGAGGCTTCGATGACGTCGCTTATGAAACCCTGGTCAGACCCGTCCTTGATGAGCGCGCCGGCTCCAGCGCTCGCGCCGGCAGCCTCGGGTTTGGTGGGAAGGATGTCCATGCGGTCTCCTGCAGGTGGGGGGCGTCTTGAGCGTGATGGAGGCAAGCGGCATAGGTTTCCACGGCACAAGTGTCAGGTGTGCCAGACCAAGGTCGCGCGCTCGATCAGCTCAGTGTTGGCCCTGCTTAACAAAGCGGGCTTGAGAACGGAACCGGTGTTGCCGGCGATGATGCAAGCAGCCAGGCGTTCCGCTGGCGGGGCGGGATCCCTCAGGGCGCTTCGCCGACGTCCAGGATGGTTGGCGCATGGCCGCAGGCTTCGATGAAGGTGATGAGGTCATCGCGCGCGATCGTGGTGGTCGCATCATTCTGGAGCGGATGAAAGTTGAGCGGATCGAGCGCCATCATGCGGGCGTCGAGAAACACACTGACCCGTTGCGTCTTGTCGTTCACCAACGCGAACGGCGTGACGGAACCGGGAATGACGCCAAGCACCTCCATCAGCAGCTCAGGCTTCCCGAAACTCAGCCGCCCTGAACCGAGCACCTTGTGCAGCGATTTGAGGTCAATCTGCGTGTCGTTTTTCGCGACCACCAGATAGAGCTGCCCCTTCTTGCACTTCAAGAAGAGGTTCTTGGTGTGCGCACCTTCAAGCTGAGCCTCAAGGCCGTGGGATTCAGCGACCGTGAACACAGGCGCGTGATCAAGCGTCGAGGTCGTTATGGCGAGCGCTTCGAGGCGCTGCATCAGATCGTGGCGTGTGGCGGGCTTGGCTGGCGTGGCGGACATGGCAAGGCGCTCGAAGGGGTTGTCAAAAAGAAAGGGCTGAACCGGACGAACGCTGGCCGCCGCAGCGGAGCATCCCCAGCAGAGCATCCATAGGCGGCCGGCTGCATGGCGTTGCGGTGGCACGGGCTGCGGGGCGCCTGCAAGTGGAAACTGGTGTGTTGGGCGCGAGCGGTGGGCGGCGTGCAAAACGGCTTGCCAAAGTCGCGTTCTTCCGTCATATCACGCGCTCGAACGGCCAATGGCCATGGATGCGGGCGTAGCTCAGGGGTAGAGCATCACGTTGCCAACGTGAGGGTCGTGAGTTCGAATCTCATCGCCCGCTCCAAAGTTCGACGATCCGCTTTTGACGAATGTCTGCTGGTTCATGTCTCGGCGTGGACCATAGCGCTGTGGCGCGTAACCCAGCGCTACATTTTACGCAGACGCGCTGACGATGGGTGGTGGGGTTTCGGCCCTGACGATGGGTGCAGCGGCCAGGCGCTCGAGCACCTCAGCGGCGAATTTGCGGATGGCCAGACCCGCATCCCCTGGATATTTCGCCATGTACGAGCGTTCGCCCGGCCGATAATGGGCCGCGTGCTGCATCGTCGTTGATCGCGGGATCGTGACCGAAAAACAGCGGTTGTCCTCGTTAGAGGCGATCCACTGCAGGTAGTCCGCATCCGCGACCGCGCCAGCGTCCAACATGTTGACGAGCACGCCAAGGTTCTGCGCGAAGCCCATTTCTGGGTTCAGCGACTTGAAGCGACGGAACACCTCAAGCCCACACGAAGAGACGTAGTCCGCTTTGGTGGGCGAAATGTGCCAGACGGACTCGCGCAGCCAGCACTCCGTCAGCACCGACAGCCCCGGCGGGCAGTCGATCAGCACGATGTCGAACACGTCCTGCGTTTGGCGCAGCAGCCCTGCGATAGATTTGCGCAATCGCGTATGCAGGCTCTCCTTGGAGACTTCGCGCTCAAGCAACGTGAGCTGCATGTCCGAGGGGAGTACGTAGACCGACTTCGCATCATCCACATCGGAGACACCGCCGATCACGAAGCCCGGCCACTCGACCTCCGTGTCGTTCAACACCGATGCGACGAGGTAATCCACGATGGTGAGCCCGCTGCTCTGCAGTTTGTGCAGATTGCTCGACGTCATGAACATCGAACTGACGCTCGCCTGGCTGTCTGAATCGATCACCAGCACGTTCTTTCCGTGGTACGCCGACAACGTTTCGGCAAGCGCCATGACCAGCGTCGATTTCCCGACACCGCCCTTGGTGTTCATGACAGCGATGGTGGTGCCCATGGTGGAGTGGCCTTGGTGTGAAGCATGGCATGCTGCGACCGCATCACGTTCGCGCGGCCGCGCTGAGGTGCGCGCCCGCTGATGCGACAGGTCAAAGGGTTGTCCGCCAACGAACTATACCCTGTTTCGCATGGTCCGCCCAGATGCTGAGGTTCCGCATCCGTGGCCTTGTGCAGGGGACTCAATGATCTGCCGCAGGCGCAAGCGTCAGGTTGCTGTTTGAGCGATCTCGTGCGGCGATTTTGCGGACGTGTCTTCGCCCACCATGCGCGTCAGTTCATCGTAAAGCAGATGTAAGTCGTCGCGCACGGCTTCCGCCGCCTCATCATCGCCGATGCTTTCAAGCCCATCGAGCGCCGCCATCCGCCAACGCGCCGCCTCGCTCAGCAATTCCGCATCGTTGAGCAAATGCGCTTGGGCGTGGAAAGCCCGCGACAGGGCGATATCGATTTCCGAGCGCTCCGCGGTTAGGCCCGCGGCGGGCAGCACCTTGCGGGCTTCACGCAACGCCTGAACAGCGCTCGTCAGGGTGGAGGCGGTCGCCCGCGCTTCACCAAGGTCGATCAGCGTTTCGCCGTGCAGCCGTTGGGCTTGCGCCCAGGCCACCGGTTCTGCGCTCGGGCTCTGCGCGGCAAGGCCCACCTGAAGCAGGCGCGCCGCATCGCTGAGCGTATCGATGTCGCTATGGCGCCGCCCGACGATGGCCAGTAGCCGCCCTGCCGAAACATGCGCCAGGGCCCACGTTTCAGGGTCACGGTCGCGGCTCACCATGCCCAGCACCGTCTGATAGCATTGCGCGGCGTCCAAAAGGTCCCTGTCGGCCGCATCAGCATCACGTTCGGCGGTGGCGTCCGCCAAGTCTTCGTGCAGGCGCGCCATGGTGAGTTGCACGCCGAGCCAGTCATCGATGGCTCGCAGCCGCGAATGGCCCTGGCTCGCACAACGGTAGTGCTCCAGAGCCGCACGG
Source organism: Pseudomonadota bacterium (assembly GCA_038522635.1). Taxonomy (GTDB): domain Bacteria; phylum Pseudomonadota; class Alphaproteobacteria; order Rhizobiales; family Hyphomicrobiaceae; genus JBCBJZ01. The sequence goes on along the minus strand of JBCBJZ010000003.1, from coordinate 38,932 downwards.
GTTGCGCTGAGGTCGCGCTTGCGGGTCCCCAACAGATGCAAGGTGTTGGCGACCGCCTCGTGCAGCCCGATCCACGCGTGCGTGTCCTCGTCAGGATCGGCAAGTTGCAGCGCCTCGGCGTAGGCGCGTAAGGCGTCGCTCAGCGCTTCGCTATCATCGAGCGCGGTCGTCTGTTCGATCAACGCGCTGGCCTGGCGGATGATCAGCGCACGGCGGGCGGCGCGGTCACGATGCGGCAAACAGCGCGCGGCGGTCGCGAAGTGTCGGGCTGCGCGGCGAAAGGCGAAGCGCAGGTCTTCGATGCTGCCGCGAAGCGCGCGCGTTTGCGCAGCACAGCGCAGATGGCGGGCCACATCACCTTCGGGTTGGCGCGCGGCCTTGATGTCGATGTCTTCAGCATCGGCCAAGGCCTGATCGGCGTTGGAGAATTCCCCGTCAGCGAGCGCTGTCCCCGCGTAGGCTCGTAACTCGGCGACCGCTGCATCGGCAACATCGGCGTGGCTCAGAGCACGAACCACATCGGCGTAGGCCTGGGCGGCATCACGCAAGCAGCGATCCACCGGTCGCGCGATGAGGCCGCGCATGGCAAGGGCCTGAGCGATCGCGCGCAGCAGGGGGACGGGGGCCGAGGTTTCTTTGGCAAGCCTCGCGATGGTGCGGTTGGTCTGGCCTGTCCTCGCATCATCGTGCGGTTCTTCGACAGGGGTGTCTGAGACGTCCGGCGATGCGGCGGCTGACGACCATGCGCCCGCCTGGTCAACGCTCGGCTCAAGGGCCGCGACCGGCGCATCCTCATCCGCCGCGTGCGGCGTCGCGAATGAGACGACGTCGATAGCGTCGACCGAAAGGATCGGTGGCGGACCAAGGTCGTCATGGGAACCCGGCAACGGCGGCGGCGCGCTCTGGCGTTGCGTCGCCACGGTGTCGGGCGAAGACCAACCTTCTGGCGCGGCGGCCAGCTCAGGCGCGGTGGCTGGCTCAGTCGTGAGGGCTGGCTCGGGCGCGAGGGCTGGCTCGGGCGCGAGGGCTGGCTCAGGCTCGGCTTCAACCCAAGGCAGCGGCGGGGGAACGACGGCCTCAAGGGCGTCCACCGGGCCACGTTCGTCTCGCAAGTTTGCCGGGCCTGCGAAGACCGCTGGGTTCGCTGAGGGCTCTGGTTCGGCTGGGGGCTCCGATTTAGCCGCGATCATGATATCCGGCGTCACAGGTGCTGCAGGCGCTTCGAGCGCTGCCGGCGCTTGCGTTGGCGCCAACTGCGTTTGTTGCAACGGCTTGAGCCATAGCTCGTGAGCGAAGTACTGCTCCAACGCCGGCAGGATCTCGCCGTAGAATGCGCGGTGCAACAACAGCTTTGCGAACAGGCGTTCCAGGAAAAAGAAGCTCAATTGCTCGGAAAGATCACGCGCCTTGAAGGCCTGCTCCGCGCGCGCGTTGGTCACGATCTTCGCCGCGAGCCGCCGCGCGGCACGGTCAACGTCAGCGCCTTGCCTCTGCTGCGCGGCGCCCGCTTCGGCGAGCAACCCGACGATCAGGCTGGGATTCGGCCGATAATCGTCGATCAACTCGGGCAGGCGTTCCAGATGGCGCTTGACCTCCGGGCGCGGGAGCTTGGTGCGCTTTACATCGTGCCACAGGTCGGCGACCAGCGGTTGTACGAGGGCGCGCATCGCATCGCCCCGTTGGCGCGCGAGATAATCGAGCAGCGTGAAGCCTGCCCGCGGCGCCCGTGGCGGCACCGTGCAGCCGAAGCCCGAGGCCATCAAGGTCAGCCCTGCGCCGATCGTATTGGCAAGCGCCACGTGCATGGCCGCCCGTCGCCCCCGTGCTCCCGTATCCCCACGTCAGGTGATCCCGCCCCGATAGCCGTTGGCCCCGGAGAACCAAGCGACCTGCGGCCGAACGTCCACCTGCCCTGAACGACCATCCCCTTGGTCGTCAGGTGCGCATGCATGGCGTGATTCGGAGCGCGCAACCAGTTGCGCTGGGGGCAACGTGAGCGCGTTGGGGGATCATTTGTGGTCGATTTCGGGCTCACCCATGGTGATCCCGATCGATCGCTGAGATGATCTAGCGTCCGGCGCTGAAGTAGGGTGCGTTGGGTCGCATCTCGGTCGCAGCGGCAAGCCTGTTGCTCATATTGTAGAACGCGGCCACGGCGGCGATATCCCAGATGTCGCGATCGCTGAAGCCGGCATCGCGCAGCCCCTGACGGTCGGCTTCCGTCATCTTGGCCGGGGCCTCGGTGAGCTTCACCGCGAAATCGAGCATGGCGACATGGCGGGCGCTGAGATCGGCCGCACGGTAGTTGTGCACAATCGTGTCGCCCAAGGTGGCATCACCGCTGCGCTGCCGCACCGCCGCCCCGTGCGCGGTCAAGCAATAGTGGCAGTGGTTGATGCCGCTGACCACCACCGCGATCATTTCGCGCTCGAGCTTATCGATGCCGCTCGGGGCGAGCATCAGATCGTCCGCCATGGCGATGAACGCCTTCAGCTTCGCCAGGTCGAACGCGTAGGCCTGGAGCACGTTGGGCACGAAGCCGAGCTTCTCAAGGCACTTGTCAAAATAGGCCTGGGTTTCGGCATCAAGCGCGGCTTGCTCACCCAGCGACAGAGCGGTGGCGGCATTTTCTTGGGTCATGTCATGGCTCATGTGTTTTTGACTCATCTCTGGTCTCGTCTCTGGCCTCCGGGAGAGGCGGCTCCTGTTGCCCGGCGTGGGGCCTTGCGAGGATTGATTGGCGGGCGCATCGGGCCTGTCCTACGATTGTAATGGGCTCGGTACAAAGATGCGATTTGAAGGTGTCGGCGCGCATGGTCGACCCTTTATGCGCAGCCCGACGCTGACATGAGGTGGACGCAATGACGCTTGAGGACCTGGTACAGGACGGTGGACCGCTGGCGGATGTGGTGCAGGCCGTGCAGGCGCACCCTGACGCGGGCGACCCGCTTGCAGCCCACTTCGCCGCGCGTTTCTTCGCCACCACAGATGCCTCAAGTCTACGCGCGTTCGATGCAGCACAACTGGCAACCCAGGCGGCCCACGCGTTCGCCTTCGCGCGGGCCCGTCCCGAAGCAGGCCATGCCCTGAAGGTCCGTGATGGCGGGCTCAACGGTGGCCTCGCGATCGAAATCATCAACGATGACATGCCGTTCCTGCTCGATTCCATCGTGGGCGAAATCCACGCCCGTGGCCTTGAGTTGACGCTGGTGCTGCACCCGATCCTGGCGACCCGCCGGGAGGGCGGCGTGCTGGTGGCGCTCGATGGCCCGGATGCGGCGCACCTTGAGGGGTGGCAGCTTGAAAGCTTCATCGCGATCCATACGCCCGCGCTCGATGAGGCCGCGCAGGCCGAGCTGACCCAGGCGCTTAAGGACGTGATGCGCAACGTGCGCCAGGTTGTGAGCGACTGGAAGCCGATGGTGGCGCGCATCCAAGCGGAGATCGACAAGCATCGCGCGGACCCACCAGCCGCGATCGATCCCGATCTGCTCGATGAGTCGCTGGCGTTCCTGTCGTGGATCGCTTCGGACCACTTCACGTTTCTGGGCGTGCGCGAATACAAACTGCACGGCGATCCAGAAACCGGCGATCTCGTGCCCGTCACCGGTAGCGGGCTGGGCCTCCTGTGCGACCCGACCGTGCAGGTGCTGCGGCGCGGCCGTGAGATGGTGACGCTGACGCCAGAGATCCGGCGCTTCTTCTTTCAGCCCGATATGCTGATCATCACCAAGGCCAACGTCGTCTCGAACGTGCATCGTCGCGTGCACATGGATTACATCGGCATCAAGATGTACCGGCCAGATGGTAGCATCGATGGCGAGCTGCGCGTCACCGGGCTCTTCACGTCATCGGCCTATACGCAGTCGCCCGCCGACATTCCCTTCCTGCGGCTCAAGGTGCGCCAGTTGATGGGCACGCTCGGGTTTCCCGCGCGCTCGCACACCGCCAAGGCGGTCCATAACGTCGTTGAGACGTTTCCGCGCGATGAACTTTTCCAGATCGGCGTTCAGCGCCTTGCAGGTTGGTTGCACGGCATCCTTGATCTGGAAATGCGCCCGCGTGTGCGTACGTTTGTGCGCGCTGACCGCTTCGAGCGTTTCGTCTCCATCCTCGCCTACGTGCCGCGTGATCGTTATTCGACGGCCACGCGCAAGCGCATCGGCGCCTACCTGTCACGCACCTTCGATGGCTGGCTCTCCGCCTTCTACCCCTATTTCATCGAAGGCGGCGCGATGGTCCGCGTGCAGTTCATCATTGGGCGCTCAAACGGAGCGACGCCGCAGGTCGAAGAAGCTGAACTCGAAGCCGCGATCACCGACATCATCACCACCTGGCCAGACCGAGTGCGCCATGCGGTGCGGGCGAGCGCCGCCTTGCCGGCGGCGTTGGCCGGCAAATACGCTGAGGCCTTCCCTGCGGGCTACGCCGAAACCGTCACGATCGAGCGGGCACTTGCCGACATCGCATCGCTCGAAAGGCTGAGCGATGAAGCCCCGGTACGGCTTGCGCTCTACGCCAAACCCGGGGCCGAGCCGGGCCGGCTGCACGCGAGCGTTTACGCCCGTGGTACGCCGATCGCCTTATCGGACCGCGTTCCGGTTTTGGAGAATCTTGGCTTCAGGGTGATCGATGAGCGCACCTTCACTGTGCGCCCCGGCACCACCGGTGATGTGAGGCCGGCCGCGCAAGGCGAAACGGTCCGAACCGGCGAGACGCTTGCCCTGCACGATATGGTGCTGGTCAGTGAAAGCCCGCTTGACCTCGCCCGCTCAGGCGCCGCGATCGAGGACGCGTTCATCGCGGTGCTGGCCAAACGTGCGGACGATGATGGCTACAACAAGCTGATCGCGGCTGTCGGGACCGATTGGCAGCACGCGGCCCTGCTGCGCGCGTACGGTGCTTACCTTCGCCAGCTCGGTCTGCCTTTCGACAGCGACTATCTGGCGGCGACGCTGGTGCGCCATCCCACCGTGGCAGCGGATTTTCTCGCCCTCTTCCAAGCCCTGCTCGATCCCGACGCCGTTGACGATTCGGCCGCGATGGAGGCGCTTGAGAACCGCATCGCGCAAGCCTTGAACGACATCCCGAGCCTGGAAGAGGACCGCGTGCTGCGCCACTTCCACAACCTGATCACATCAACGTTGCGCACCAATTTCTACCAGCGCGAGCGTGATCCCCGCACAGGCCAAATGCTGGCGCTCAAACTTGATAGCGCACGCATTGACGGTGCGCCGCAGCCACGCCCCTACCGGGAGATCTGGGTGTTCAGCCCGCAGGTCGAGGGCGTCCATTTGCGGTATGCCCCGCTCGCCCGTGGCGGCTTGCGCTGGTCGGACCGGCCGCAAGATTTCCGCATCGAAGTGCTCGGCCTCGCCAAGGCCCAACAGGTCAAGAACGCGGTCATCGTACCGGCGGGCGCTAAAGGCGGCTTCGTGCCCAAGACGATCGATGCCACGCAGGGCCGCGATGCGATCTTCGCGCAAGGCCGCGGCTGCTATGAAGCCTTCGTCGCCTCGCTGCTGGCCATCACCGACAACCGTCGCGGCAACGCGATCGTCACGCCGCCTGGCGTCAAGCGACGTGATGGCGATGATCCCTATCTGGTGGTGGCCGCTGACAAGGGCACGGCGACGTTTTCCGATACCGCCAACGCGATCTCGCAAGCCTATGACTTTTGGCTGGGCGACGCCTTCGCCTCGGGCGGATCGGCGGGCTACGACCACAAGAAGATGGGTATCACGGCGCGCGGCGCCTGGGCGTGCGTGCAGCGCCACTTCCGCGAGATGGATCACGACATTCAGCGCCAGCCGTTCACCGCGATTGGCGTTGGCGATATGTCGGGCGATGTGTTTGGCAACGGCATGCTGTTGTCGGATCGCACGCGGCTGCTTGCCGCCTTCGACCACCGGGACATCTTCATCGATCCAGACCCCGATCCGAGCACAAGCTTTGCCGAGCGCAAGCGCCTGTTCGAGCAACCTCGATCGTCCTGGCAGGACTACGATCCCTCGGTGTTGTCGACCGGCGGTGGCATCTACGCGCGCAACGCCAAGGCGGTGGATCTGAGCGCGCAGGCGTGCGCGTTCTTGGGCTTCGAGGTCGGTGCCCGCCCCACGCCCGTTGAGGTGATGCGTGCGATCCTGCGGTCCGAAGCTGACCTGCTGTGGTTCGGCGGCATCGGCACTTACGTGCGCGCCTCTTCGCAAACGGATGCAGACGCCGATGACCGCGGCAACGATCCCATCCGCATCACCGCGCCCGAACTGAAGGTGCGGGTGGTGGGCGAGGGTGCGAACCTCGGGCTCACGCAGCGTGCGCGCATCGAGTTCGCGCAAAACGGCGGTGCGCTCAACACCGACTTTATCGACAATTCAGCAGGCGTGAACTCGTCCGACCTTGAAGTGAACATCAAGATCGCCCTGCGCCCGTTGGTGGCCGACGGCAGCTTAAGCGAGGACCAACGTCTGACGCTGCTCAGTGAGATGACCGATGATGTCGCCGCGGCCTGCCTGCGCAATAACGAACAGCAATCGCTTGCGATCTCGCTGGCGCAGCGCCGCGGGGCAAGCGAGGTCGGTGCGTTCAACAGGCTCATGGAAGCGTTGGAAACGAGGGGTCTCCTCGACCGTGGCCTCGATGAACTCCCCTTAGAGGCTGAAGCCCGCGCCCGGCAAACGGCCGGTGAAGGCTTCACGCGGCCCGAAATCGCGCAGCTTCTGAGCGTCGCGAAAATCGCGCTGCTGGCCGACCTGCTTGAGACCGACACGCCTGATGATCCGGCTTTCGAAGACTACCTGACCGCGTACTTCCCCGAAGCGATGCGCACCCGCACCCACGACGCGATCGCCGCGCACCCGTTGCGCCGCGAGATCATCGCCACCGCGCTGACCAACGACATCATCAACCGCCTCGGCCCGGCAACGCCGACCCGCTTCGCCGATGAGACCGGACGCAGCGCAGACGATATCGCCAACGCCTTCATGGCCGCTCGTCTGGTCTTCGGCCTGCCCGCGCTGTGGGCCAAGGTCGACGCGCTCGACAACGTTCTTGCGGGCGCAACGCAACTGGGCCTGTACCGGCGTTTGCAAGAGGCGCTGCAGCGCCATGTGGCGTGGTTCGTGCGCGCCGGTGTCACCCGCGACAACCGCGATGCCGTCGTGGAACGCCACGGTGCAGGCGTGGCAAGCTTGGCGGCCTGCTTCGATGATGTCGCATCGCGCACGCGGGCGGCCAGCGGGGCCGCGCTCGCCGCAGATCTCAAAGCGCAAAGCGTGCCCGAAAACCTGGTCGATGATGTCGTTCGCCTGCACAACAGCGCCGAAGCGCTCATGATCACGCAGATCGCGCACGATACCGGATGCTCCGTGCCGACCACCGCGCGTGTGCTGTTCGACGTGACGCAACGCTTCAATATCGATGCGGTGAACGCCCGCGCGAGCGCCCTGCCTCTGGCGGATTACTTCGATCGGATGGCCGTCAACAACGCCCTTGGCTCCCTCAACAAGGCCACATCCGCGATCACCTGCCGGATCCTTTCGAACCACGCTGGCGATGCCGCGGCGATCGACGTGGACGCGTGGTACGCGCGTGAGGGCCAGCGCTTTGCCGGGACGGCGGCCTTGCTGCGCGACGTCGCCGAAGCGCAAGCGCTGACCGTTTCGCGGCTGACGGTGGCCGCCACGCAGATCCGCGATTTGACCACCGGCTAAACTGCGCCCGCTTCCCGCAGCGGTCTGAGGCGTCGAGCCTGTCAGGCCGGCCGGGCAGGCCCGTCAATGACGGAAGTGGCGCATGGACGTGAACACCATCGCCAGGTCGCGCGCATCGGCAGCCTCGATCACCTCATCATCCCGCATCGAACCGCCCGGCTGAATGATGCACGTCGCGCCCTCGTCGGCTGCGGCAATCATGCCGTCGGCGAACGGAAAGAACGCGTCTGATGCGACGGCCGCGCCCTTGATCTCAAGCCCGGCCATTTCGGCCTTCAAGGCGGCAATCCGCGAAGCGTTGATCCGGCTCATCTGGCCCGCGCCAACCCCGACCGTCGCAAGGTCGCGCGCGTAGATGATGGCGTTTGATTTGACGAACTTCGCGACCGTCCAGGCGAACAGCAGGTCGGCGTGTTCACGCTCGCTTGGTGCGCGCTTGGTGACAACGTTGAGATCGCCGTGCAGAGGACCATCGGGATCCTGGACGAGCAGCCCGCCGCTGACGGGCTTGAGATCACGGGGCGGCCCGCTTGGGTCAGTGGCATCGTCCAGCGACCCACAGACCAGCAGCCGCACGTTCTTCTTGCGCGCGACCGCCTGCGCAACGCCCTCGTCGATGTCAGGCGCGATGATCACCTCGACGAACTGACGTTCGATGATGGCCTGCGCCGTTGCAAGATCGAGCGCGCGGTTGAAGGCGATGATGCCGCCGAACGCGCTTTCAGGATCGGTTCTGAAGGCGCGGTCATAGGCTTCGGCAAGTGAAGGATTGAGCGCGACGCCACAGGGGTTGGCGTGCTTGACGATGACGCAGGCGGGCGCAGCGGTGAACGCGCGGACACAGGCAAGGGCCGCGTCGCTGTCAGCGATGTTGTTGTACGACAGCGCCTTGCCGCTGAGTTGGCGGGCGCCGGCGAGCGTGCCATCGGGGTGGTCGCTCGCCCGGGCCACGTAGAAGGCGGCGGCCTGGTGAGGGTTTTCGCCATAGCGCAGGTCCTGTGCCTTACGCCATTGCAGCGTAAGCGTTTCGCCGAAGCTGGTCGCCTGTGCCGGGGCAGCATCGGCGACAGCGGCCGATGACGCCATGGCTTCTGACGCGGCCGCATCGAGCAAGGTCCCGAGCCAATTGGAAATCGCACCATCATAGGCTGCCGTGCGTGCGAAGGCCTTGTGCGCCAGCCGACGTCGTGCCGCCGCGTCCGGTTGCGCGGGCCCTTGCGCTTCGGTTGCGTCGGTCGCGTCTTGCGCTGCACCCAGGTTTGCCAACACAACGGCGTAGTCGGCCGGATCGACCACCACGGTGACGTTGGCGTGGTTCTTCGCCGCCGCCCGGATCATCGCTGGGCCGCCCACATCGATGTTCTCGATCACCGTTGCTGTATCCGCGCCAGCGCGCAGCGTCGCTTCAAACGGGTAAAGGTTCACCACCAGCAGGTCGATCATCGCGATACCGTGCTCATCGGCTTGCGCCATGTGCGTGGGCGCATCGCGCTTGGCGAGCAGGCCACCGTGCACGTTGGGGTGTAAGGTCTTGACCCGGCCTTCCATGATTTCCGGGAAGCCGGTGACGCTTGCCACATCGGTGACCGTGAGCCCCGCGTCGCGCAGGGCTTGTGCCGTACCGCCGGTGGAAAGCAGCGTTACGCCGCGCGCAGCGAGCGCCTGCGCCAGCGCGACGACGCCGGTTTTGTCCGACACGGAAAGCAGCGCACGCCGTAGTGGTCGCGGATCGAGGGGCGATGACGTCACGAAGGTGCTCCTTGGGATCGATGTTGTTTGGGGGGCAAGCCACAGCGAAGCTGGCGGGCGGTCAATCGGTCTTGCGGATGCTCTGGTGCGGAGGCTTGGCCGAGGGCTCGTCGGACTTGTCGCAGGGTTGGTCTGAGGGTTTGTCGGATGCGGCGGTGGACGCCTCGCCATCGTCCGCGCTGGCCCGTTTGACAGGCTCGGTTTGGTCTGCAGACGTCGACGCCGTGGCGGTGTCGCCCTTGGAGGATTGATCGGGCTTCCCTGTGGCCGACGCGGACTTAGCCGCTTCCTCGGTGTTGCCCTCGGTGGTGTCAGAGGCAACCGCATCGGCGGTGTCTGCCTTGCCGTCGCGGCTGGTGGCGGCCGCGTTCGTCGCTTTGGGCCTGTCCGCTGACGGCATTGGCGGTGGCGGTGGCGAAACATCTGTGCCGGTGGACGTCGTGGCCGCCTGCGGTTGATCTTCCGAAGCGTCGTCTTGCGTTGCCTTCGACGCCGGTTGCGCCGCGGGCAGCGGTGGTGGCGCGGTCTCAAGAGCCTTCTCAGCCGTGGCCTTCTCAGCCGCGGTCCTCTCACCGGGCTTCGCGTCCGTCACCGCCGTCTCAGCTGAGGCCCTTTCACTTGGAGGCGTTTCAGCCGCGGCCTTGGTAGCGGGGGCCTTCGCAGGTGGCGCCGGCGGTGTGGGAGGCGGTTTGGTCGTTGCGGCCGACGGCTTCGTCGATGGCAGCGGCGGTGGTGCGGCCTTCGCAGCGCTTGCGAGTGAGGCTACGCCCGCGTCCTTCGTTGTCGGCACAGTCGCGGCGGGGCGCTCGTGTACCCCTTCGCGCAGCCGCCAACGCACCGTGGTGTCGCCAAAGGCCGCCGCACGCGCCGCCACTTGCAGCGCCTTACGCGGCCCGCTCGCATCCGCGCTATGGGTGCTCTCTTCCAGGCTGAAACGCGCGCCTTCGACGCTCAACGTCCACGCTTCATCTTCGCCGAACCGCAGCACGACATAGTCATCGCCCTTCGTCTCGGCTTTGACGTGCGGCATCAGGTGGAAGTGCACCGCGAAGGGGAGGTCGTTTGCAAAACGCATGATCTGCGTGGTCCCGCGCAACCGCTCCAAGCCCTCAAGGCTGGTGCCATCGCCACTGAGCGTGATCGTGCGCTCAACGCGCAGCCCGTGGCTCGCCAAATACGCATCATGGCTGCCGTGCAAGATGGTGGCGCGCTCTTGCGTAGCGTCTGCAGTCGGCGAGGCGTCGCGCCGGCCGCTTACATCGCCGCGCGCGCGGATCGGCGTGCCACCAGCCTGCGCTTGGAGTGTCGCCGAGGGGATGAGCGTCGCTGTCGACGTGGCGTCGAGCACCAACGTGTTGTGTGCCGCCGAAGCGCGTGCCGCCAAGATCTGATCCTCGCGCGCAGCCCGTAGCCCGGCATCGTTCGAGGCGGCGAGGGCGCCCGGTCGCCCGTTGTTCGCCAAGACCATATGCGGCCCGATGCTGAGTTCGAATGCAAGCGCGCCCGCACAAGCTTGCCCCGCATAGGGCAGTGGCGGGGTACCGCCGACGTCCATCACCACCTTGGTCCGCCCCGCCTGAGCGGCGACGTAGCCGCTTTGGGGCGCATCGAGCGCTTGCGGTGGGCGGTCATCATAGGCAAGCACGGTTGCCAGCGCATCGGGTGCGACGGCACCAACACCGTTGAAGCGGGCGAGCAGGCCGTTCCCCATGCGCATCATCCGTAGGTGCACAAACATGCGGTCGATCGCAGCGTTCAGCCCGTCGGGAACGGAGCGCTCGCGCGCGACCAGGCATTGGCGCAGCGGCAGCAACTCCAGCAGCAGATCGATCAGAACGGCTGGATTGCGCGTGAGATGTCCACCGTCCGATTTGATCTGCGCGTCGAGCCCGTTGACCAGGCTTTCCGCGCTCCCCTGCCAGCGCTTTTGGTTGTGCTCCAGGCAGGTGTCGGCCAGCGCCAGCGCAATGAGCGCTGCAAGGCGTGGCGCACCGGGGCGGGCGCGATGCCAGGTCGCTTGGAGCAAGGCCACTTGACGGCTCAGGCTTGCAGCGAAGCGATCGTAGCTGCGCCGGTCATCCTCGGCGAACAGTGCGCCCCCATGCGCCAGCCACGCCGTGAGCCGCCGCGCCGTCGCTTCGGGCGCATAGGCCACGTCGGGCAGCCGGTGTGCGACCGCGATCCACTCCATCACCAGGTCGCGCGCCTGCTCGCGCGCACGATCATCGCGATGGGCGAGCACGGCGAAATGGCGCAACCAACTGAACTGGTGCAGGCTCAATTGCCAGCTTCGTCCGGGTTCGTGCAGCGCGAAGACGGAGCGTCCCGCAAGGTCAGCGGAGACGCCCGCGAGGCCGAACTGGCCGATGCGGTATTCATCAACGAAACTTGGATCAGCGGTGCGCAGGTCCTGCGGGATCAGCACCTGCTCGACGGCCACGCCGCCGCGTGCCGCCTGCCGCAGCAGGCGCAGCGACAATTTCGTCGAGACCGAGCGGCGAGCCTGGCGGGTCGCTAGCAGCGCGAGCTGCAGGCGTTCGCCCACCGAGAGACCCGACATGCTCATCCTCCTGGCGATGTCGCTGGCTGTGTTGGCGGCCCGATGGCCGGCGATCGTCATGGCGCGCGTCGATGCAGCGCCCTTGAGTGTCGCCTGCGCGCGCGGCCCTTGCAACACCGCGGTCACATCTTGGCAAAGCCGATAGCCGCTGTCCTTGCGCGATACAAGCAAGCGCTTTCGTTTACCCCGGGGTAAACGTGCCTATGTTTGGCCCGTGTCTGGCCCGTTTCGGGTCTGGGTCTGGTCCTTGTCAGACCTGGGTCTGGCCGTGCCGTCAGCGCGGATCAAGCGTGACGAAGGCGCTCAAGACGCCCGACGCAGGTGGGCGATATAGAACCCGTCCAGCCCCTCCGAGACGCTGGGGCCATCGCTCAGCACCGGTACGCTGTGGTGCGGGAGCGTGCGGATCGCACCATCGTCGCGGAGCCACTGCGGGGAAGCACCGATTGCCGCCGCATCGACCCGCACGCGCGCAAACGCATCATGCCCTGCAAGAAAGTGTGCAACCTGATCCGGCCCCTCTTCGGGCTCGAGTGAGCACACGCAATAGACAAGATCGGCGCCCGGCCTCACCAGCGTTGCGGCATGCTCCAGCAACGCAGCCTGGATCGTGGCGAGTTTGCTCACATCCTCAGGGCGGCGCAGGTAGGGGATATCGGGATGGCGGCGGATCGTGCCGGTGGCGGTGCACGGCGCATCGAGCAGAACGCCGTCAAGCGGTTCATCGGGCGTCCACGTGCGCGCGTCGGTGGCGATCGTTTGCGCTTGCAGCCCAAGACGGTCGAGGTTCGCCTGCAGCAATGCGAGCCGCGCAGGCGTGTGGTCGATCGCGGTCACATGCGCACCGGCGGCGGCCAACTGGGCGGTCTTGCCGCCGGGGGCCGCGCAGAGGTCGGCAATCCGCTGTCCACGCACGTCACCGAACAGCTTGACCGGTAGCGCTGCGGCGGCGTCCTGCACCCACCACGCGCCCTCATCGAAGCCCTCGAGTTGTTCGATGCGTCCGCTCGGCGTCAGGCGGATGCTACCCGTCGCAAGGTGGGTGCCTTGCAGGGTCTGCGCCCAGTGGTCGGGATCGGCGCGCACGGAAACGTCGAGTGCGGCGGTGCCCAGATGCGCCCGCGCGATGGCATCCGCAGCAGTGTCGCCGTAAGCGTCGCGCCAGCGTTCGTACATCCACGCCGGTGTGTTCAGCGCCTGGGGGGCTTGCGCAGCGATCAGCGTGGGGCCCTCGGTGGCAACTTTTCGCAGAACTGCGTTGGCGAGTTTCGCGAACCGGCGGGCTTGAGGGTCGCGGCGCATTTGCTCCACCGCGATGTTGATGGCGGCGTGGGGGGCGGTGTCGAGGAATAGCATTTGCACCGCGGCGACCTGCAGGATGGCCCAGGCTTTGCCGCGATCCTCGGGCAGGGGGGATGAGAGGAAGGCATTGAGGACGGCGTCGATCTGGCCGCCGCGGCGGAGCGCGGTTGCTGCCATCAGGCGGGACATCGCACGGTCACGTGCGTCAGAAAGAGAGCTACGGTCACGTGCGTCAGTGAGAGAGCTACGGTCACGTGCGTCGATTGTGGCGTTGCGGCCGCGTCCGTCAGACGAGGGACCGGCCCCGCCCGCGGCGGAGCGCGCAACGCGACGGTTGGGATCGAGCAGCGCTTTGCGGTCGGGCGCTGTTGCCGGGGCGCGCTGCGCCGCGCTCGCTTGCGCCGGCTGTGATGTCTCCGCGTTGCGCATCGCGTGCGCCCAGCGCTCGTCGAAGGATTTGCCGTCCACTTGCACCGCGTGGATGAGGCTCGCGGCCAATTGGCGCGCTGCGAGCCCGGCGACCTCGTTACGACGGGAAGGGCGCGGCGTTGCTTTCGCGGTGGCTGACTTGCGCGGTTTGAACGGGGGCCGCGAGCCCTTCGTCGTGCCGGGTCGTTTTGTGGTCGGCTTCGCTTTGGCGTCCGTCTTGGTCCCGGCTTCAGTCTTTGCCTTCGGCTTCTTGTTCGTCTGGGGCTTGTCCACGCCGCTCGTTTGCAGGCCAGCCCCGCCTTGTCCAGCAATGCCTTGTGATGACGCTTCCGCCTTGGTGGCTCGCCGCTTGAGGACGGCATCTGCCGCTAAAGGGCGGGGCGCGCCGCTTGGTTCTTGCAACGGCTGGCCCGCCGATCTCGCCGCGCGGCTACGTTGACCTCGCGTGCGCGCCTCACCACCATCAGTCATGGCGGTGGTACTCCTGGATAGCGCGCACCATCACGTGATCTTTCATCAGCCCGTCTGGCCCCACAACGTCCACCAAGCGGTGTTAGATCATCGGGCGATTCATCGGGATCACCAAAGGTGAGCCCGATGAATCGCCCGATGATCTAATCTCAAAGTGCAGAGCAACTTTGGGCGCAAAGGCAAGGCGTAAGTGCTCAAGATGGTGATACGCACTTTGCGCCCGTTGCTCTAGCCCCAGGGCCCGCGACGCCCGCCGCTTCGGCCACCACGACCGCCCTCGGCGTCGTCGCTATCACGCGCACGCCTCTCGCGCGAGCGTCTTCCCCATGGGCTGCTGCCCCAGGGCGAGCGTGCGCCGGCCTGACGACTTCCCCGCCCTTGCGGCTCGCCCGGCATTCCGAGCGGCGTGGCCGACGTGTCCGGCGTGCCCATCGGCTGGCCGCTCGATCCCGACACCGATGCTGGCGCACCTTGACCAAGCGTGCGCGCCAGTTCGTGCAGGGCTGCGATCCGGTTGTTGGTGTTGGGGTGGGTCGAGAACAGGTTATCCATGCCCTGACCCGTCAACGGGTTGATGATGAAAAGGTGCGCCGTCGCCGGTGCGGCTTCCGCATCCTCGTTCGGGATTTGATGCGCCGCACCCTGGATTTTCTCAAGCGCCGAGGCGAGCCAAAGCGGGTTCTGGCAGATCAGGGCGCCAAGCTTGTCGGCCTCGTACTCGCGCGAGCGTGAGATCGCCATCTGCACCAACATGGCTGCGAAGGGCGCCAGCAGCATCGCCGCAATCGCGCCGATCCAGCCGATCGGGCTCCCGCCGTTCTCGCGGTTGCCGCCAAACAGCATCGAAAACTGCATCCACTGCGCGAGCATGGAAATCGCCCCGCCAATGGTGGCCGCAATCGTCATCGTCAGCGTGTCGCGGTTTTTGATGTGCGCCAATTCATGCGCCATCACAGCGGCGACTTCCTCATGGGTCATCATGTCGAGCAGGCCCGTCGAGGCGCACACGGCTGCGTGTTCAGGACTACGTCCGGTGGCGAACGCGTTCGGCTGCGCGCTGTGCATGATGTAGACGCGCGGCATCGGCATTTGGGCGAAGCGCGCAAGGTCCTCGACCATCTTGTAGTAGGCCGGCGCCGAGCGCGCATCGACCTCCTCCGCGCCGTACATCTTCAGCACCATTTTGTCGGAGTTCCAGAAGCTGAAGATGTTCATGGCCACCGCGATGGCGAAGGCGATCAGCATGCCGACTGTGCCGCCGATCAGGTAGCCGAGGCCCGCGAAGATACCGGTTAGCAGCGCCAGCAGCAGCATGGTGCGTGCGTAGTTGAGGGGCATGAGGGGAATTCCTTCCGCGATTCGCGATGGGTTCAAGCGCGGCTGCGACGCTGCGCCAGCCTTAATGGACGTCACGTGGTGCGCCATCAGGGCAGCGCAACGGTGGCGCAGGCGCGAGCGAGGGCGCTGAACCTTTTTTGTTCCTCCGTGATATGGTGTGGCTTTGAGGTGTCGTCAAACGCCACGCCACGCCACGCTGCTCTGCCCTTCGAGGCGGGGCTGGATGCCGCGTGGGCGCAGGTGGCGGCACGAGCTATGACGAAGGGCATCGATCCATCGAGCCGACCTCGTTGAACGAGACACCTGCGTCAGACGCCTGGAGAAACCATGGCACGCCCCGATCCCAGCCGCGCGCGGCCAAGCCAGCCGGACGAAGCGAACGCGCCCAAAAGTACGGCGCCCGACAATGCTGCTCCAAACAGCGCTGCCGAAGAAGCGCGTGCCCGCCCCCTTACGCCCGCGGCCAAGCGCGCGCTGGCCGAAGCGCAGGCGCGTCGCGACGCCGCCGATGCTGCTGCGCGCGATGAAGCCCGACCGGCGGAGCGTGGGGGTCAGGAGGGGCCGGACCCGGTCCGCTACGGCGATTGGGAGAAGAACGGCATCGTCTCAGACTTCTGATCCTGCGAACGTGCGTCGGCCCGACTTGGACATGCCGTTGTCCCAAATGCGCACGGCGTCGCGTCCGGTTTCGACGCAGCCCCATGCTGATCGATACAACCCCGACCAACATTGGAACCGGGACGTGCTGCGATCTGAAAGGGGTTATCTCTCTGAAAATCATACGTTTATTGACCGGTCCGCCGCCACTTTGCAACAGCTGCTAAGGCTTTCGTAACGCCAAGGTTGCGCGCCTGTCCACGCCTCCGATAGCGGCCGCACGTGCGGCACCCGCATTGCACTGAGGCTCCCAAGCGGCCCCGCCAGGGCCACGCAAGGGAGCGACACTCATGTTCAGCGCATGCCTCAAGGGGACCCGGGCCTTCGGTCGCGATCAACGCGGCGCGGTGGCCATCGTCTACGGTCTGACCGTCTTCATCACCATCCTCGCGGTTGGCCTCGTCATCGACGTGGGCCGCACCTACCACGTCAACCAGAAGCTCGGCATGGCGATGGACGCCGCCGCTTTGGCCGCAGCCCGCGGCATGCGCACCGACGGCCTGAACGATACGGAAATCCAGGCCGTGGCCCGCAAGTTCTTCGAAGAGAACATCAAAGGCGGCGCCAGCACCTACGCGCAGATCACGTCTTTCGGCGTCTCGATCGATCGCAACACGAACGCGGTCTCGATCGACCTCGAAGCCGACGTGCCTACGCTGTTTGCCCGCGTGGCCGGCTTCGACAAGATTTCCTTCCCCAAGAAGGCCGTCGCGATCTTCAACACGCAGGACATTGAGCTGAGCCTGTCGCTGGATGTCACTGGGTCGATGTGCAACCCGTGCACGAAAATCGCCGATCTGAAATCGGCCGTGACCGACCTCATCGGCATCATGCTGCCCGACGATGGTACGCCCAACAAAGTGCGCATCGGCTTTGCCCCATTCGCTGCCGGCATCAACGCAGGCCCCTATGCGAATGCCATCAGCGCCGGCCGCAGCGTCGACAACTGCGTCTACGAGCGTGAATCGGGGGCCGAAGCGACCGACGCTGCGCCGACCAACGGGTCCGCCTTCAAAGTTGCCGGTGATGACGACGTTACGACCTCGTTGAACCGCTGCCCCCGCGCTGAACTGTTGGCGCTGACCGACGACAAGTCGACACTGATTGCGACCATCAACGGCTACAGCACGGGCGGCTCCACGGCCGGTCACCTCGGCACCGCGTTCGCCTGGTACCTGCTGTCACCCGCTTGGTCGACGATCTGGCCGACGAGCGCCAAACCGGCCGCCTATGATGACGGCAAGACGATCAAAGCGGTCATCCTGATGACCGACGGCAAGTACAACACCTACGGCGGCCGCTACGGCAGCACCTTGGGCACCCGCTCTGCCGATGAGGCGAAAGCGAACTGCGCGGCCATGAAAGCCAAGAAGATCCGCGTCTACACGATCGGCTTTCAGCTCCCCGCCGGCAACGCCGAAGACATCATGCGCACCTGCGCGTCCGGTTCGACCTCGTTCTTCCGCGCTGAAGATGGCGAGCAACTGCGCGCAGCCTTCCGGGCGATCGCGGTTGAGCTGAACAACCTGCGCCTGTCGAAATAAACCGAAGCGCTGCATGCCAAGTTTGCGGTGCTCACGTCTCCTGCTCCCCTCTAACGTTCCCCCACCAGGTGGTGGCCAAAACTGCCACCTGACCTCAAGCGCCGCCTTCGGGTGGCGTTTTTTTTGCTGGTTGAGCGTGGTTGCTCAGGCGCTGACTACTGGCCCCAACAACTGATAGGGGTACGGTGAAAGATGACGATGGTGCGCTTGCGCGCGCCTCACACGAAAAGGCCTAACCATCGAGATGACCAGCGCGCCCAACCCGCAGACGCCTTCCCCCGTACCGCCCCGCCATCGGCGCCGCCGTTACTGGCTTATCGGCCTGTTGCCCGCGCTTTTGGGATTGATCGTTGGGTTTTTCGTTCTGCGCGAAGGTCTGCTGCCGGCCCGCTTCACACCGTTGCCGCTTATCAACATCGACGATGGCAGCACCTGGCTGACGGATTGGCGGCTTAGGGAACTGAAGTACGACCGTGCCCTATGCCGTCGCGCGATCAGCGCCCGGGCCATTTCCGCGCGTCCCGTGCCCGACCGGCCGTTGATCAACGGTTGCGGCTGGGTCAACGCGGTGCGCGTGCGCAACGTCGGGGGCGCACGCCTTAACGTGCGGCGGTTAAGCTGCGAAACGGCAGCGGCGACGGCGATGTGGGTGGCCCACGACGTGCAGCCGGTCGCTCGGGAGATCTTTGGCGTCCCCGTCACCGCCATCCGCCATGGCGGGGTCTACAGCTGCCGCAACATCGTGGGGAGCCGGTTCTGGGCCAAGACGCGATCGGAGCACGCGAGCGCCAACGCGATCGACATCAGCGGTTTCACACTCGCCAACGGCCAGACGATCAGTTTGGCGCGCGATTGGACCCGGCGAGGCAAGAAGGCGCGGTTTTTGCGGGAGATCCACCGCCGAAGCTGCCGTTACTTCCGCGTTTCATTGGGGCCGAATTTCAATCGGGCGCACCACGATCATTTTCATTTTGACCGTGGCCTGTTGTCAACGTGCCGATGAGCAGTGGCGATCGCGATTTATGCCGCAAGACCATAAAGTATGTGCCTTTGTAGGGCGACGCGAAAGCTTCGGTTTATACTAACGATGCGTGGTTAGGCTTCGGCCCGGCATTGAAGTCTTAATTTAGTAAAATTTTATAGGCTTTGGAGCATTGCTGACCCTTCCAGGTTACCGGAGTGTGTCATGCGTGCCCTTGTCCAACCCCTGAAGCGCCTAGCATCCAACAAAAGCGGGTCCGTTGCCATCACGTTTGCCATCGCGACGATTGCGGTGGTGCTCACCGCCGGCCTCGCGATTGACAGCGGCCGCGTCTATAACGTTGCCAGCAAAGTTCGTGCCGCCGCCGATGCCGCCGCGCTCGCGGGCGCCAAAGCGCTGGACGGCAAAGCGATGTCCGACGACGCGGTCAAGGCGTTCACGCGGAATTATTTTGACGTCCATATGCAGAACCTGGGCGTAACTGGCGTCAATATCGCCTTCCTGAAGGTCACGCCGGATCGCAGCAAATCAACCGTCAAGATCGAAGCGGACGTGACGGTGGACACCACGTTTGGCCGCATTGCAGGCATCGACCGTTTCACGATCAGCCCAGATACTGAGGTCGAATTCAAACAAAAGAAAGTTGAGTTGGCGATGGTGTTGGACGTCACCGGCTCCATGAATGACGCCGGCAAATTGATCGACATGAAAGATGCCGCCACGCAGGTCATCAACATCATGATCGAAGAGAATGCCAAGCCGGATGTCGTGCGGATTGCGATCGCGCCTTACTCGTCGTCAGTCAATGTCGCCGGATTTTCGGCCGATATTATTGACGACGAAAGTGGAAGCTGTGTGAACGCGAGAACGGGAAGCGATCGCGGCACCGACGCGGTGCCCAATGTCGATGACTTTCCGGTCCACAATCCGACGGGGACCCATGGCTATTGCCCGGTGTCCCGTGTGGTGCCTCTACGCGATGATAAGGACTTGCTGACAACGGCCATCACGCAGCTTGTTGCCGAAGGTTACACTGCTGGTCATACCGGCGCGGAGTGGGGTTGGTTTCTTATTTCGCCGCAATGGAGAGACGTCTGGGGTGGCTCCAGCAAGCCCGAAGGATACAGCGACAAAGGTGTGATCAAGTCTGTCCTGATCATGACGGACGGGATGTTCAACACCGCTTACAACATCGACGACGGCCAATCGATGGAGGACGCGTCCTACGCGCGGTTCCAGACGATCTGTGCAGGTATGCGGGCCAAAGGCATCAAGATATACACGGTCGGGTTCGAGATCACCCCTGGCGGTCGCGCAGAGACCGAGTTGAAGGCTTGCGCGGGACCTGCGTCCAACTACTTCCTCGCGTCCGACCGTGCAGCGCTCTTGTCGGCCTTCACGACGATTGCAACGCGCCTGATGAGCCTGCGGCTCACCCGCTAACGCGGTTTGGCGCGGCGACGCGCTTTGACCCAACGCTGGTCTTTTCGGGGGGACAGATCAGCGCGCGAACGGCCGGATGGCAGGAGGTTGCCGCCCGGTCGTTTCGTGTTTTGAAGTTCCCGCTCGGCGAGGCCAGCATGGCTTTCACCAGCTCGGTCTCGAAGCGAACCAACGATCGCCCAATGATCTAGTTGGGCTGCATCATCAGGTCGTCAAACTGCGTGACGCTATCAGCCTTGGTCCAAAGCCCAACCTTACCGGCGCGCTTAAACGTGGTGTCCTTCACTTTGTAGAGTTCCTGATCGTTCAGGTAGACGGTGAACACCGGGCCTTTCACGGTGACCCGCAACGTGTGCCATGCGCTGCGCGGCACCGGTGCCTTGGCCCCATAGGTCCGCCCTTTGCCAACGAGCGGCAGATCGCGACGGCGGCCTTTCTGCATCTTGTAGAGCACCACGTTGTCCTCAAGCGCGTTGGCGCGCACCACGTAGTAGTTGCCGCGATCGCGGTAGCGCCACACGAGCCCGGCGGCCTGGTCGACGCCACCTGAGATCGCCTTGAACTTCACGGAGAGGTCGACGTCCTTGTAGTCCTTGCCCTGGTAGACGAGGACGGGGAAACGGTAGTTCGTCCTGTCATTGCTGACCTGCGCCACGACCTTATCGCCGCTTGGCGCGTCATCGGCGTTGACGAGCATCCACTTGCCGCGCTTGCCGCGTCCGGAGCGCGCCGTCTTGAAGCCGTCGGGCACCGCGCCGGGCGCGCCGAGCGCGTCGAAGGTGATCGTCTCTGCAGCCCAAGCCGCGGAGGGGGCAGCGAACGTGACGGCCGCGAGAGCCATGGCGGCCGCGCTGGCAATGAAAGTCTGACGCATGATGGCAATCCTTTTTGCTGATCGCGTAATGACGCATGACGACGGTGGAATGGTGACGGACACGACCATGGCGCACTTGGCAGCGGCACGCAAAGATAAGCGCGGCGTCATCGTTAGCGCCTGGGATTGAGGCCAACGTCCGCGGGCAACGCACTTAAAGTTTGCGGGCAACGCGTTCACCGCGATTGTTTGGCCCGCGCGCGCGCTTCAAAGAACGCGGCAATGCGCGTGGTCGGCTCACCTGTCAGATAGGCATCTGATATGGCGTCGATCCCCGCGTAAATGCCCTCATCGACCGAGACCCGCTCCCACCGGTTCATCAGCGCCTTTTGTGCGCGGATCGCTTCGGGCGCGCCCCGCGCGATGGCGTCAACCACGCCCCTGACTTCTTGGTGGAGCGCTCCCTCCTGCGCCGGCGCCAACCGTTCGATGAAACCCATCCGCATGGCATCAGCGGCACCGAACGTCTCGCCGGTCAGCAGGATGTCACGCGTTTTACCCCAGCCGATGAGACCGGGCAGCAGGGCAGCCTCGACCACCGACGGCAGGCCCATATGCACCTCCGGCATGCCGAACTGTGCAGCGTGGGCCGCCACGCGGATGTCGCAGCGCGCCGCCACTTCGAGGCCTGCGCCCAGGCAGAAGCCGTTGATCTGAGCGATCACCGGCACGGGGCAATGACGGATCGCTTCGCACGCTTGATGGAGTCGCGTGATAAAGAGGCGGACCGCATCCGCATCAGCACGCTGGAGTTCATTCAGGTCAGCGCCGCCGATGAAGGCTTTGTCGCCTTCGCCTGTGAGCACCACGGCTGCGATGTCATCGGCTTTGCCGAGGCCTGCAAGGTTGCGGGTGAGCGCTGTGATATGGGCGCTCGAAAGGCAGTTCAGCTTGGCGCTGTTGCACAGCGTGATCAGTGCATAGGCGCGATGGCGCGGGTCATGGTCGGCGCTGAGCGGGTGGCGTTCGAGGCGGATCATGCCGTCTTGGGGATCAGGTGGCATTGCGGGCAAGCTCCGTTGGGTTAGGGTCCCGAACCGTGGTCTGCGCGCGTTCTTGCCGTCAAGCTGGCCGTCAAGCTGCCCGCGAAGCTCCACGTGCGGGGCCAGTGCCCGCCCGCGTCCCGTTCATGCAACAGAAAGCCGCCAACGATGCCGCTACAAAACCGAGTGACGCCCGAGGGCGTTTTGATCGAGACGCCGGCCCGCGGCACGGTGTTCGGCAACCGCGGTGGCTGCTTCCACGATGATGAGCGCAGGCTGACCCATCGGCGCTGGGTGACGAAGCAATGGATTTGCTGCGTGCTCTCGTTCAAGGGGCGCCGTCGCACGGTCATGACGCCCAACCGCTATACCGAACTGTTTTTCCTCGATGAGGCGACCGCGTTCAGCGCCGGTCATCGCCCGTGCTTTGAGTGTCGCCGCGCGGATGCCACGCGGTTTGCGCAGGCGTGGGCGCGCGCGTTTGCGCAAGATGGTCATGGCGAGCGTGCGCGGGCCCCCGCCATGGACGCGGTGTTGCATGCTGAGCGTCTGGGTCCGGACCGCCGCCAACGCACGCATGAGCGCGCGTTGGGTGCGCTACCGCAAGGCGCGTTCATCCACCATGATGATGGAAGTTGGTTGATCGCGAACGACGCGCTATGGCCGTGGGCGCCAGCGGGTTACGGCGCACCCTCGAGCGCCCGCAGCCTTGGCCTCACTGCCGCCACGCCGGTGCGCGTTTTGACGCCGTCGTGTACGCTCGCCGTGATGGCTGAAGGCTACGTCCCCTCGTTCACACTGCCCTGAGACGGCAGAGCGTTTTCGTGTTTTTGTCCATCGCCTTTGATCGGATGCCTCTTTGATCGGATCTCTATGACCCGCCGTTCGCTCAACCGCACGCTTCGTTCAGCCTATGTGTTAATGGGCTTTATTTTCATCGCCGCGCTCGCCATGCGCTTTTTGCCTGAGGTGCCGGGGCTGGTC
This sequence comes from Pseudomonadota bacterium, assembly GCA_038522635.1. Taxonomy (GTDB): domain Bacteria; phylum Pseudomonadota; class Alphaproteobacteria; order Rhizobiales; family Hyphomicrobiaceae; genus JBCBJZ01. The sequence continues at coordinate 15,904 of JBCBJZ010000003.1, read as the reverse complement.
CCGGCCGTCGTCAGCAAGTGGTTGCAGCTTGGCTACGACGTGGTGAAGGACATGGCGCTGATCATCGTCACCGTGGTCGCCGCCATCCTCACCAACGTCTTCCAGCAACGCGCCAGTTTCGTCAGCGCGCTTGAACGCGAATGGCGCAACATCGTGCGAACGAAGACCGCGCTGCTGCGCTACTGCCGCGCCGAAACGCCGACCACGGAGGCTTACCTCGACGCCTACGGCGACCTGAGCGCGGCCATCGACAACATGCGCATCGTCTATCGCAACGTGGGCGAGACACGCAGCCTCGTTGGGCTCTACCCTTACGAGCCGCTTCATGACATGCGCCGGGTGATGCAGTGGATCGATCCTGCGCGCGGGCCCGTTGCGCCGCAGAACCGCGAGGTCGCAGCGCGCGCCATCCAGCAGGTGTTCAGCGCGTTGCGGGAGCACTTTCTGGATGAACTCGATCTTGAGGAACCGGTTCGCCCGATCCTGGTTTCCGGGGCCGATCGTACGAAGCAGCGCGGCGCGTCCCGAGTGCCCGCGGTGCGCACGACGCCGCCTGAAGATCCGCAGGTGGCGCAGCTTCTTGAGAGTTTGAGCGCCTACGAAGCGGGCCGTGCGCCAGTCGATCCGCAGCAGGCCTAGAGCAACGGGCGCAAAGTGCGCATCGCCGGCATCATGGGATACGCTCAGTAGCGCGGGGTCGACTGATAGATCGGCTGTGACGGGCCACGCGGGCGGCGTTCGTTGAAGGTGCGCTGCACCTCGAGCGCGCCGTAAGCGGCATTGATCCGGCGGGCCATCGAAGCGAGGTAGCCCTGGATTTCAGGCGGCAACTCGACGCCCGCATAGCGATCGGGATGGTACAGCTTCGAGAGCGACAAAAACGCCTGGCGCACATCATCCCATGGCGCATCGGACGCCACGCCCAGCACGGTGTGCGGCTCAAACTGATCGAGCGAGCGCAGCTTGGCGTTCAGACTTTCGGTGCGCGGCACTTCCATCAGTTTCAAAGACCGCAGCGTGTGTTTGGCGATGAATTCACGTTCGCCCCCGAACGGTTCAAACTCCAGAAAGCCGCCCTGCTGGTTCAGCAGATCGAACACGGAGCGCGAGATCGGGATCACGATCTTTCCCGCCACCGTCCGTCCATCGTCCAGCGTCAACTGGGCCGACAACGTCCCCTGCTCCGGGCGATCGATTTTGTTTCGCTCAAACATCCCTGCACCCTTCGGTGTTTCGTTCCGGTACAGCGCCTTGTGCGCTTTGGTCAGGGTCAGGCAAGGATCGTGCGCGCAAGCCTCGTTTGCGAGGGCGTGCCGGGCTGTGTAGTTAAAATGCAAACCAGCCGCGCCAAGCCTTGCCGAAGGACGAGCCATGACATTTGTTTTTGATCCACCACCGGTAATTGCCCTTCCCATCAAAGGCCGCGATGAGCGCTTTCCGGTGCACCGCATTTATTGCATCGGGCGCAACTACGCCGAACACACCCGTGAGATGGGGCACGATCCCGATAAGGAGCCGCCGTTCTTTTTCCAGAAGAACCCGGACAACCTGCGCCTCGATGGCACCTTCCCCTATCCACCGGGCACCAGTGATGTGCACCACGAGATCGAGATGGTGACGGCGCTGCATACCGGCGGTCGTGACATCCGGCCCGAGCGCGCCCTGGACCACATCTTCGGCTACGCGGTGGCGCTCGACATGACGCGGCGCGACCTCCAGGGCATCGCGAAGAAGACCGGGCGTCCTTGGGAAGTCGGCAAGGCGTTTGAGCATTCCGCGCCCTGCTCAGCGCTGGTGCCGGTGAGTGAAGCTGGTCATCCCTCAACAGGTGCCATTTGGCTCGACGTCAACGGTGAGCGGCGCCAGGCCGGTGATTTGGCACAGATGATCTGGGACATCCCCGGGCAGATCGCCTACATCTCGGCCCTGTTCACGTTGGCGCCGGGTGACCTGATCATGACCGGCACGCCGGCGGGCGTTGCCGCGGTGAAGCGCGGCGACCGCCTGCATGGCCATGTCGCCGGCGTTGGCGACCTGAACGTCACGGTGGTGTGAGCAGCGTTACTCCTTGGGCTACGCTTTGGGGTGGGACCGCCTGTTCCCTCAAAGGTGGCCTTGGAGGTCTGAGCGACGCGGTAGGTGGCAATGATGGTGAGCGAAGCCCGGTTTGTGGATGAGCTGATCGCGGCGCGGGCGCGTGCGTCCGGTGCTGATCTTGCCCCTCTTGCCGACGCCAACGGACCGGCCGATGCCAACGAACCGGGTGAAGCTGGCGGGCGCGTGCTCATCCGGGATGGCCATGATGTGGTACGCGACCACGAGCTTGAGCCCGCCGTCATCGCCTTTGCGGACACCTTGCAAAGCGCCGGTCTGCGCGCCGGCGACCGCATTCTCATCGTCAACGAAAATGCGTGCGCGGCCGCGATCGCTTATCTCGCCGCGACGCGCGTGCGCGCCTGGCCGATCCTGCTGAACGCCCGCCTCACCGCCCGTGAAATCGCCGCCATCACCGCCCACGCGCAACCGCAACTGGCGCTTTACACCCATGCGGTGTCCGCCGATGCGGCCCGCCACGCCGATGCGGCCGGCGCGAAGACCGTGACGCTCACTGCCGGCGGGCGTTTGGCCATCGCCGGGCCGTACGGCGCAACGCCGGAGCCGGACAACCCCGATCCAGCCCGCTGCGTCGGTGCCATGCTCTACACCTCGGGTACCACCGGCCAGCCCAAAGGCGTGATGCTCAGCCATCGCAGCTTGGCGTTTGTGGCCCACGGCGCAGGCGCTGTCCGCGGGCTCTCGCCTGCAAGCCACGTCTGGGCCTCGCTGCCGATCTCGCATATCTACGGTCTGGCAGCGGTGTTCCTGGCCGCCCTCCACTATCGCGCCAAGATCACCTTCGCGCAGCGTTTCGATCCCGCCCACGCGGCCGACGCGCTGGAGCATGATGCGATCACCGTGTTTCAAGGCGTGCCGGCCATGCATGCGCACATGTTGGCCTATGCGGAGCGGCGCGGGCGGCCTCTGATCGCGCCGCATTTGCGTGTGGCGACCTGTGGTGGTGCGCCGATCGATATGGCGCTGAAAGCGCGCATGCAAGAGATGCTCGGGCGCCCCCTCAACAACGGTTACGGGCTGACGGAGACGACGGCGACCGTGACCGTCACACGCACCGATAGCCCCGTTGCCGATGAATGCGTGGGCGCGGCGATCGACGGGATCGACGTCAGCGTGCGCGGGCCGGACGGCGACGCGCTCGCACCGGGCGAGGTCGGCGAGATCTGGGTGCGCGGCCCCAACATCATGCTCGGCTATTATCGCGCGCAGGCGGAAACCGCAGCGGCCTTCCAGGGCGACTGGTTCAGAACCGGCGATCTGGGCCGCCTCACCGATGCGGGCGACCTCTACATCGCGGGTCGCCTGAAGGAACTTATCATCCGCTCGGGCTTCAACGTTTACCCGCCCGAGGTCGAAGGTGTGCTCAACGCGCACCCCGATGTGGCGATCTCAGCCGTGGTCGGCCGCAAGGATGGCAGCAACGAAGAGGTCGTCGCGTTTTTGCAGGCGGTGCCCGGGCGCGCGATCGACGTCGACGACGTGGCGCAGCATGCCAAGGCGCATCTGGCGGCCTACAAGCGACCGTCCCGGTGGCATGTCGCCGCGACGTTGCCGGCAACCGCGGCAGGGAAGATCAAGAAGGCGGAGCTCTTGGCTTTGCTGGACACGTAAGGATGGGTACCATGAGCGATGAAGAAGCAGGCAAGCCGACAGCGGGCGTAGCGGCGGCGGCGGGCGGAATGCCGTCCGGCGATGACAAGGCGCTCGTGCAAGCGCAATTCGGTGCCCATGCCGCCAACTACGTAACAAGCGTGGTCCACGCGAAAGGTGCTAGCTTGCAGCGGCTGGTCGAGGTGGTCGCCCCGCAAGCCGATTGGCAGGTGCTCGATGTTGCAACCGCGACGGGGCATACCGCATTTGCCTTTGCCCCGCACGTGGCCGAAGTCGTCGCCAGCGACATCACAGGCCCGATGCTGGAGCAGGCGCAAGCCTTGGCGCGCGAGCGCGGCATCACGAACGTCACGACCGCGCGCGCCGATGCCGAAAGCCTTGGCTTTGAGGATGCTCGCTTTGACCTCGTCACCTGCCGGATCGCGCCGCATCATTTCACCAACATCGCCGCCTTCCTCAGCAGCGCCCATCGCGTGCTGAAGCCCCACGGCACACTGGCCATCGTCGACAACATCGCACCCGATGCGTTGAGCACACCGGGTTTCGATGCGACGGCGCTGCGCGATGCGGCCGTCACCTACAACGCTTTCGAGACGTTGCGCGATCCAAGCCACGCGCGCGCGTTGGCGCTGGCCGAGTGGCGAGAATTGCTCGGCGACACCGGCTTTACGCTGCGCCATGAGGAGCGGCTGGCCAAGGACATGGCGTTCACGCCGTGGGCGGAGCGGCTGGGCGCTTCGCCGGCCGTGATCGACCGGTTGCGCGAAATGCTAGGGCAGGCGAGCCCGGCGCTGGAAGCTTTCCTGCGACCGCGCGAACACGAGGGCGATATCTGGTTCACGCTCGACGAAGCACTGCTCGTCGCGAGCCGCGGTGCTTAGAGTCGGTTCGCTTCAGCTTGAAGCGGAACCGACATCTAAGCTTTTGTTTTGCCGTTCATCTTTCGCTTCAGGCGATTCCACCTGAAGCGGATGAACTCTAACGCTTCTGGAGCGCGTCGGCGATCGCCTGGGTAAAGCGCGTGGCGGCAGCCTGCGGATCGTGAGCGGTGGTGATGGGGCGGCCGATGACGAGGTGGCTTGCGCCTGCAGCGATCGCACGTTCGGGCGTCATCACCCGGACCTGGTCGCCGCGGGCGTCATCGGCAAAACGGATGCCCGGGGTCACGATGTGAAACGCGGCACCACTGGCGTCGCGAAGTTTGCGCGCTTCAAGCCCTGAGGCGACCACACCGTCGACGCCGGCGGCCCGTGCCAACGCGGCGCGATGGGTGACCAGATCTTCGATGCTGCGCGTTTCGCTGATGCCCTGGTCATCCAGATCGGCGCGCGCAAGGTTCGTCATCACCGTTACAGCCAGCAGGGCTAACCCGCTATCACCGCGCCCGCGTACCGCAGCATCGAGCGTTTGGCGGTCGCTCGCGTGCAAGGTCAGGTAGTCGACGCCAAGATTTGCAGCGTTCGCCACCGCCCGTTCCACCGTGTTGGCGATGTCGAGCAGCTTGAGATCGAGGAACACGATTTTGCCACGCGCCTTCAGCGTGCGCGCCAGGTCGAGCCCGCCGCCGAACAACAGCTCCAGCCCGACCTTGTAGTGGCTGACCGTATCGCCGAGGTTGTCGACGAGCGCGAGCGCACGCGCGCTGTCAGCAACATCGAGGGCCACGAAGAAGCGCGCGCGAGCAGCAGCCAGGGTGTCGCTGTCGGCCGTGGGATCGGGCGGGGCAACCGGTTCAGCATCGTGCGGTGAAGGGGGCGCGGCTGGCGGCATCTTCAGGTCCTGATGGGGTGCGACAAGCGCAAAAGCGTGAAGCGCAGTTTAGTGGATTTCGGGCTCAGGCGTTGGCGCGCCCGCTTCAAGGAAGTCGAAATCGCAACCATCGTCCGCTTGCCCGATGTGTTCTTGAAACATGCGACCGTAGCCGCGCTCGTAGCGCGGTGAAGGCGCGGTCCATGCCGCGCGACGCTGCGCAAGCGTCTCATCGGCGACGTGCAGGTGGATGCGGCGTGCGTCCACGTCAATTTCGATCTCATCGCCCGTCTGCACCAGCGCGAGCGGCCCGCCGATAAAGCTTTCAGGGGTCACATGCAGGATGCAAGCGCCGTAGCTCGTGCCCGACATGCGCGCATCCGAGATGCGGACCATATCGCGCACCCCCTGCTTCACCAGCTTGCCCGGGATCGGCAGCATGCCCCACTCCGGCATGCCCGGACCGCCCTGGGGGCCTGCGTTCTGCAGCACGAGCACGTGGTCTGCCGTCACATCCAGATCATCATCATCGATGACGGCGGCCATCGCATTGTAGTCTGCGAAGACGAGCGCGGGGCCACGATGGCGGCGCAGGCGCGGCTCGGCGGCAGCGGGTTTCATGACGCAGCCGCGTGGTGCCAGGTTGCCCGTCAGCACAGCCGTCGCGCCTTCCGCGTAAACCGGATCATCGAGGCTTCGAATGACGTCAGGTTTGTAGACTTCAGCGTCATCGAGCGCGGCCTGGAGCGAGGCGCCGCTCACCGTCATCGCGTCGGTCCTCAAGTGAGGCTCAAGCTGCTTCATTAGCGCTGGCAGCCCGCCTGCATAGTAGAAATCCTCCATCAAGAAGGCGCCAGACGGGCGGATGTTCGCGAGCATCGGCACCTTGCGCGAGACCTGATCGAACCGCTCCAGCGAGAGCGCCACGCCCGCGCGCCGTGCCATCGCGATCAAGTGGATGATCGCGTTCGTCGACCCGCCCAGCGCCATGTGTACCGCGATCGCATTGTCGAAAGCCTGCGCGCTTAACACCTGGTCCGGCGTCAGGTCCTCCCAAACCATATCGACCACACGCCGGCCGGAGCGCTTGGCCATCCGCGGGTGGTTGGCGTCGGCGGCCGGGATGGCGGAAGCGCCCGGCAGCGTGAGGCCAAGCGCTTCGGCAAGCGACATCATCGTCGCGGCCGTGCCCATCGTCATGCAGGTGCCGTAGGAGCGCGCGATCCCGCTTTGCAGCGCATCCCACTGCGCATCCGACAACGTGCCAGCACGCCGTTCGTCCCAGAACTTCCAAAAATCGGAGCCCGAGCCCACCGGCTCACCGCGCACGTTGCCGCGTAGCATCGGCCCCGCCGGTACATAGATGAACGGCACGCCCATCGAGACGGCCCCCATCACCAGGCCCGGCGTGGTCTTGTCGCAGCCGCCCAGGAGCACCGCACCATCGATCGGGTGTGAGCGGATCAGCTCCTCCGTCTCCATCGCGAGGAAATTGCGGTAGAGCATCGTGGTCGGTTTCACGAAGGGCTCCGCGAGCGAGATCGCCGGTAATTCCAACGGCAGCCCACCCGCCTGCAGGACGCCAGCGCGGACGTCATCGGCGCGCGAACGCAAGTGTGCGTGGCAGGCGTTGATGTCGCTCCAGGTGTTGATGATGCCGATGACAGGTTTGCCAGCCCAATCGTCATCGTCGTAGCCCATCTGCCGCATGCGCGAGCGGTGGTTGAAGCTGCGCATGGTGTCGGTGCCGAACCAGCGGTGCGAGCGCAGATCCTGAGGGGTTTTGCGGGGTTTGGTGGGCATCGGCGAACTCCGGGCGGGGCGAGCAGCGGGCGGATCATCGGCGAGGAGCGTGCAGGTGGCCGGCCGCGGGCCAGCGCGCGCTGTATGTCGTCATGTGGCGGCTTTGTTGTGCGCTACAGCCCCGCCGATCATCTTCGCCGAACTGCCGGCCAGCGCAAGCCTGCTAAAGCAACGGGCGCTAAGTGCGGTCCACCGGCTCAAACACGCACGCCTCGCCCGATGACCTAGGCTGACTTGCCGGAGCGCGAGGCCTTGCCCTTTTTGGGGGCAGCCTTCTTGCGGGTGGCGTTCTGCGCGACGAGGTCGGCCCCATTGGCAGCGGTGGCGGCGGACTTATCCGCGTTCGCGGCGTTAGCTTCAGGTGCGTTCGCGCCGTTCGCCCCTGCGGTCTTTGCTGCCGTGCCATCACCGTTTGACTTGGTGGTTGAGTCGCTGGCTTCGGGCGCGTGCGTCTCATCGGCCTTTGGCGCGCGTGCCGCACCGGCATCAGCCTCGCCGTCCGGCAAAGGCGGCGCGTCAAGCGCGTGCCCGTTCATGGCCGCAGCGGCCTCCGGGTCCGCGACGTGTGACGTGCCTGCGGCCAAGTCCGGTGCGGGCTGCACCTGCGGCGCTTCCAGCAACGGCACATCGTCCTTGATGATCGCGCCATCACCAACGTGCGCTTCATCGGCGTCGCTGGCGGCCGCACCCGCATCCGCATGCGGCAGCAGAAGCCCGCACACGCGCTGCAAGGTCTCGCGCATGTCGTGACGCTCGATCACCATGTCGCACATGCCGTGCTCCAGCAGGTACTCAGCACGCTGGAAGCCGTCGGGCAGCTCTTCACGGATCGTCTGCTGGATGACACGCGGGCCGGCAAAACAGATGAGCGCGCCCGGTTCGGCGATATGGATGTCGCCTAGCATGGCGTAGGACGCGGTAACGCCGCCCGTGGTCGGGTCGGTCAGCACGACGATGTAGGGCAGGGCCGCATCGCGCAGTGCCTGCACGGCGATGGTGGTGCGCGGCATCTGCATGAGCGAGAGGATGCCCTCCTGCATGCGCGCACCGCCTGAGGCTGCGAACAAAATGAAGGGCGCGCGGGTCTCAACCGCCCGCATCATGCCCGTGATGACCGCTTCACCTGCCGCCATGCCGAGCGACCCGGCCATGAAGCGGAAATCCTGAGCGGCTGCCACGACCGGACGGCCACCAAGCTTGCCCTCGCCGACGAGCACGGCGTCTTTCAGCCCGGTCTGCGCCTTCGCCGCCTTCAGCCGATCAACGTAGCGTTTCTCATCGCGGAACCTCAGCGGATCGAGCGGCACATCCGCAACCGCGATTTCGTCGAATGCGCCATCATCGAAGGTGATCGCCAAACGTTGGCGCGCGGCCATGCGCCCGTGGTGTCCGCAACACGGGAACACCATAAGATTGTCGTCGAGGGCCTTGTGGTCCGACATTTGCCCGCACGCGGGGCATTTGAACCAGAAGTTATCCGGCGGCTCACGGCGGGTGGTCAGGAACCCACGGATTTTCGGTCTGACGACGTTGTTTATCCAGTTCACGCCACGCGCTCCCGGCCAGTCCTCTTTGCCATCAAGCGTCGCACCCAGGCGACGCTTCACTGCTAGGACTGTTTATGAGGTGATGCTTGCAGGTGGCGTCAAGCTTTACGGACCGCCTTCGCAAGGCTTTTCACGAGGCGCAGCACAGCTTTCACCGTCTTAGGCGTGCCCTGGCCCTTTTTATTCAGCTTTGACGCGATGGTGTCGACGATGGCCGATCCGACCACGACGCCGTCGGCGGTGGCGCCGAGCGCCTTCGCCTGAGCTGGTGTTTTGACGCCAAAACCAACGGCGATCGGAAGGTCGGTTGCCCGCTTGAGCGCGGCAACACGCCGTTTCACCTCGCTGGCGTCAGGCGCTGCCGTGCCCGTGATCCCGGTGATCGACACGTAGTACACGAAGCCCGATGTGTTTTGCAGAACGGCTGGGAGGCGGTCTGCATCGGTGGTCGGTGTTGCCAAGCGGATGAAGCTTAAGCCGGCGGCGTTGGCCGGCAAGCAGAGTTCATCATCGGTCTCGGGCGGGGCGTCGACCACGATCAAGCCGTCGACGCCAACCTTCTTAGCGTCCGCGATGAAACAGTCGATGCCGTAGATGTAGATCGGGTTGAAGTAGCCCATCAGCACGATCGGTGTCGCGTCGTCGGTTTTGCGGAACGCGCGGACCATTGCAAGCGTCTTGCTCAGCGTTTGCCCAGCGGCAAGAGCCCGTTGCGAGGCGCGCTGGATGGCGGGGCCGTCGGCCATCGGGTCGGAAAACGGCATGCCGAGTTCGATGATGTCGGCCCCAGCCGCTGGCAGGCCGTCGAGGATCGCCTGTGACGTCTCGATGTCGGGATCGCCGGCGGTGATGAAGGTGACGAGCGCCGGACGCGATGCGTCGCGTAAGCGTTCGAATGTCGGCGCGATGCGGTTAGGCGCGGTCGATGGCGTGTCGGCTTTGGCTGTGTTGGCCGCTTTCGCTGTGCGCGATGTGGCCGCCTTCGCCGCCACGCGTTTGGTCGGCCTTTTGCCAGTCGTCTTAGCAGCCTTGGTCGAAGTCGCCTTTTTACGGGCCGCCTTCTTGGCAGCCGTCCTTTTTAGGGCCGCCTTCGGTGCCGTCGCACGTGCGGGCTCACCGGGCGTCTGATCGCTCACACTGGCTGCGGCGGCATCGCCCATGTCTTGCTTTTGCGCCACCTTACATCTCCATGCCGAGATGGTCGGCCACCGCGAAAATATCCTTATCGCCGCGCCCGCACAGGTTCATGACCAAGGTTTTGTTCTTGCCCAGTTTCGGCGCCAACTCCCTCACGAAGGCGAGCGCGTGGGCTGGCTCCAGAGCAGGAATGATGCCCTCAAGCTGGGTGCAGAGCTGGAAGGCGTCGAGCGCATCCTTATCGGTTGCTGATGCGTAGTGCACGCGCCCACTGTCCTTCAGCCACGCGTGCTCCGGCCCGACGCCCGGGTAATCGAGGCCCGCCGAAATCGAGTGGCCTTCGAGGATCTGCCCATCCCTATCCTGTAGCAGATACGTCCGATTGCCATGCAAAACGCCGGGTGTGCCACCGTTCATCGACGCCGCATGGCCGTTCTTGGCCTTAAGCCCGTGCCCGGCCGCTTCAACGCCGTAGATCGCAACCTCGCGGTCATCGAGGAACGGATGGAACAGCCCGATCGCGTTTGAGCCACCGCCGATGCAAGCGACGAGCGCGTCAGGCAAGCGCCCCTCCATCTCGAGCATCTGCGCGCGCGTCTCGTGCCCGATGACCGATTGGAAATCGCGCACCATCGCCGGGTAGGGATGGGGGCCCGCAGCCGTACCGATGATGTAGTAGGTGTCATCGACGTTGGCGACCCAGTCGCGCAGCGCTTCGTTCATCGCATCTTTGAGCGTGCCCGCGCCGGCCGTGACCGCGTTGATCTTGGCCTTCAGCAGATGCATGCGGAACACGTTGGGCTTTTGCCGCTCCACGTCCGTGGCGCCCATGTAGATCTCGCACGGCAAGCCGAAACGTGCGCAAACGGTGGCAACAGCAACGCCATGCTGGCCAGCGCCCGTCTCCGCGATGATCCGCTTTTTGCCCATGCGCATGGCGAGCAGAATTTGCCCCAGGCAATTGTTGATCTTGTGCGAGCCGGTGTGGTTGAGCTCATCGCGCTTGAAGTAGATTTTTGCCCCGCCAAGATGCGCGCTCATCCGCTCAGCATGATAAAGCGGCGACGGGCGCCCGCCGTAGTGCCCCATGAGGTCGGCAAGTTCGGCCTTGAAGCCCGGGTCGTCACGCGCGGTGTCGTAGGCCGTCTCAAGTTCCAAAATCAGCGGCATCAACGTTTCAGCAACGTAGCGCCCGCCGAAGATGCCGAAGAAGCCATCCTCATCCGGGCCCTGGCGGTAGCTGTTGGGGGCTTTCGCCAACGTGGCCGTCGATGATGGGGCCGCGCGCTTGGCCTTTGCGGTGGCGCGTTTGGCGCTCGATGCTTTGGCGCCCGAGGCTTTGGCTCCCGAGGCTTTGCGCGCGCCAGACTTGGCAGGCGTCTTGGCGCGGGCCGTCTTGGTGGCGGTGGTTTTTTTGGCGACGCGCTTGGAGCTGGCGGCTTTCGGCGCTGCGGCCTTCTTCGCTGCCGCGGTTCCCGCCTTGGCAGGTTTCGCGGCGGCCTTGCGTGGCTTGGCGGGCTGCGCAGCAGTGGAAGACGCTTGGCGAGCGCTGGCCATCGGGGATCCTTCACAAGTCTTAACGGAACACGAACGCCAAAACGCAAAGGCGCGACTGCTGTTCCGTCGAACGGGCTGAACTTTGGAGCGCAGGCTATAGCAGCAGTTGCCCGCTCATGACGAGGGGGCTGGTGCTTTTGCCGCTGCCATGAAGGCCCTTATAAGCGCAGCAGACTTAACGCCCGGTGCCTCTTCCACGCCGGACGAAACGTCCACCACCGTCGCGCCGGTCACAGAGATCGCTTCGCCTACGTTCTGGATGGTCAGACCGCCTGACAACATGAACGCCACCTCGTCACGCACGCCCTCAAGATGGCGCCAGTCGAACGCTTCGCCGTTGCCACCGGGTAGGGTCGAGCCGGCCGGCGCGCGCGCGTCGAACAAGATCAGATCGGCGACGTCCTTGTAGGCGCGTGCAACAGCCGCGTCGGCAGCGGATGCAACCTTGATGGCCTTCATCACAGGCTTTGCGAACGTGGCCCGGACCTCCGCAACGCGTTCGGGCGTCTCACTGCCGTGGAGCTGGATCATGTCTGGGTTCACGCCGTCCACGATCTCCTGCAGGAGCGCGTTATCGGGATCGACGGTAAGCGCGACGATGGCTGCCTGGCCGCGGGCGTAGTCGGCGAGCGGGCGGGCTTCATCGATGCTGAGATGGCGGGGGCTGGGCGGGAAGAACACAAAGCCGACGAGGTCGGCGCGTGCGCTCAAGGCCGCGGCGAGGCTGTCGGCGGTGTTGAGGCCACAGATCTTGACGCGGGCTGGCATGGGATCACGGGGTCGCGGTTGAAAGGAAGGTCAGGTGGCCACCGCTGGGATGGTCACCCTCAATGGGCACGAGGCCATCGGGTTGAGGCAGCGGAACATGAGGCCATCAGCGATCATGCCCGCTGCAGCCCCCGTTGCGCGCCGGTCTGACTGCGCCACCGCTTGGGTCAGCGCGCCGCCTCACTCGGCGGTCAGCAACTGCTTTGAAGCGGTCACCTGTGCATCGCGCTCCCGGGAAAGCCGCTCCGCTTCGGCCTGGTAGCGCATCGCTTCCTGCGTCCGCCGACGTGCGGTCTGACGCCATTTGCCCTGGCTCATCCAGGTCGCGAAGCCGCCCAGCATCACGCCGACAAGCATCGCGCCAACCAGAAACGCGTAGAACGGCGCGGGCAGCACGATCCCCGGGTCCTGCGGGTTGAACGGGTCAAGCACCATCGTGACGTTGTGCCGGTTGGCGACGATAAGCACCACCAGGGCCAAAGCCGCTGGAAAGGTGATCAGCAAGGTCAAAAGCCGTTTGAACATGTCGTGCGCCCTCCGCTCGATCGTCGCCGCAACCTGCAGCATCGCACCCGCGCCCGTTACCCTCGGGGCGCCACAAGCGCGTTACGCCTACCCCACACTTACGCGGCGGCGCCGTTGCTCGGCTGGTAATCTTCGTTCAACTTCTCGCGCAGTTCTTTCCCGGTCTTGAAGAACGGCACATATTTTTCATCCACGGGCACCGCCACGCCGGTTCTCGGGTTACGGCCCAAACGGGGCGCCCGGTATTTCACCGTAAACGCGCCGAAGCCACGCAGCTCCACCCGGTCGCCACGCGCCAGCGCTTCAACAATCTCATCAAAGATGACATTGACGATGCGTTCGATGTCGCGGTGGTAAAGATGGGGATTGTTGTTGGCGAGCTTCTGGATCAATTCGGATTTAATCACGCCCCGGCCTCCTGAAACGTACTCATTGAAATCCCTTGTTTTTTCAACGTTGCCAAACCGATTTGAGAGCGTCAAGCCGCTTGTCGCTCAACCCGCTTGGCGCACCGACGATGCTGTTCAGGCCGCCCATCGGCAGCGCGTTCTCGCCGAGCAGACCTTGCAGGAACGCGCGGGTGTATGCGCCCATGCGTGCTGCCAAGCCCAGGCCGCCTGGCCGCCGCGGCTTCCAGTCGACAAGCTTTGCTGATGCGGGCACATCGCGCTTTTCGCGCAGGTAGGCCAGCGCTTCGGCCTGACCGCCGATCTGGTCGATCAGCTTGAACCGCAGCGCGGTCCGGCCGGTGTAAACGCGGCCCTCTTCGAGCCCTGGCACGCTCGCGGTATCGAGCTTGCGGCGGGTCTTCACGAGCTTCAAGAACCACGCCTGGCTGTCGGCCACCATCTCTTCGGCGACGCGCCGGCCTTCGGGGTTGATCGGCTGAAACGGCGAGGGATTGGCCTTCAGCGGTCCGCTCTTGATCTCGTTGAATTTGACGCCGAGCTTATCGAGCAGTTGCCCGAACTCAGCCCACTGCCAGATGACGCCAACCGAGCCCGTGATGGTGTTGCCGCGCGCCACGATGTGGTCGGTGGAGAGGCCCACGATGTAGGCGGCGGATGCCGCGACGGTGCCGAACTGGGCCACCACGGGCTTCTTGGCGGAAACCTCGCGCAACGCTTCGTACAACGCTTCGCCGCCCGTGGTGGTGCCACCCCCCGAGTTCACGTAGACGAGCACTGCCTTCACGTGTTCCGCGTCCGCCAGGCGCCGCAGCATTTTCAGTTGCGTGCGGTCTTCTTGGATGATGCCGGAGATGGTGATGCGGGCGATCTGATCGCGGTTGCCAAGCCCGCCGACCAGGCCGCTTGAGGCCATGACGGCCATCAGCGCGATGGCGCCGGCGATGATGGCGATCACACGCCAAGTGGAGAGCCGCCGTTTGAGACGGCGGCGGTCGATGACGGCTTCGCTGCGAAGAGACATGGGTCACCTCAGGTTGACGCCGGGATGTGGGGCCCCGCCCGATCGAAACCGGGCGGGTGCGTGGGGTTGGGTGCGGTCCGGTGGAGCTTGCCGCCTGCGCTCCATCAAGGTGCAACGCCAAGCGTTCGACCTGACCGTCCAAGCGGCGCGTTTGAGGCCCGTTCATCAGGTCAGGGCCCGTCACGGTCGGCCGCTCAGGCGGTCGCGATCGTGTTCACTCTTCGCCATCGCGCTTCTTCAGAGCCGCGCCCAGGATGTCGCCGAGCGAGGCGCCTGAGTCCGATGAACCGAACTGCTCCACCGCCTGCTTCTCTTCGGCAATTTCCAGCGCCTTGATCGACAGCGACAGACGCCGCGAAGCCTTGTCGATGTTGGTGACGGCAGCATCGATTTTGTCGCCGACGTTGAATCGTTCGGGACGTTGCTCGGAGCGATCACGCGAAAGATCGCTGCGGCGGATGAAGGCCGTCACATCGCTGTCGGCGACCTTCACTTCCAGGCCGCCATCCTGCACTGCTGTGACTTCGCAGGTTACCGTCTGGCCGCGGCGCAACTCGCCAACCTGCTCCATCGGGTCGCCTTCGAGCTGCTTGATGCCGAGGCTGATGCGCTCTTTACTGCTGTCCACGTCGAGCACAACCGCGCGTACCGTGTCGCCCTTGTTGTACTCTTTGATCGCGTCGTCGCCGGACTTGTTCCAGTCCAGGTCGGACAGGTGCACCATGCCATCGACACCGCCGTCGAGCCCGACGAACAGGCCGAATTCGGTGATGTTGCGGATCGGGCCTTCGACGACCATGCCCTTCGGATGAGCGGCCACGAAGACCTCCCACGGGTTGTCCTGGGTCTGCTTGAGGCCAAGAGAAATACGCCGCTTCTGCGGGTCGACCTCAAGGATCTGGATTTCCACTTCCTGGCTCGTGGAGACGATCTTGCCGGGGTGGATGTTCTTTTTCGTCCAGCTCATTTCGGAGACGTGGATCAGGCCTTCAACGCCCGGCTCCAGTTCCACAAACGCGCCGTAGTCCGCGATGTTGGTGACGGTGCCCTTGAAGCGCTGGTGGACCGGGTATTTCTGTTCGATCGTCGACCAGGGATCATCTTGCAGCTGCTTCATGCCGAGCGAAATGCGCTGCGTTTCGGGATTGATGCGGATGATCTGGACTTTGACGGTATCGCCCACGGTGACGATTTCGCTGGGGTGGTTGACGCGGCGCCACGCCATGTCAGTGACGTGCAGCAGCCCGTCGATCCCGCCCAGGTCGATGAAGGCGCCGTAATCGGTGATGTTTTTCACCACGCCGTCGATCACTTGCTTCTCTTCCAGGCGCGCCACGATATCAGCGCGCTGTTCGGCGCGGGTCTCTTCAAGCACCGAGCGGCGCGACACCACGATGTTACCGCGGCGGCGATCCATCTTGAGGATCTGGAAGGGCTGCGTCTGGTGCATCAGCGGGCCGATGTCGCGCACCGGGCGAATGTCCACCTGGCTGCCGGGCAGGAAGGCGACGGCCCCGTCAAGGTCAACCGTGAAGCCGCCTTTAACCTTGTTGAAGATGACGCCCTCGACCTTTTCGTTGGCCTCAAAGCGCTTCTCAAGGCGCTGCCAGCTTTCTTCGCGCCGAGCCTTATCGCGCGAGAGCACCGCTTCGCCGTTCGCG
>JBCBJZ010000002.1:0-70810 GCA_038522635.1 Pseudomonadota bacterium | reverse complement strand
CTGTGGTGATCCCGATAAATCGCCCGATGATCTAGCAGGCTGTTGAATTTGCGATGACGTTAGCATCGTTTGCCCATCGGGACGCTTTTTGGAGTTTAAAGGACCCGTTTCGGGCGCCTTGGCGTGCTTTGGTTGCGTGCGGATGCCTTTCGCGCGCGTCCATCATGCCGCCCCGGCCAGCAGTCGCGGCAATCGGATCAGGTTGTAGGCGGCCATGGCGAAGGTGAATTGGTGGTCAACGCGGGGGATGCCCCTGAACTTCGTCTTGGCGAGGCCCGCGATGGTTTTGGCCCAGCCAAACGGTTCCTCGATGCGTTTTCGGATGCGTTGCGAGGCCTGGTAACCGGGATGGCGTGTCGTGCGGCCGTCCACCGAAGATCGCCGCCGCTTGCCTGTCTTGGTCACCGCATCGTGGCGCGCGATGTGCGGTGTCACGTTCATGGCGCGCAGGTCGGCCGCAAACGGCCTGGCGTCGTAGCCCTTGTCGGCACCAAGCGTCAGACGGCGGGTCGAGCCAGGGGAATGACGTTCGATCATGCCGATTGCCGCCTCGCGTTCAGCGCGCCCGTTGGCCTCAGTCAGCGTGGCCTGCACGATCAGGCCGGAGCGGTTCTCCATCAGCACATGCCCCATGAAGCAGAGCTTGGCTTCGCGGCCGTACCCCTTCTTGAACAGCTTGGCGTCCGGATCGGTCGTGCTTGCGTGCGTGTCGTTCTTGCGCGGTTGCCCACGAAAGTTCTGCTCTCCGTTGCGGCCTGGGCCTGGCGGCTCATCAGAGCCGTCTTTTGCGCGAAAGCTCTTCATGGAGGCCCAGGCTTCGATGAGCGTGCCGTCTACTGAGAAATGCTCGTCCGACAGAAACCGGTTGACCTTGGGATGGCGGAGTACGGCTTCGAGAAACTTGGCCGCCACATCAGCTTCGAGCAGCCGGTCGCGATTCTTCGAAAACGTCGAATGGTCCCAGACAGGATCGTCGATGCCCAAACCGACGAACCAGCGGAACAGCAGATTGTAATCGAGCTGCTCGACAAGTTGGCGCTCGGAGCGGACCGAGTAGAACGCCTGCAAAAGCGAAGCCCGAAGCAAACGTTCCGGCGCAATCGAGGATCGGCCCGATCCCACGTAGAGCCGCTCAAAGTCGGCATCGAGGTCGCGCAGCGCATCGTCGACGATGGCCTTGATCACCCGCAGCGGATGCTTCGTCGGCACGCGATCTTCAAGGTCCACGTAGCTGAACATCGATCCCGACTGATTGTCCGATCCCCGCATCGCGCATCTCCCCCTGGCATCAATGCCAAGATGGAATCATGTTCGCCAAAGCGCCGCAACGTGCAAGAAAATCAACAGCCTGCTAGGCCTCTTCGTGCAAGGGGCGCGAAGCGCGGCTCAGCGCTCGTCTTTGCGCGCGCGCCGTTTAGCGTGGAGCTGCGCCCGCAACACGCGTACCGGCGGGGCATAAAGGAAGCCGAATGACACCCCGCCCGTACGCGAGCGCTCCGCGTGGTGCAGGTGATGAGCTTCGACGAGGCGGCGCAGGTAGCCGGTCTTGGGCAACCAGTTGAACGGCCAGCGTCCATGGGTCAGCCCGTCGTGCACGATGAAATACAAGATGCCGTATACGCTGATGCCGATGCCGATCCAGTACAACCAGTTGATCTCGTAGTGGCCGGCGAGCAGGATCACCGCCAGCGCGAACGCGCCGAACACCAGTGCGAACAGGTCGTTAACCTCGAACACGCCTTTGCTCGGCTCGTGGTGCGAGCGGTGCCAACGCCATCCCCAGGAGTGCATGACGTAGCGGTGAACAGCCCAGGCGAAGGCTTCAGTCAACACGACGGTCAGCGTGATGATGGCGATGTTGAGAAGGATCTGCATGGGACTTTATGAGCTGTCTACGGTTACTGACACAGTTTATGTACCTCATGACATACGCTTGTGTAGCCCAAAGCGTTCACCGCTGCGGCGCCACGTCTCAACGGCGCTTTGCCTTGCATGAGCATGGTTTGGCGTGGTCGGCTCACCCGCACGACGCTTAACGAAGGCGGACCCGCGCCCGCGCACCCATCGCCACAATCACCGCCACAAGAAGCGCAAAGCCGATCTCAAGCGCGCCGATCGCTTCACCCAAGAGCAGCCACGCAGCAAACAGCGTCACGAACGTCTGCAACAACTGGACTTGCCCGACCTTGGCGATACCTCCCAGGGCCAAGCCCTTGTTCCAAAAGAAAAAGCCCAAAAATTGGCTGCCGATTGCGACGTAAAAGAAGCCACTCCAGGCGCCCATCGAGACTCCGCTTGGGATCCGCCATAAGCCCATCAAACTCAGGGTGAGAACGAGCAACGGCAATGACACCACGAGCGCCCAGCAGATCACCTGCCAACCGCCCATGGTGCGCGAGAGGCTGCCACCCAGCGCATAGCCAAGCGCCGCCGACAGAACGGCCGCAAGCAACAGCAGATCGGCGGCCTCAATGCGCAGAAATGCGCCTGCGCCAACTGAGCCGACGCCATCACGCGCGCTTGTCACAACGCCAGCGTCTCCACCGCCGTTGGCGAACGCCACATAGGCTAAGACCGCCAACGTTCCCGCGATGGCCGCCAGCCAAAACGGGAGCGAAGGTCGCTCGCCCGCCACCATCACGCTTGCCACGGCGGTCGCGAGCGGCAGCACGGCGAGCACCACACCCCCATGGGCGGCCGTCGCCGTTTGCATCGCCAGCGTCGCGAATAACGGGAAGCCGAAGACGATGCCGCCGGCGATCGCCGCCAGCTTGGGCCAATCAGCGCCACGGGGGCGCGGTGCCTTTGACAACACGAGCACGGCAACCGCGATCACGCCCGCCAAGACGCTGCGGCCAAGCGCGATGAAAACGGGATCGAGTTCAACGACAGCGAGCCGCGTCGCTGGCAGCGTCAGCCCGAAGATCGCCACGCCGATGAACCCCAACAGGTAGCCCATCACCGCCTGCCTATGCTCGTCTTGGGACGGCTCCTGAGTGCGGTGGGGTGGTGAGCCTTGCGTTGGTGAAGACGGCGGCGCTGCGGCCGGCTGCGCCAGGCTCACCCTTCCCCGCCCAGCCGCGCCAAGATCCGCGCCCAGCTGCGCGCGCCCTTACGGAAGCTCTGCACGTTGTATTTCTCGTTGGGCGAATGGATGCGGTCATCATCGAGCCCGAAACCGACAAGCAGGCTGTCCATTCCGAGCGCCGTCTTGAACGACGTCACGATCGGGATCGAACCGCCGCAACCGGTCAGCGCCGCCGGTTGGCCCCATTCCTCTTCCAGCGCCTGCGCTGCGGCCGCGATGGTCGGCATGGTGGCGTCAATGCCGATCGCCGGCGAACCGTGCGGGTCCAGGATGCGGACGTTGCAGTCATCGGGGATGCGCGCTTCGATGAAGCTGCGCAACGCTTGGATCACGGCCTTCGGGTCCTGATCAGGCACCAACCGGCAGGTGATTTTGGCCGACGCTTGGGCGGGAATGACGGTTTTCGTGCCCACGCCCTGATAACCGCCCGTGATGCCGTTCACTTCGCACGTGGGCCGCGACCAAACCTGCTCAAGCGCGGAATACTTCGTCTCGCCTGCCTTCTGCGCGAGACCGACCCCGCCCAGGAAAGCGCGCTCGTCGAAGCCCAGCGCCTCCCACTGCTTCAATTGCCGGGCCGGTGGTCGTTTCACACCATCATAGAAGCCGGGCACGGCGACTTTCCCCGATCTATCGTGCAAAGCGCCCAGGATCGAAGCGAGCACGTGAATGGGATTGCGCGCGGCCCCGCCGTACATGCCCGAGTGAAGGTCGCGGCTCGCCGCTTCGACCACCACTTCAAGCCCGACGAGACCGCGTAACATGGTAGTGATGGCGGGCGTGTCCTTGTCCCACTGCCCCGTGTCGCACACCAACGCAAGGTCACGGCTCAGCGCCTTCTTGTGCTTCTTGAGGAACGGCTCAAGGCTCGGCGAGCCGCATTCTTCCTCACCTTCAAGCATCACCGTGATCGCAACCGGCAGATCGCCGGCCACCTTCTTCCAGGCACGGGCTGCCTCGAAGAACGTCATGAGCTGGCCTTTGTTGTCCTGCGCCCCACGCGCGACGATCACCTGACCGTTCGCCTTTTCGCGCGCCAACCTCGGCTCGAACGGATCGGAGGTCCAAAGGTCAAGCGGATCGGGCGGCTGCACATCGTAGTGGCCGTAAAACAGAAAGTGCGGCATGCCGGCCGGCACCTTGGGCCGATCGGTCGCGACCACCATGGGATGCCCGCTGGTCGGATGCACGGCCGCCTCAAAGCCGATCTCGCTTAGCGTATCAGCGCACCATTGCGCGGCACGCTGGCAATCGGGTGCGTAGGCTGGATCGGTGGAGATCGACGGGATCTTCAGCAGCGCGAAGAGCCGCTCAAGGGCGGGCTTACGGGTACGATCGAGCTCTTTGAGAACGTCGGGGAGAAGGGAAGCGTTCGTCATGCTTGGCCTTGGATGGATGAGCGTTGCAGGGGGAAGGGTGAGCGTCGCAGGTGGCGATGGCGAAACCTACGGGTTCGCCACTGTGAAGGGAAGGTGCGCAGCACGCGCGCGCGGCCGCCTTGCGCGATGGCCCAGCGCCCCGGTCGCCGCTTGTGCCAACGCCCGAAGCTTTCGCCGTTTGCGCGGTGGAAGAACGCTGGTACGCGCCCGGACGTGATGCTAGGCACGCGGCATAAATTCGAATGATGGTGCAGTGCAAGACGCGCTTAACGGCAGCGCCGCTTGAAGCGATGCGTCGGCATCGCAGAAGAGCTGCATTCCAGCGAGGTGATCATGACCGACCAGGCCCGCGCACCGGGAACAAGCGATAAGGCCGTCTACCTGTTCGGCATCGATGGCGCGCAGGGTGATGCGAGCATGCGCGATCTGCTTGGCGGCAAGGGTGCAAACCTTGCTGAGATGGCAAGCCTCGGCCTGCCGGTCCCCCCGGGGCTGACGATCACCACGGCGGAGTGCGCCGCCTTCTTCGATCACGACCGCACTTTGCGCGACGACCTCAAACGGGACGTTGAGAGCGCGATCAACACCATCGAAGCGCACGTCGGGATGGGCTTTGGCGATGCGCAAAACCCGCTGTTGTTGTCGGTGCGTTCAGGCGCGCGCGCGTCGATGCCCGGCATGATGGATACGATCCTCAACCTCGGCCTCAACGACACCACCGTCAAAGGGCTCGCAGCGCGCTCAGGCGACGCCCGTTTCGCCTACGACAGCTACCGCCGCTTCATCCAAATGTATGGCGATGTGGTGCTCGGCGTTGATCACGGCATCTTCGAAGATCTGCTGGAAAACCAGAAGAACCTGAGCGGTTTCGTGCTCGATACGGAGCTCGACGCGGACGCCTGGGCCGACATCGTCGATCAATTCAAACAGGCCATCAGGACCGAGACCGGCGCGCCCTTCCCGCAGGACCTTAAGGTGCAATTGTGGGGCGCGATCAGCGCCGTCTTCGCCAGCTGGCGCAATCAGCGCGCAGACACCTACCGGCGGCTGCATCAGATCCCGGAAAGCTGGGGCACCGCCGTCAACGTCCAGGCGATGGTGTTCGGCAACATGGGCGAGCACTCGGCGACAGGCGTTGCCTTCACACGCAACCCGTCAACCGGCGAGAACACGCTCTACGGTGAATTCCTGATCAACGCACAGGGCGAAGACGTGGTCGCCGGCATTCGCACGCCCCACAATCTGACAGAATCGGCCCGGCGCGAAGCGGAGGATGATAAGCCCTCGCTTGAGGCGACGATGCCTGAGGTGTTTGCCGATCTTCAGGCGATGTTCGCGCAGCTTGAAGATCACTACCGCGACATGCAGGATATCGAGTTCACGATTCAGGAAGGGCGGCTCTGGCTGCTGCAGACACGCTCTGGCAAACGCACGCTGCAGGCAGCGCTTAAGATCGCTGTCGACATGGCCGAAGAAGGGCGCATCAGCCGTGATGAAGCGGTGTGCCGTGTGGATGCAAGCGCGCTCGATCAATTGCTGCATCCAACGATCGATCCTGACGCGCGCAAAGAACTGATTGCGGCTGGGCTTCCCGCATCCCCGGGCGCGGCGACCGGCGCGATCGTGTTCACGTCGGATGCGGCTGAACAGGCCAAGCGCGATGGCAAAGACGTGATCCTGGTGCGCACCGAAACGTCACCGGAAGACATCCACGGCATGCATGCCGCCGTCGGCATCTTGACGGCGCGCGGTGGCATGACCTCGCACGCAGCGGTGGTCGCGCGCGGCATGGGCCGGCCCTGCGTGTCGGGTGCTGGCACGTTGAAGATCGACGCCAGCGCGGGCCGGATGAGCGTCGCCGGCGCCACCTATCACGTGGGCGATGTCATCACGATCGACGGGGCCAGCGGGCACATCTTGAAGGGCGCGGTGCCCATGCGCCAGCCGGCACTGACCGGCGACTTCGGGACGTTGATGGGGTGGGCTGATGCAGCGCGCACGCTCAAGGTCCGCGCCAACGCCGATACGCCACGCGATGGCGAACAGGCGCTGCATTTCGGCGCCGAAGGCATCGGGCTTTGCCGCACCGAGCACATGTTTTTCGATGATGAGCGCATCCTCGCCATGCGCCAGATGATCTGTGCTGCGGACGAAGGGGGCCGCCGCAAGGCGCTCGCAACGATCCTGCCGATGCAGCGCGGCGACTTCATCGCGTTGTTCAAGCTGATGGGCGAGCGCCCGGTAACGATCCGTCTGCTTGATCCGCCGCTGCACGAATTCCTGCCGCACGAGCCCGAAGAGATCGAGAGCGTTGCCACGAGCCTCGGGATGACCGGCACCGGCCTCAAGGCGCGCGTCAGCGAGCTGCAGGAGTTCAACCCGATGTTGGGCTTCAGGGGCTGCCGGATCGCCATCCGCTACCCGGAGATCCCGCAGATGCAGGCGCGCGCGATCCTCGAAGCGGCAGTCGAAGTGGAACGCACAGAAGGCATCCGCGTGACGCCTGAGATCATGCTTCCGTTGATCGCTTACCGCGCTGAATTTGATCTCCTGCGCGACCATGTCAACGCCACGGCCGCCGCGATCGAAGCTGAGACCGGACATACGCTGCGCTATGAGATCGGCACGATGGTGGAGTTGCCGCGGGCCTGCCTACGCGCCGATGAGATCGCGCGGGACAACGCGGGCGGCCGGGGTGCTGCGTTCTTCTCGTTCGGCACCAATGACCTGACGCAGACGTGCTTGGGGCTTTCGCGGGATGATGCGGCGCCGATTTTGACGTCCTACCAGAACGCCGGCGTCTTCGAGCAGGACCCGTTTGTATCGCTTGACCAAGAGGGCGTCGGCGCACTCATGACGCTTGGCATCGCGGGGGGGCGCGAGGCGCAACCGGGGATGAAGCTTGGGATTTGCGGGGAGCACGGCGGCGACCCGGCGTCGGTTGCCTACTGCCACGCGGCAGGGCTTGACTATGTGTCTTGTTCGCCCTTCCGGGTGCCGGTGGCGCGTCTCGCCGCGGCCCAGGCCGCGATCCGCGCGCGCGCCGCCGACGCAGACGCAGATGCTGGCTAATTTCACGAGGGACCCGTGCGAGAAAGGGCGAGCACGGCCGGCCGGGTTTTAGTTTAAAGATCATCCGCCTCAGGTGGAATCACCTGAGGCGGAAGATGAACGACAAAACAATAGCCTAGATGTCGGTTCTGCTTCGAGCTGAAGCGAACCGACTCTGGCTCACGCGGCAGCCTTAAGCGCCTGCAGCGTCTCATGCAGGGCCGGCGCGATCACCACGCCTTCTTGCAGCGCGCGCGTACGCGCCTGATAGCGCCGATCAGACGGTAAGCGCACGCCCTCCTGCTGAAGCATCAGCGCGAACAGCCGCTCCGCATGCGCCGCCTGACGGTCGAGATCGCCTTCCCACATCATGCGGGTTGGGTCGATGGCCAGGATCAATTCGCCGCCGCATGGCGCGCCGGAACGCGCGGTATCGGCTTCACCGGCTTCGACGCTCAACACATCGCCGATCAACGGACCGGCGAGCAACTCCACCATCATCGACAGCAACGCGCCCTTGGCGCCTCCGAACGGCAGTTGCGCGCCCTCCAAGGCCGTCTGCGGATCCGTCGTGGGTTGCCCTTGTGCGTCGATCGCCCAGCCCTCTTCAAGCGTTCGCCCATCGCGCAGCCTGATCTGGATTTCGCCACGCGCACACGCGCTCGTGGCCATATCGAACACCAGTGGGGGTGCGTCACGCCGCGGCCAGGCAAACGCCATCGGATTGGTGCCGAAGAGCGGCTTCACGCCGCCGTGGGGTGCGACGTAGGGCATCGCTGATGTGAACGCGAAGGCGACCAACCCCGCTTCGGCGAGCCGCTCCACTTCCGGCCAGAGTGCTGCAACGTTGTGCGCGTTTTTGAGAGCCAGCGCGGCAAGCCCCTGGCTGCGCGCACGTGCCACCAACGGCGCATGCGCGCGCTGCAGGGCAAGCGGCGCGAAAGCCAGATGCGCATCCATGGCGATGACGCCTGGCGCAAGTTCGCTCAACGTTGGTTCAGCCGTCGTCGCTGCGCGCCCTACCGTGACGGCCTTGACGTAGAACGGCAGTCGAAAGAGGCCGTGGTGATGGCAGCCATCGCGTTCCGCGGCGACCATGGTGTCGGCGATCGCGTCCGCGTGGTCATCTGAAAAGCCGTAAGCGTTGAGGATCGCGCGCGCCTCGCGCCCAACCTCTTCAAGGCTCATCCGCACGCCATCGTCCATCACGACCTCCACCAAGCGCTCATCCTGATGGCATCACGCTAGCACGGTGGTGACGGGATAGTCTGCCGGCCGCTGACCGCTGGCCGTTCGCATCGATCGATCACCCGATGATCTAGAGTTCATCCGCTTCAGGTGGAATCGCCTGAGGCGAAAGATGAACGGCAAAACAAAAGCTTAGATGTCGGTTCCGCTTCAAGTTGAAGCGAACCGAATCTAGTCGCGGGCGTAGTCGTCTTCGTCGAGAGAGGGGCGGCGCACGATCGGGCCTTCGTGCTTGGACAGGATGGCCAGCACGATCACGGACGGTGGGAAAATGAAGCCCCACGCGACCCAGGCTGAGAAGTCACGCCTCTTGTAGGACGCCAACACGCCCGCCGCGACACAGCTCACAATCGCGATCGCACCCCAGATGACGATGAGTTCCATGACGGGCCTCGCAGGGCTGTTCAAACGCGCAGGGCCTGGAGTGCGTCACTCCCCCCGCGCTCTTCACATGCGGTTGAACTGCGGCGAATTCAAGCTCGCGGTGCCCCTGTCCCCGCCGACGAAACGGTCAATCCGCCGCAGGACGGCCGCTTTCGCCAGGCCACAACCGTTGAACGAGGTAAACGCGCACCGCCAGGACGAGCGATGAACGCGATTTCGGGGTCACCTATGGTGATCCCGAACGATCGCTAAGATGATCTAGCGCGCCATGAAGCCGATCGGGCCTCGTTCTTCGCCGATCGAAATATCCAGGCCAAGGTCGAAATTCGGCGCTGAATGCGTCAGCGCGCCCGATGAAATCAGATCGACGCCGGTCTGCGCGATCGCGCCAACCCGCTCCAGCGTGACACCGCCGGACGCCTCGGTCAGCGCACGCCCATCGACGATTGCAACCGCTTCGCGCAACTCATCCAGGCTCATGTTGTCGAGCAGAACCGCATCCACACGGTGCTCCATCGCCTCGCGCAACTGTTCGAGCGTGTCGACCTCAACCTCGATTTTGACCATATGGCCCGCGCGCTGACGTGCCGCTTCGATGGCCGCACGGATGCCGCCTGCGACCGCAATGTGGTTGTCCTTGATCAGGACGGCATCAAACAAGCCCACGCGGTGGTTCATGCCGCCGCCGGTGCGTACCGCATACTTCTCGAACGCGCGCAGCCCCGGCGTCGTCTTTCGGGTGTCAACGATTGCAGCCCGCGTGCCGGCGACGGCATTGACGTGCGCGCGCGTGAGGCTCGCGATGCCGCTCAAGCGCCCCAGGAAGTTCAGCGCGATGCGCTCTGCCGTCAGCACCGCACGCGCGCGTCCCTTCAGCGTCACGATGGTCGCGCCCGCCTGCACCGTGCTGCCGTCATCATGATGGACGTCGATATCCATGAAGGGATCGAGCGTGCGGAAGGCGGCTTCCGCCAGCGGCAAGCCGCAGATCACGCCTGCTTCGCGCGCGTTGATGGCAGCGGTAGCGGTTGCGCGCGCCGGGATCGTTGCATCTGTGGTGATATCACCTGCGAGGCCCAGATCTTCGCTGAACGCATCGTGGATGACGCGTGCGATCAACGGGGGCGGCAAACCGCTGGCGGACGTGGCTTTGGCGGCGGCAGCTTCAGCGTCATCGGCGCGCGGGCCTCGGGCGGGTGCGGGCGAACGTGTCATCACGCGGGCTCCTGTTGGGGTTGGGCGCTCATAAGGCTGCGCGCGTGATCGCATCGATGTCGGCCAGCGTGAAGGCGGTACGGCGCGCGAAAGCCGGGCTTGGTTCAGGCGCATCGGTGCGGTGATGACTGCCCCTGCTCTCTTCGCGGGCCAAGGCCGCGGCCACGATGAAGCGCGCGCACGTCACCATCGAGGCGGTCCTCGGATGGCGCAAACGTTGCTGCTCCAGCCGGTGCAGCGTGCGCAGCGCATCGCGCAAGCCGGCGCCGTCGCGCAACACGCCGGCGTGGGCGGCCAGCGTCTGGCGCACTTGGTGAACGGTCTCGTGGACGCGGTTGGCCTTGTCGCTGGCGACGACCTCATCCAGTTGCGGCATGTCATCGAGCGCGTAACGCGGCACGCCGGGCGTTGGCCCGAGCGTCGCGCGAATATCAGCGGCAGCACGGGCGGCCATCACGACGGCCTCCAGCAGGGAGTTCGACGCAAGCCGGTTTGCGCCGTGCAGTCCTGTGGCCGCAACTTCGCCCACCGCCCAAAGGCGCGGAACAGATGAGCGCGCGTTCAGGTCGGTTGCGATGCCGCCCATGTGAAAGTGCTCGGCCGGTACCACGGGGATGGGCGCCTCGACCGGGTCGATGCCGGCCTTGCGGCAGTGTTGGTGGATCGTCGGAAATTGCGTGGGAAACCGCGCGCCGATCGCCTCCCGGCAATCGAGAAGCGCCCCGCGACCAGCCTCACGCTCGGCGAACACGGCGCGGGCCACGATGTCGCGCGGGCCCAGTTCGCCAGCGGGATGGTAGGCGTCCATGAAGCGGCGCCCATCGGCATTGACCAACGTGGCCCCTTCGCCGCGCAGCGCTTCGCTGGCGAGGGGGGCTGGATCGGCATCGACATCGATGGCGGTCGGGTGGAACTGCACGAATTCGGCATCCGCGATGGCGGCGCCGCGCATGGCCGCCATCGCGACACCCTGTCCACGGCTGTTCACCGGGTTGGTGGTGACCGCGTAGAGCCGGCCGATGCCGCCGGTCGCCAGAACCATCGCGGCTGCTTCAAACGTCACGATACGCGTGGCATCCTCGCTGTGACGCGCGAGCAGAACCATCGCGTCGCCAGCGAACGGGCGCATGAATTGGAACGCCTCGTAGCCTTCCAGCACCGTGATGGACGGTGTCTCGCGCACCCGCGCGATCAGCGCTTCCATGATGGCTTGGCCGGCGCGATCGCCCTTGACGCGCACGATACGCCGCGCGCTGTGAGCCGCCTCGCGCGAGAGCTTGAAGCCACCATCATCGGCCCGATCAAACGGCACACCGTAGGAAACGAGGTCGTCAACCCGGGCGCTGGCGGCTCCTGCAATGGCGCGCGCGACGGTTTCATCAACGAGGCCTGCACCGGCGGCGATGGTGTCGGCAACATGCGCTTCAACGCTGTCGTCAGCGCCGACCGCGGCCGCCAATCCACCCTGCGCCCAAGCGCTCGACGCGCCCTCGCCGAGCGGCACCGGTGACAGCACGGTGACCGGTATCGGCGCCAACTTCAGCGCGGTGAAAAGCCCGGCCAGGCCTGCGCCGATGACGACAATGCCGGCGCAGCCCGACGCCTCAAGCGCGGGCCAGGCGGCGGACGCTGGCGTTGATCCCCTCGAAGGTTCGTTCATGGATGCCTTTCACGCGACGCCCGCCTTGCAGCCCAGCGGGCAACGCCACGACGAACGCAAGAAGCGGCCGCACACTTGGGGTGGGACGCCCAACACCGGGATGCGGCCCGCAATCCACGAGGAAGCGGACCGGCATCCAAGCCTTGATCTCAATCGAAAGTGCAGAGCAACTTTGGGCGCAAAGGCGTAGCGTGAACGTTCGAGGCTTTGAGCCGTGCTTTGCGCCCACTGCTCTAGTGCTTCAGGTTGACCATGCGCTCAACGGCACGACGGGCGCGTTCTGCCACGTCGGCATCAACCTCAACCTCGTGGCGCATGTGAACCAGCGCATCGAGGATGTTGGCCAGCGTGATCCGCTTCATGTGCGGGCACAGGTTGCACGGGCGCACGAACTGTACACCTGGCGTTTCAGCCGCGACGTTCGAGGCCATCGAGCACTCGGTGACGAGCACAACCTTAGGCGGGCGCTTGTCTTTCACGTAGTCGATCATGCCCGCCGTTGACCCGGTGAAGTCAGCCGCCTCGATGACGTCCGGCGGACACTCAGGGTGGGCGATGATCTTCACGCCGGGTTCAGCCTCACGCATCGCATGCAACTCTTCGCCGGTGAATTGCTCGTGCACCTCACAACGACCATGCCAGGCGATGATCTCAACGTCGGTCTGCGTCGCGACGTACTTCGCCAGATACTCATCCGGGATCAGCAGCACACGCGGGGCACCCAGGCTCTCAACCACCTGCACCGCATTGCCAGAGGTGCAGCAGATGTCGCACTCGGCCTTCACTTCAGCGGACGTGTTCACGTAGGTGACGATCGGCACGCCTGGGTAGGCTTCGCGCAGCATGCGCACGTCGGCCCCGGTGATCGAAGAGGCCAGCGAGCAGCCCGCTTCCATGTCCGGGATCAGCACGGTCTTGTCCGGGCTCAGCAGCTTCGACGTCTCGGCCATGAAGTGCACGCCAGCCTGCACGATGACATCGGCATCAACGCGTGCAGCTTCCTTGGCAAGCGCGAGGCTGTCGCCGCGGAAATCGCCGACGCCATGGAAGATCTCAGGCGTCATATAGTTGTGCGCGAGGATGACCGCGTTGCGCTCTTTTTTGAGGTCGTTGATCGCCTTGATCAGCGGCGCGTAGACCGGCCATTCAAGCGGCGTCACAACGTCCTTGACCTTGTCGTAGAGCGGCGCCATTTCCGCCTTGACCTCGTCGGTGAAGGTCAGGTCGGGCATCGCAACCGGCGCGTGCTTGCGCGCCTGCGGCTTCGTTTGATGCTTGGCGTTCTCACCGCTCTGGGCGTGCGCTGCGGCGGCGTTCGGGGTGGGAGTGGACATGGGGGTCCTCCTTCCTGTTGGGCCAGCCTGCGCGCTTCGAAAAGCGCTTGGCGAAAGGCCCTGATCGTAATATGCTCGCTTTGAGCATATGGGGGGTCTGAAAAATACCGGTCTTAAGCCGGCCTGGAGTCGCGCCTATCGTGAGGCGACCTTCCTTGGTGAATATATAGGAACGATGACGGCGTTTGGCTAGGCTTTTGCGCTAGAGATGCCGCCTAAAGCCCACTCTGCCTGAGCATTCTGCGCAAAAGACAGGCGGTCGCTAGCGGTCCACGGGTAACCGGTCGCCCCGCCGATCATGCGTAGCGCCCATCGCGCCGGCTGTGCTCTTCCGCAGACTGCGAACCGACCCTAAGCAGCAAGCCCCTTCTCGTAGATCCAAGTCGGTAACGTCCCGCCGCCGTAGTCGTAATCGATGGTCTGCGCGCGCCCCCACCCGCATCGCGCGTAAAACCGCGCCGCCCGCACATTGCCAACGGCACACGCAAGCCATCCGCGCGCGTGACCTGCGGCCGCCAACCGGGTTTCCGCATCGCGCAGCAACGCCGCCGCGAGGCCCGAGCCGCGCGCTTCGCGTGCCACAAACAAGTTGCTGAGCTCATCCCCTTCCAGCACCGACACGGCACACGGCTGACCGATCGGGCCTGCCGTTCGTAGCGTGTTGCCGAATTGGATGTAGCGCTCGCGGAAATGATCGATCCCCCGCGCGCGCAGCATCGCCTGGGGCACATGTTCGGCGTGGCCGTCGTGCCAGCTTTCGTGCCACATCGCGATCAGCGCGTCGGCCTCCGTAGCGTCCGCCCAACGAATGGTGTGGGTAGGATTTGGGCTCTGGGCATGGTTCATGGAGGGCTCTTGTAAAGGCGCGTCGGATCGGACGCTTGTCCGCGTTGCTCAGACATGGCGCGGACGTCACCTACACGCGTGGTGCTGGCGCGGCGATTTCGTCCTTCACCGCCTGCTGCATCGTCGCGCGCAGTGAGAACGCGAACGTGGTTGGCACCAGGATGTCGAACGCACGCCCGCCCTCGTCGCTGACCGCCATGATCAACACGCCCACATGATGGATACCGGTCTGCGCAAAGGCGCCAACGGCGAACGCATCGTGATGCGTTTCGATCTGCGATAGCCGCGCGACGACGCCCGCCGCACCGAGCCCTCGAACCTGAAACGTTTTGCGCGCATGCGCCAAGTCGACCACGCTGCCGATGTCGGGCGTCACATGCTGCATCAGCGCTGCACTCACGTCACGGCCCGGGGAAGCAAGCACCCACCAGCGCTGCGGCCCCAGTTGCAGGACCAGAACGCCCGCATCATCCGACGTTACCCGGCACATGTCGGTTGGCGCCGCGGCACCGGTGGCACCGTGCAGCGCTGTGGCGAGCGCACCAACGCTCTGCGACCAAGCATGGACCTCCCACAGGTGGCGCGAGGGCATCCGCCACAACGACGCGTGTTCGTCGCCGGCGATGGAAACGGGTTGTGCGCGGCTAGCCATGAGGCGCCACCGCGGTATGGTCATTGCGTGTGCCTGGTTGTGCGGCCCGCAACCCTTCCGGGTCTCTCATCCGCGACCCTTCCGGGTCTCTCATCCGCGACCCTTCCGGGTCTCTCATCCGCGACCCTTCCGGGTCTTTCATCCGCGACCCTTCCGGGTCTCTCATCCGCGACCCTTCCGGGTCTTTCATCCGCGACCCTTCCGGGTCTTTCATCCGCGACCCTTCCGGGTCGACAAAACAAGGCGGCACCACCTCAACCCGCAGCTTTTCGCCCGCCAAAGCGAACGCCGCCATCAGCACCGCGCCGTGGCGCGTCCGCCCTGCGTTCACGAAAGCCAG
The DNA here is from genome assembly GCA_038522635.1 of Pseudomonadota bacterium. Lineage (GTDB taxonomy): Bacteria > Pseudomonadota > Alphaproteobacteria > Rhizobiales > Hyphomicrobiaceae > JBCBJZ01. The sequence goes on along the minus strand of JBCBJZ010000002.1, from coordinate 55,613 downwards.
CGCGATGTCGTGGCCAAGTTGCGGGCTGTACGTCACCGACGTCACATGGCCAATGCCATGACCCTCGAGCGGCGCACCATCCTCATAAAGCAGCGCACCGGCACGCAACCGTCCCGCCCGATCCACCGGACGAAGACCGACCAACTGCGCGCGGTCAGCATCCCGCAACCCGGACCGCTGCTGCATCACCTGGCCCACATAGGCCTTCTTACGCGAGGCCATGCCACCAAGCCCAAGGTCATCAAGCGTGGTCCGCCCGTCGATCTCGGGCGCCGCAACATGTCCCTTCTCGATGCGCAACGCCCCCATCGCTTCCAGCCCATACAACGTCAGGTCGAACGCCTGCCCCGCGTCCTTGACCGCACGCCAAACGTCCTTCGCAAAGCCGCTCGGCACATAGACCTCGTAGGCGCGCTCCCCTGAAAACGAAAGCCGCATGATGCGCACCGGGCGCCCCGCGATCGTCGCGTGGATCAGCCCCATCAGGGGCAGCCCCGCACCGCTGCAATCGCCGCCTTCGACGATCGACGCCAAAAGCTCCTGCGCCCGCGGGCCGGCCAGCGCCAGCCCGGCCCATTGGTCCGTGATCGATGTGACCGACACCCGCAGCGTCGGCCAGACGCTTGCCAGCAACCACTCCAAATGCGCCATCACCGGAGCAGCTTCACCGGTGGTGGTCGTCATGAAGAACTGCGTCTCGCTCAACCGCGAGGTCGTGCCGTCATCGAGGACGAAACCATCGTCGCGCAACATCAGGCCGTAACGCGCCTTGCCAACTTTGAGCGTGCTGAACGTGTTGGCGTAAACCCGGTCGAGGAACAAGCCCGCGTCCGGCCCTTGCACGTCGATCTTGCCAAGCGTTGAGATGTCAACGAGGCCGACACCAGCGCGCACCGCACTCGCCTCGCGGACGTAGGCCGCTTCGAGGTCTTCACCGGCGCGCGGGTAATACCAGGGGCGCTTCCACAGACCAGCTTCGAGCATAACGGCGCCCGCTTCTTCGTGTGCGGCGTGAAACGGTGTGCGCCGTTCGGGCCTGGCATGCGCGCCGCGGTTGGCGCCCGCGATCGCGCCGATGGTGACGCCGGTGTAGGGCGGGCGAAACGTCGTCGTGCCTTGTTGTTGGAGCGGGATGCCGCGCAGCTGGGCCATCTCGGCGATCGCGATGACGTTGGCGGTCTTGCCTTGGTCGGTCGCCATGCCCAACGTGGTGTAACGCTTCATGTGTTCAACCGCGTGGAAGCCTTCGCGATGGGCGATCGCCAAGTCGCTGGTCGAAACGTCGTTCTGGAAATCCACGAACCGCTTGTGACCGGGCCAACCTTCAGGTGGCTTGACGTCAAACAGCGGGCTTGGCGCGCCCCAATCGCGCGGGGCGGTCAATTCCTCAGGTAGGGAGACCGAGCCGGCCGCACCATCGTAGCCGGCCGCGCGCGCGGCCGCCTCGCCAGCACCCAACCCCTGGCGCACGCAATCGATCGTGCTCGCAAGCCCGTTAAGTGCGCCCGCGTGATGCTGCCCGCGCGGGGCCTTACCCGGGGTGAAGCAGGCGCGCTTGCGATCCCACACCGGCTTCACGCCGCGCTGGCTCGCCAAATGCACCTGCGGGTCATAGCCACCCGACACAAGCACCAGATCCGCGCGCAAACGCTGCCAGTCAGGATCGGCCTGGCCGCTCGCCTCATCGTAACGCGCGACCACGCAATCACGCACGGCCAACTGGCCGCGCACCGTGATGATCACATGCCCGCTTAACGCCTGCACCGATGACTGCGCAAGCTTGGTTGCGAGCCGCGCCGATGGCTGCGCGCGCGGATCGATCACGGTAACGCGAGCCCCGGCATCGGCGAGATCGAAGGCGGCCTCATAGCTGAGGTCGTTGTTGCAAAAGGCGACGATGCGCTGCCCCGGCAGAACGCCGTAGCGGTTCAAATAGCGCCGCGCGGCTGAAACCAACATCACGCCGGGACGGTCGTTGTTGCCAAACGCGATCGGGCGCTCCAGCGCACCTGTGGCAAGCACAGCGCGACGGGCAAAGAGCTTGATGTAACGCTGGCGGGGCGCGTCGGGCGTCTCCTCAAGCTGCTGCAGCAGCCCGAAAACGCCATCATCATAAGCGCCAAACACGGTGGTGCGGGTTAGAACGGTGACGTTGGCAAGCGCATCCAACTCAGCCGAAACGCTGCGTAACCAGGTGGCGCTTGGCCCGACCGACGGCTCATCGCCGAGCATGCCGCCCGTTTCCAGCATCTGCTCCGCGAGCACCACACGAGCGCCCATGCGTCCCGCGGTCAGCGCCGCAGATAGCCCCGTTGCGCCACCTCCGACCACAAGGACATCGCAGTGCAAATGCGCGCGATCGTAACGGTCCGGATCGCGCGCGCGCGGCGCTTCGCCCAAGCCCGCCGCCCGGCGGATCACGGGCTCATAAGCCATCCAGGACTTCTGGAATGGGCCCATGAAGGTCTTGTAGTAGAAGCCTGCGCCAAGAAACGGCTTTGCCAGGCCGTTGACCGCCATCGCGTCATATTTGAGCGAAGGCCAGCGGTTTTGACTTCGCGCGACCAGACCGGGGGTCAGTGGCACCATCGTAGCAGGCGTATTCGGTGTCGCCCGCGCGCCCTCGCCCACCGTCAGCAGCGCGTTGGGTTCAGCAGCACCCGCCGTCATGATGCCGCGTGGACGGTGAAACTTAAAGCTGCGGCCCACCAGGAGATGACCGTTAGCGAGCAGCGCGGATGCGAGCGTGTCGCCGGGATGGCCAACACACTCTTCGCCGTCAAACCAGAACGGCACCGCGCGCGAACGATCGATCACGCCGCCTTTTTTGAGCCGGTAAGGTTGCGTGCTCATCGCTGGCCTTCCCGTTCTGCCGCTTCGGCCTGCTGCTGTGCGGACGCTGGTCGCGCGAGGCTGTCGCGCGCCAACGCAACGCTGGTGATCTCGTGGGTGAGCGTGTTGCGCTCCACCACCAACCACGAGCGGCACCCCAGCGTATGCTGCCAGAACTCACGATGAACCCCGCGCGGGTTGTCGCGCAAAAAGACATAGTCGAACCAGCGCGCTTCGTCGCCATCGTCCAGCGACGGGCGAACGCGCGTGGCATCGCCGCCGTAGGTAAATTCGGCGATCTCGCGGGAGCCGCAACAGGGACACGTGATGCGCATGGGATGGAAACCGCTTGCAAGGTGAGGGTTGAACTTGGTCGTGGTGGACGCCTAACCGCTGGCGCACCATTGGTTCGCTTGAGGGAGCTAGCTAGTGCCAACCGGGCGCGGCGCCCGCTCCTTTCTCATCGATGGTGGTGCCGTTGGCGAAACGCTCCAACGTGAACTTCGCGTTGAGGGCATGTGGCTCGCCGCGCGCGATCGTGTGCGCAAAGGTCCAGCCTGACGCCGGAGTCGCTTTGAAGCCGCCGTAGCACCAACCGCAGTTAAGGTAGAGATTTGGGATCGGTGTCGGCGTGATGATCGGGCTGCCGTCCATGCTCATATCCATCACCCCGCCCCAATGGCGCACCATGCGCAGGCGCGATGCGCACGGCAGCACCGCGACCGCTTCTTCGAGCACATCTTCAACGACCGGCAAGTTCCCGCGCTGCGCATACGAGTTGTAGCCGTCGAGATCGCCGCCGAAGACGAGACCGCCCTTATCGGACTGGCTGATGTAGAAGTGGCCGGCGCCATAGGTCACCACGCCGTCGAGCAGCGGCTTCACAGGCTCGCTCACGAACGCCTGCAGCACATGGCTCTCGATCGGCAGGCGTAACCCAGCCATCGCGGCCACGTGCGAGGTATGCCCGGCGACCGCCATACCGACTTTGCCAGCGGCGATCTCACCACGCGTGGTTTCAACACCCACCACCGCGCCGTGCGCATCGCGCTTGAAGCCGATCACCTCGCAGTTCTGGATGATGTCGACGCCACGCCGGTCAGCGGCCCGCGCATAACCCCACGCCACCGCATCATGGCGCACCGTGCCGCCACGTGGTTGCAGCAGACCGCCATGAATCGGAAAGCGGGCCTGTTCGCTGTAATCGAGCAAGGGCACCATCTGGCGGACCGCCTCGCGATCGAGCAGTTCCGCATCGATGTCACAGGCGCGCATCGCGTTGCCGCGGCGCGCGTAGCTGTTGAGCTGCGCTTGCGAGTGGGCCAGGTTCAAGACGCCACGGTGGGACACCATCGCGTTGTAGTTGATGTCGTGGCTCAGGCCCTCCCACAGCTGCAGCGACTTCTCGTAGAACTGCGTGTTGCCATCGAGCAGGTAGTTGGAGCGAATGATGGTGGTGTTGCGCCCCATGTTGCCACCGCCGAGCCACCCTTTTTCAAGCACGGCGACATTGGTGATGCCGTGCTCCTTGGCGAGGTAGTAAGCCGTCGCAACCCCATGGCCCGCACCGATGATGATGACATCGTAGCGCGCCTTGGGTTCCGGCTCACGCCAGGCGCGATCCCAAAAGCGGTTGCCAGCAAGCCCGTGCCGGATGACGGAAAGCGCTGAGTACCGGGTCATGGTTGTCTCTTGGCTGCGAGCCTTGAAGCGTCTGGGTGCGCGGGCCCGAGGTCGGATCCTCACGCCCCTCCTCGCTACTAGAGCGCTCGCAATGGCTCTAGTCCAGCCCCGACCCCGACTTGCCGCAGACGGCCTTAAGACGACAGCGCTGCCAGGTTTTGAAAATGCGCGAGCGCTTCAGGATTGGCCAGCGCCTCTTTGTTTTTCACCGCGCGCCCGTGCACCACGTCGCGCACAGCAAGCTCCGTGATCTTGCCGGACTTGGTGCGCGGAATGTCCGCAACCGCGATGATCTTCGAGGGCACATGACGCGGGCTCGCCCCCTGCCGGATCTGTTGGCGGATGATCGCCTCAAGGTCAGCGTCAAGCGCTTCACCCTCCTGCATAACCACGAACAGCACCACGCGCGTATCGCCGTCCCACGCCTGCCCGATCACGATCGCCTCCTTGATCGGTGCCAGCGTCTCGACCTGTCGATAAATCTCAGCGGTGCCGATGCGCACCCCACCAGGGTTCAACGTCGCGTCCGAACGACCATGGATCAGCATGCCGCCCGTGTCGGTCCATTCCGCGAAGTCGCCGTGATGCCAGACGTTGTCGAAGCGTGAGAAATAGGCCGCCCGGTAGCGCCGATCGCCTTCATCGTTCCAAAAGCCAAGCGGCATCGACGGGAAGGCCGCATCGCACACGAGTTCGCCGCGCCCTGATGCGGCCCGCTCACCCGCATCATCATAGACCTGCACCGACATGCCGAGCGCGGCGCTCTGGATCTCGCCGCGATAGACGGGCAGTAGCGGGTTTCCGGTGACGAAGCATCCGATCAGATCGGTACCACCCGACATCGACGCCAGGTGCACATCCGCTTTGACCGCCCGGTAGATGTAATCGAAGCCCTCCGGCACAAGCGTCGAGCCCGTCGACAATACGGCGCGCAGGGCGCTGAGATCATGCGCTTGACCCGGCTGCACGTCCGCCTTGTTGAGGGCATCGATGAACTTGGCCGATGTGCCAAACACGCTCACACGTTCGCGCTCAGCCAGAGCGAACAGCCGGTTCATGTCCGGATAGCCGGGCGCGCCATCGTAGAGGACGAGCGTGGCGCCGGTCATCAGCCCGGAGGCAAGCCAGTTCCACATCATCCAGCCGCAGGTGGTGAAATAGAACAACCGGTCGTCGGGACCTGCATCGACGTGAAGGTGCAATTCGCTTGCGTGTTTCAACAGCGTCCCAAGCCCGCTGTGGACGATGCACTTGGGCGCGCCCGTGGTGCCAGACGAGAAGAGGATATAGAGCGGATGTGTGCCCGGCATCCGCTTGAATGTAAGCGGTGGGGCATCGCCGGGCGGGCCCATCACATCGGCCCACGTCTCCACTTGAACGTCTGCGCGCGGCTCTTCCCCTGCGGTAAGGCCCTCGCGGATCACGTCGGCTGCGGCGCCATCGCCCTCAGCGTCAAGATAGGGCACCACCACCACGCGCTGCACGCTTGGCAGGGCGCGCACCACCTCCACCACCTTCGCCGTGATGTCGATCGCTTTGCCGTTGTAGCGGTAGCCATCGCAGACGATCAGCACCTTGGGTGCGATCTGGCCGAAGCGATCGAGGATGCCTTGCGGGCCAAAATCGGGTGAACACGTCGAGACGACCGCACCGCGCGCCACGCCGCCCAGCATAGCCACCATCGTCTCCGGCAGGTTGGGCATCACGGCCGCGATCCGCTCACCTGGCTCCAGGCCCGCGTGATCGCAGTACCGCGCCATGCAGGCCGTTTGCGCGCGCAAGGCATCCCAGCTCAGTTCGCGCCGGTCAGCGGCCGCCTCACCCTGGAAGATCAGCGCAGGATGGTCGCCCGTCCGCCGCAGCAGGTTTTCCGCCACGTTGATCTGCGCGTGCGGGAAGAACCGTGCGCCAGGCATCGCCTCCGCGTTGATAAGGTGCGGTAGCGCGCCCTTATCGCCGACCAAGCCGGCGAAATCCCATACCGCGTTCCAAAAGCCGACCTTGTCGTCCAGACTCCAGCGGTGAAGCGCTTCATAAGTCTCAATGGGTTCAGCGCGCTCACGCGAAACCGCCGCCATGAACGCGGTCATCTGGCTCGCTTCGATGCGTGCAGGCGAAGGTTTCCACAACTGCGATTGGCTCATGGCGCGGTCCCTTGCTGTTCTCAAAAGGCGAAACGCCTTCGCCCTCAGAACTATAGAAGTTGACGGACAATCGCAGTCAATCCACGCGCCAAACGGATGGCGCTGAGGCGCCTAACAGCCGTGCCTCACCGCGGCGATGAAACAACCTTCGCGCGTGAAGCATCAAAAGCTGCGCCCCAACTTGTGACGAATCGTTCCATCACCTTAGGCGCGTTGATGTTGTCAGCGTTCCCGGCGTTGGTTAGAACGACCACGCGGAGCGTCCCGGCCGCGTCTTAGCCTCACGGCCTAACGCTGCCCCGCGTCGTCGCACGTGTTGCCCGACACAAACGTGAGATTGAGGTTGATGGCAAGCCGAGCGGTCCTTTTCTGTCTGGTTGCTCTGACGGTGCTAACCGTGGGTTTGCCAACGGTTACGACCCCGCGCGACCTGCTCCCCGCTTTCACGACGCCGCTGGCGCTTGCGGCGGGTGGCGAGCGTTTTTCGATCAGCCGTCCGATCCTTCTGAGCCGTGCACCGCAGCTCACCTTGCGCCACGGGATCATCAAATTCGCGCGCACCACCAAGCAGGGCGGGCCGGCAGCGTTGGTGCTGATCGATCCGATCCTCCAGGTTGGCCGCCCGGGCCACGTCAATCCGGCCGCGCTTCCCGCAAATGACATCGGCATGGCACCGCTGATCGCACTTGTCGCGCGGCTGGGCTTTGAGCGCATGAACGTTCGTAACGGGCGCATCGTGGTGATCGGGGCAAACGGCTATCCCGTGGTGCTGACCGGCATCGACGGGACGATCACGCGCAATGGGGCCTCTTCGAAGATCGCGATGAAGGGCGCGCTGACCTTCAACCGGGAGCGCCTAACGTTCGACAGCATGGTCGATCTGAACGCGCAGATCGTGAAAGTCAAAGCGTCCGGCGCGAAAGGCAAGCGCTCAAGCAAGACACGCCAGTGGCCTTTAAGGCTGACGATGGGTGGCCCGTTGTTGAACGTTGCGTTCAACGGCTTTGCGCGCGCTGATGGTGAGGGGCCTCACGCCGGCATCCGGCTCGATGGCGCGCTCGATGCGAAGGCCGATAACCTGCGCGCGCTAGCCCGTTGGTGGACGGGACGCTTCCCGCTAGGGCCCGGGCTTGGCGCTTTCACCGCAAAGGGTCAGTTCACGCTCGCCAATGGCCGCATAGCTTTCGACAAGGCTGTCTTCTCGCTTGATGGAAACCGCGCGACCGGTGGTTTGGGTATTGCGTTCGCGCGCCCGCGCCCGGCCGTGGAAGCGACGCTTGCCACGCAAACACTCGATCTGACGCCGTATCTCCCAACAAGCCCCGCGTCCACGATGAGCGCGCCCCGTTTCGCAGCCAGCGAGGATGGCGCACGCGCGCTGCAGAAAGCGATGCGCGCCAGCGCGGATGCGCTTGTCCCGCCGGCATTCGCCGCCGGGCCACCTTCGGTCGACATCAGCTTCAACGCGATCCGCCATTTCGATGCCGACATCCGGCTCTCGGCCAAGGTCGTGAAGGCGGGCGCGCTGACGTTTGGCAAGACCGCCGTATCGTTCAGCGTCAAGAACAACCGGGTGCTGGCCGATGTCGCCTCGCTGCGCATGGACGGCGGTGAAGCGAGCGGGCAGATCAAGATCGACATGAACCCGCGCGTGCCGCACTTCTCGGGGCTTGGGCGTCTGAACAACGTCACGGTGGAAACGCTGCTGACGCGGACTTACGGCGCGCCCGTGATCCAGGGGCGGGGGACGGTGACGTTTGCGCTGCGCAGCCAGGGGCGCACGTTGCACCGGGTGCTGAGGCGGGCCACCGGCAAGCTTTCGTTGCGCATGCGCGAGGGTGCGACGCTCCCGGGTAATCCCGCGCTGCTGTTTTCGCCCGCGCTCAAGGCAGCCGCCACGCGCGCGCCGTCCACGACCTCTGCGCCGGATGTTGCACCGCCCAATCGCAGGCGCGCGCACTATGGGTGGCCCGCGAACGTGCGCACACCGACGCAGGTCGATCGCTTCATGGTAGCGTTGCTGCTCGACCGCGGCGTCGCTGACACCACCTGCAAGATCTTCATGCGCGGTCATCCCGCGCTGACCTGCCAGGGCAAGCTTAATCTGATCGCGCGCCGTCTCGATATGGTGCTGCGCCGCGCTGAGCCTGCGAAGACGGGGCCTGCCAAAACGAGACCTGCCAAGACGAGACCTGCCAAGACCGGGGCAGCGGCGCAAGCGCGTGCCGGCCAACCTTCGGCACCTGACGACTTCATCGTGATGCGCGGCCGCTTTGACACGCCCATCATCTCGCGCACGCTGCGTTAGTTCGTTTAAGCGGTGGTGGCTATCTTGAAAGGTGTGCCGCCGCGCGATTGAAGCGGCCCTACCGCGACACGCTATGACGCGCCGCTCAGCGGTTGACAAAATGCAACGTGTCGAAGCTCCGCCGCCATGCCGCGACCTCGTCGGCCAAGCTCGCGGGATCATTGGTGGTCAGCCCGCGCGCGATCAAAGCGGCAAGCCGCGGCGCATCTTTTGCGGTCATGCCCCAGCGCACCAGCTCAGGCGTTCCCAACCTTAGACCCGACGTATCACCTTCGACCGGTGCAACCGGCAAACCGATGCCGCACGCCAGGAACCCCGCCTGGCGCAGCCGTTTCGCAGCCGCCTGTCCACCGCCATACGCCGCCGCCTCCAACGCGAACTGGTGCGACGTCGTCGCCCCGTGCGCGGTTTTGAAGACCGGCAGCCCTTGCGCCTCAAGGTCGCGCGCCAACGTCTGAGCCAAGTCCACCATCGCCTGCGCGTAGGCTTCGCCGTGGTCCTGCCAATCGAGCAACGTGATCGCGAGCGCCGCCGTCTTGGCCGCATCGAAGTTCGCCGTCATGCCCGGAAACGCGATCGCATCGAGCCGTTCAGCCAGCGCGCCATCACGGGTCACGATCAGCCCGGCCGCTGGACCGCCCAGACTTTTGTAGGTGCTCATCGTCATCAGATCAGCGCCTGAGTCGAGCGGGTTCGGCCAGGCCCGCCCGGCGATCATCCCGCACTGGTGGGCAGCGTCGAACAGCACTTTTGCGCCGACATCACGGGCGATCGCGCTGATCTCAGCCACCGGATGCGCCACCAGGTTGAGGCTGCCACCAACCGTGATCATCTTCGGCATGACGCGCTGCGCCAGCGCGCGCAGCCCCTCAACGTCGATCGTGTAATCATCCGCACGGATCGGCGCTTCGACGATCGTCAGCCCAAAGAGCCCAGCGCAGCCGCCGTCATGGTGGGTGACGTGACCCGCGATCGACGCTGGCGGCACAATGATCGTGTCGCCGGGCGCAGCGCACGCCATGAACGCGTAGAGGTTGGCCATCGCGCCGGAGGCCACGCGCACTTCCGCATGGGTCGCTTGAAACACTTGCGCGGCCAATTGGGCGGCGATCACCTCGATCTCTTCGATGGCCTCCAGGCCCATCTCGTATTTGTCGCCGGGGTAGCCTAGCGACGGACGGCTGCCAAGGCCGCTTGCCAGCGCAGCTTCGGCGCGCGGGTTCATGACGTTGGTGGCCGGGTTCAGGTTGAAGCAGTCGTGCTCGTGGATCGTCCGGTTGCGCGCGATGAGCGCTTCGATGTGATCTGCGTTTTGCGCGGGCGTTCTCGCCAGTGCTGCCGATGCCAGCGCTTGAACGCGTTCTTCGCAGACGCCTGGCACCCACGCACGAGGCGAAAGGACGGCGGATTTATCTTGCATGATCGTCTATCCCAGCAGCGACGACCACCAACGGCATCGCTCGGGCGTCTATACCGTGACACCGCCGTCGTTCAAATGGCACGCGGCCAGCCGTTGTGGCGCGATTTCCTTCAGCGCCGGCACATCGCGCGCGCAACGGGGGCCCGCATGCGGGCAGCGCGGGTGGAAGTGACAGCCCGACGGCGGATCGATCGGCGAGGGGATCTCACCCTTGATCGGCTGAAACACGCGCTTGCGCTGATCAAGCCGCGGCACCTCCGCCAGCAGCGCTTGCGCGTAAGGGTGATTGGCGCTGGCAAAAAGCTCATCGGCCGGCGCCACTTCGACCACGCGACCCAGATACATGATCACCACGCGATCGGCGATGTGCTGGACCACGCCCAGATCGTGACTGATGAAGAGGTACGTCAGATCGAGGTCGGCGCGCAGGTCCATGAACAAGTTCAGCACCTGCGCCTGGATCGAGACATCGAGCGCCGCGATCGCCTCATCGCACACCAGGAACGAGGGCTTGACGGCGAGCGCCCGTGCGATGCCGATGCGGCTGCGCTGACCGCCTGAAAACTGATGCGGATAGCGGCGCATAAACTCGGGATCGAGGCCCACCTGCCGCATGATGCCTTGGGTGAAGTCGCGCGCCTCGGCCTTGTCGATGAGGCCATGAAACAGCGGCGCTTCGGCGATGATGCGTTCAACCCGATGGCGCGGATTGAGCGAGGCGAACGGATCCTGGAAGATCATCTGCACCGCAAGGCGCGCATCGCGTTCTTCGCGCGCGCTCATCGTTGCACGGTCTTGGCCGCCGTAATGCACGCTGCCTTGCGTCGGTGGCAGGATGCCGGCGATGACCCGGCCGAGCGTGGATTTCCCGCACCCTGATTCACCCACCAGGCCGACCACCTCACCAGGTTGGATCGCAAGATCGACGCCGTCCACCGCGTGCACCACCACATCACGATCCGACGAGCCCAGGCGCGCTGCGATGCGCCCGGCGAGGTCGAGCTTTTTCACGAACCGTTTGACGATGCCACGGGTCTCAAGGATAGGCCCGCCCGCGTTTCCACGGCTGGCATTGCTCGCCTTGCCCGGCCCCTCCGCGGTGGCTGCGCTAGCAGTTGGACCCTCAACATTGCCCCCCTTAGCGGACGGCGTGTCCGTTGCGCGCCCCGCACGATCATCTGTTGCGCTCACGCAAGCCCCTCCTCTGCGCTCGCATGGACGCAACGCACGAACCGGCCGGGCGCCAGTTCGCGTGCCTCAGGCTCGACCGCGCATGCCACATCCGCTGACGGGCAACGCGGGGCGAACGCGCATCCCGGCGGCAGGTTCGTCAGCGAAGGCGTCATGCCGGGAATTTGCGCCAAACGCTCACCGCGCTTGTTGTGGCTTGGCACCGAGCCGATCAGCCCCTTGGTGTAAGGGTGCAGCGGCTCATCGATCACTTCATCGGTGGTGCCCGTTTCAACGATGCGCCCCGCGTACATCACCGCGACCCGATCGGCCATCGCCGCGACCACGGCAAGATCGTGGGTGATCCAGATCAGCGCTGTTCCCGTCTGCCGGCACAGGGTTTGCGCCTCGTGAATGATCTGCGCCTGGATGGTGACGTCGAGTGCGGTGGTCGGCTCATCGGCGATAATCAGGTCAGGCTTGTTCAAAAAGGCGATGGCGATCGCGACCCGCTGGCGCATGCCGCCAGACAGCTCGTGCGGGTAGGCGCGCAGGCGGTCAGCCGGCGCCGGGATGCCGACCTGTTGCAGCGCGCTCAGCGCCAAGTCTTCAGCTTCCGCTTTGCTGCAGGCGGTGTGCGCGCGCACCGTCTCGATCATTTGCGTATCAACCCGCAAAACCGGGTTGAGCGTCATCATCGGGTCCTGGAAGATCATCGCAATGCGGTTGCCGCGCAGCGCGCGCATGCGTTCGCTGGTCGCTGTGACGAGATCTTCGCCCTGGAATCGAATGGCGCCCGACACGATACGGCCCGGCGGGTCGACGAGGCCGAGGATCGAAAAGCCGCTGACCGATTTGCCCGACCCGCTTTCACCGACGAGGCCGAGGATTTCACCGGCACGCACTTCGAACGAGACGCCATCGACGGCGCGCACCACACCGCTCTTGGTGAAGAAGTGCGTCGCAAGCGCTTCCACTTCCAGCGTGGGCGCGTCGGATGGCTTCACGGACGCCCCCTGCGCGACTGACGGCTGTGTGAGCGACGCCTGTGCAGCGCTCGTCGTGCTTCCGCTCGCCGCCTGCGTCATCGATCAAGCCTCGGGTTCAAGACGTCGCGCAGGCGGTCCCCGACGAGGTTGATCGCCACGATCGTTACCAACAGCGCGATCCCAGGGAAAAAGCTGATCCAGTATTTCTGGCTCAGCATGTACTCAAACCCGTTGGAGATCAGCAGACCAAGCGACGGCTCCGTCTGCGGCAGGCCAACGCCAAGGAATGACAGCGTCGCTTCCAGCGCGATCGCATGCGCGGTCTGAACGGTCACCACCACGATGAGAGGGGCCAGGCAGTTCGGCATGATGTGGGAAAACACCACACGGGCATGGCTCAGCCCCAAACAGCGCGCCGCCTCGACATACTCCTTCTGTCGCTCAACCAGGGCGGTTCCACGCACGGTGCGCGCGTAATACGCCCACTGCACGGTCACCAGAGCGATCATGATCTTGTCGATGCCCTTGCCGAGCACCGTCACCAACATCAGCGCGACCAGGATCGCAGGAAACGACAACTGCAGATCGACGATCCGCATGATCAGGCTCTCAACGCGTCCGCCCGCATAGGCCGCAGTGAGCCCGACCGCCGTCCCGATCACCATGGCGATGAGGCCGCTCATCACGCCGACGGCGAGCGAAATGCGCAAGCCGTAAAGTATCGCGCTGAACAGGTCGCGGCCCGCACCATCGCTGCCGAGCCAGAAGGTGTAGCCGGTCAGGCTTTCGCCGCCGGGCGGTTGGCGGCTGTCCATGATGTCGACCTGGCCAAGATCATAGGGATTTTGCGGCACGAAGAAGGGCGCGAACACCGCCAGCAGCACGATGAGCGTCAGCACAACGAGCGCACCGGTCGCGATGGCACTCTCAAAGAACGTGGCGATGAAACGCTGGAACGGCGTTTCAACGGCGGCCGTCCGGGGCTTTGCGGGTGCCTCGTTCCCCTTGTCGGCGGCGGCGTTGGCTTTGACGCCGGTGTCGGTGTCGGCGCGCCGCGAGTCATCCACCACGCTCATGGCGACGCCTCCCCAAGCCGCACACGCGGGTCAAGCATCGAATAGAGGATGTCGACGATGAGATTGATGACCACGAACATCAGCACGATGATGATGAGGTAGGCGACGATCACCGGGCGATCGAGCTGTTGAATGCTGTCGATCAACAATTTGCCCATGCCGGGCCAGGCGAAGATGAACTCGGTGACAACGGAAAACGCGATCAAACTGCCGAACTCAAGCCCGAGCACGGTCACGACCGGGATCAGGATGTTCTTCAGCAAGTGCACGAACACGATACGCGATGACGACAGCCCTTTCGCCCGCGCGAACTTGATGTAGTCCTGGTGGATCGCTTCCCGGGTGCCCGCGCGCGCAAGCCGGATCACGAGCGAAATCTTGAGCAGCGCCAAATTGAGCGCCGGCAGGGCCACATGCGACAGCCCATCGAGCGTGAAGACGCTGGAGCGTATCCCCAAAAACGTGCCCAACTCACCGCGCCCGGTGGTCGGCAGCCACCCAAGGATGACAGCAAACACCATCATCATCATCAGACCCACCCAGAACGTAGGCAGGGAAAAGCCGAGGATCGAACCCGACATGATGAATTTCGATGACAGCGCGTCGGGCTTGAGCCCCGCGTAGAGCCCCAGCGGGATGCCGATGATGATCGCCATGAGCAACGCCACGACCGCGAGCTCCAGCGTTGCCGGCATGCGCTGGACGATCAGTTGCAGCGCCGGCTCACCGAAGATGAAGGACGTGCCAAGATCACCGCGCAGCGCGTTGACGATGAAATAATAGTACTGGACGTGGATCGGCTGATCGAGGCCGAGAGATTTGATCACCCGGTCGATTTCAGCCTGGTCGGCCTCCGGATTGACGAGCATGTCGACGGGATCGCCAACCACGTTGACGCCGAAGAACACGATCACCGACATCACGAGGACCACGCCCACGCTTTGCAAAAGTCTGCGGATGATGAAGGCGGTCATGGGCGTGACCCGATGATTGAACTAAGGCGACGATCGGTTGGGGGACGACGATCGGTTGGAAAACAGCGGCGGCAACGGCAAAAGCGTGGGCGTCATCAGGGGGCGTGGCCGAAAGGCGCGCCTTCACCGGCAAGCGAACACGTCAGACGCCGGCGACGCAAGCCGCCGGCGTTCGATCTTTGTCAACGTCAGAGGCGCAACGTCACTCGACGCCCATCGCCACCGTACGCTCATCGGTGCGCGCGGCGTAGGCAATGCCCTTCTTCGCCGCCCAGGTGTTCACCTGGTAATGCAGCGGGATGATACCGTAGTCGGTGATCGCGATTTCCGTCGCCTTGGCCAGAAGCGCTTCGCGTTTCTTGGCATCGACCGTCGCCAGCGCTTCTTCGATCAGCTTGTCGACTTCCGGGTTTGAGTAACGCCCGCGGTTGGACGCACCAAAGCCCCGCGCCTTGTCGTAGGTATGGAGCAGCGACTTAAGCGGCGATGAAGCTTCGCCCGTGCCCGCACCCCAGCCGACCAGGATGAAGCTGAACTTAGGTGTGCCGCCGGGTCCGCCGCGCGAGGCCTGCTTGAAGTAGACCGACCGGGTCATCGTCTCGACCTTGGTCTTGATGCCCAGACGCGTCAGCATCTGGCCGATCGCTTCAGCGATTTTACTATCGTTGATGTAGCGATCATTAGGCCCGTGCAGGGTCAGCTCAAACCCTTTGTCGACGCCCGCCTCTTTCAAAAGCGCTTTGGCCGCGTTGAGATCGTAGGCTTCCGGCTTGAGTTTTGAAGAGACGCCGAAGAAGCCCTTGGGCAGCAACTGCCCGGCAGGGATCGCCACGCCTTCCATCACGCGTGCCACGATCGCCTTGCGGTTGATCGCCTTAGAGATCGCCGCGCGCACTTTTTGCATCTTCAGCGGGTTCTTGATCTTGCCGCCACCGATCGCCTTCACGAACGGGCTATCGTCGCGGTCGTGGTCAAGGTGCAGGTAGATGACGCGGTTAGAGATCCCCTGGGAGAGTTGGATCTTGGCGTCCTTCTTCAGGCGCGCGATGTCAATCGTCGGCACGCCTTCGATCATGTCAACATCACCCGCAAGCAGCGCTGCCACGCGCGAGGGACCCGACTTGATCGGCTTGAACGTCACCTTGTCCCACTTGGGCTTGCCCCCCCAATATTTCGGGTTGGCCTTCATGACGATCCGGTCACCCGGCACGTATTCGACGAACATGAACGGGCCGGTGCCGATCGCCGCTTTGCCCTTGTTGAAGTCACTCGTCGTTGCGCCCGTGCCGTTCTCTTTCGACACGATCGGGATGGTCATCATGTCTGACACCATCAGCGGATAGGGCTGCGCGGTCTTGATGTGAACCGTGTGCTCATCGACCTTCACGGCCGTCTTGCCCTTGATGTAGGTGGCAAAGCTTGAGGGGCTGTTGGGCACGTTGGGCGCGCGCTCAAACGTAAAGACGACATCGTCCGCGGTGAAGGGCGAGCCGTCGTGGAACGTCACGCCCTTGCGCAGTTTGAATTCCCAGGTGGTGTCATCGATCGGCTTCCAACTGACCGCCAGCCCCGGCGTCGGGGTTTGTTTGCTGTCAGGGATCACCAACGCCTCGAACATGTGCATGGCAAGCGAGTTGTTCGGCGTCAGATTGTGGAAATGCGGGTCGATCGAGGTGGGCTCGGAGGCCAAGCCGATCGTCAGGTCCTTGGCGCTGGCCGCCGTTGCGGCGAAGGTTGCGCCCATAGCCAGCGCGACCACCACCGTTCGCAGTGCTTTCATCAAGCCATCTCCTTCAGGATCGTCGATTGTTGCGCGGGCACGCTAGCACGATGCTGACGCAGCGCCATAGGTTCAAGAGGACCTGAGCTGCTTTGGTTGACGGGCAAGAGGGCGCAAGCTTTTCGCATTTTCCAAAACGCCCGGATAACAGGCGGAAAGTTGCTGGCGTTGCCGCAAAAACGACCAAGGCGGCGCGCACGCCTGCGCGATGATTGATCGATCAAAGGCATTGAGGAGGTTTCCATGCTGCGACGTCGACCCTGTTCCCTGGCCCTTTCAGCGCTGAGCGCGCTCGCCGTCACGCTGGCCGGTTTCACCACCCCAAGTGCAGCGGCCGACCAGACCGCGCGCTCGAAAATCACGGCCGTGACGGTCTTCCCCCGCGGTGCTCTGATCAAGCGCACCGCGTCGGCCAGCCTACAGCCGGGCGCGACCACGCTCATCATTAAAGACCTGCCTGAAAGCGTGGTACGCGGCTCGATCCGCGTTGAGGGACGCGCGCAAAACGACGTCGCGATCGGCTCGGTTGACAGCCGCGTGCAGGTGATCACCGCGGATGATCAAAAGCGCCTGGCCGCACGCCGCGCCGAACTCGATGCGGAGCTGATCCGGGTGCGCGATCGCCGCGCTGCAACGCAAGCTGCCATCGACACCGCCCAGACCCAGCGTTCGCTGATGGTGAACTTGACCCAGCTTCCGCAACAGCCAGCGCCCCGCGGCACCGCCACCACGGACTGGAAAGCGCTGTTTGACCTGATCGGCACAGGCATGGCGCAAGCCCAGGAGACGATCGGGACCAAGCTGGTGGAGCTGCGCAAGCTCGACGACCAGATCAAGCAGCTCGAAGCGCAGTTGGCGACCATGGTGCCCAAGCAAACACGGGCCACCGTGGTGAGCGTCAACGTGCTGAGCGACAGCGGCGGCGAAGCGACCTTCACCGTGCGCTACCAGGTGCGCAACGCGTCCTGGCAGCCCTTCTACGATGCCCGCCTGACCACAGGAGGTGCCACGCAGGCACCCTCGTTGGCGCTGGTCCGGCGCGCCCGCATCGAGCAACGTACCGGGGAAGACTGGGACGGCGTCGCCCTCTCGCTTTCGACCACGCGCCCCGCGCAAGGCACGCAAGCGCCCAAGCTGCGCGCCCTTTCGGTCGACTTCTACCGTCCGCCGAGCCGGCCAACACCGCGCGCCATGAGCCGCGGCCTTTCAGCCGATCAGGTCCAACCCGCACCCCGCGTCGCCGCAAGCATGCCACGCCGCAAGAGCAGGCGGGTCCTCGCCCGCGCGGTCCAGGTGCAGCGCTCCCCGTTCCAGGTCGTTTACGCAATCCCGGGACTGAACACGGTGCCGGCCACCGGTGCGCCCAAGCGCGTCAGCATCGGCACCCAACAGCTCACGCCCACCCTGTTTGCGATGGCAACACCGCGGCAGCGCACCAAAGCCTACCTTCACGCCAAGCTCGCGTTGCCCACCGGTGCCCCCTTTCTCGCCGGTCCAGTGTCGCTGTTCCGCGATGGTACCTTTGTGGGGCGTGCGCGCCTGCCCAATCTGACAGGGGGGCAGGAGCATCGCTTAGGCTTCGGCAGTGATGATGCGATCATCGTCAAGTACCGCCAGACCGAGAACAAGCGCGGCGAAGAGGGGCTCATCTCAACATCGAAGACCGACCTGAAGGGCTTTGAGATCGTGGTCACCAACAAGCATCGCCGGGCGATGGATCTGGTGGTCCTCGACCAGGTGCCGGTGTCGCGCAACGACAAGATCCTGGTGGAGCTCATCACGCAAACGCCGCCGTCAAAACGCGACGTCGACGGGCAACGTGGCGTGCTGGCGTGGGAGCTGCGCCTCGCGCCCCAGGCGCAAAAAACGGTTCGGTTCGGTTACCGGGTGACGTGGCCTTCCAAGCAGCAAGTGCGTTACGCTCGCTGATGAAGCGTGCCCAGCCGGCGCCAGATTTGGGCACACCAGAGAGCCGGGCACGCCAGATGCCGTCAACGCGCAAGGAAGGGCAGGAGATGACGCAGGACCGCGGTACCGAACGAGGTGCTCATTCATCCCCTACCGCCGCGATGGCAGCCTCACACACGGCCACCCTACGTCCGCGCGTGGCGATCATCGGCGTCTGGCTGGAAAGCAACCGCCAGGCGCCGGTGGCCCAACGCGGCGACTTTGAGAGCTTCTACCTGCTCGAAGGTGACGCGATCCTCAAAGCGGCACGCGCGCCAAACCCGGAAATCATGGGCGAGGCGGCGGCCTTCGTGAAGGCCATGGATGCGACCGGCGCCTGGGAGCCGGTCCCGATCCTGCTTGCCGGTTCGCATCCAACGGGCCCGATCGATGGTGCCTTGTTCGCACACTTCAAGGACCAGATCCGCCAGGGCCTGGAGCATGCCCACGCGCAAGCCCCGCTCGACGCCGTTTACGTTGCCAACCACGGCGCCATGGTTGCCACCGATGATCATGATCCCGACGGCGCGCTGATCGCGCTTGCCCGCGCCAGCACGGGACCGGATACCCGCATCATCGTGACGCTCGATCTGCACGCCAACATCTCTCACGCGATGGTCGACCATTGCGATCTCATCGTCGGGTACCGCACCAATCCCCACGTCGACATGATCGAACGTGGCGAAGAAGCCGCGTTTGCGCTGCGACAGATCTTGGCCGGGCTCGCTGACCCGCAGACCGCCTTCATCAGGCTGCCGCTAACCCCCGCTTCGATCAATCTGCTCACCGCCAGCGGCCCTTACGGCGCCATGATCGACCTCGGCACCCGACGGCGTGCGGAACTTGCAGGCGACATCCTGAACGTCTCGATCTTCGGCGGTTTCGTCTTCTCGGATACGCCTGAGAACGGCGTCGGAATCGTTGTTAGTGCGCGGCGTGATGCACGCGTTGCGCAGGCTCTGGCGCGCGAGATCGCACAGTTCGGCTGGGACCAGCGCGCGGCCTTCCGCAAGGCGATGACCCCGCTTAACGAGGCAGTTCGCATAGCCCTTGATCGGACGCGCGCGCCGATCATCTTTTCGGACAGCGGTGACAACCCTGGTGGTGGCGGCACGGGGCGCACAACCGAGCTGCTTTCCGCCCTCATGTTCGCGGGCGCTGAAGACGTGCTGATCGGCTCTTTCTTCGATCCCCCGCTTGCTAACGCGGCACATGAGGCGGGCCTCGGCGCGACCATCACGGCTCGTTTCAACGCGCATCCCGGGCTTCCCTGCGATGCCCCCTTCGAAGCGCAAGCGCAAGTGATCGGCCTCCACGACGGGACCATCGTTGGTCGCCTGGGCTATGCGCAAGGGCGCACGATGCGGCTGGGTGCGAGTGCGGCCCTGCGCATGGGCGGGGTCACGGCCATCGTCATTTCCGATCGCATGCAGACCGCCGACCCGATGTTCTTTGAGATGTTCGGGCTCGACATCGCACAAGCGCATACGGTGGTGGTGAAATCACGCGGGCATTTTCGCGCGGGCTTCATCCCGTGGTTTCCGCCTGAGCGTGTTTTCGAAGTGGACACCGCCGGCCTCACCTCGCCGGTGGTCGAAGGGCGCCAGTGGAACCACTTACCCCGCCCGTCTTATCCTCTCGACCTTGAAACGACCTGGAACCCGCCTGCGGATTAAGGTGTTCTGAACCGCAATGTTATGAATAATACGCCTATTACGCGTACATTAATCGTAATCATCGCTTCCGCTTGAAGACCGGCCGCTTTTCGCGCAGCCCTTTCGCAGGGGTTGATAGCGGATAGTGGTATGCGTACGGGGTTGGTGGTTTTAGCGGTTGCGCTCGCGGGTACGCTTATCACGCCCGCTCATGCGCTGGTGCCGGAACTGATCCCACCCGAGCCGCGCTTGGCGTCTCGTCCACCGCCAGAGCCGCCCGCGCGGGCCTTGCCGGTGGCGTTACCAACCACACCAGCGGGTGCACCGGCACTTGCGCCTGCTGCGCCGCCAGTTCAGCGCCCAACCCCTCGTCCCACCAAGCCCACCCGCTTGGAGCCCCCAAGGTCCGCACCTGCAAGGCCGCCCGCCGCCCAGCCGGTGATCAGCAAGCCGCCAGCCGCAAAACGTCCAACCGGCAGCCCGCACCTTGATCCCCTCAACACCGAGCTGCGTTTCGCCCACCTGCTGCGGGCCAGCGCGCGCCTGCTCCCCGTGCGCCGCATCGTGCGCTACGACCTCACGAACCATCCCGGGCGCGCGCGCGTCACTTGGCAAAGCTTCACGCCTGAAGCGTGCTTGCCCGATGTCCTACGCTGGGTGCTGTTCGATGTGGCGCAGCGCTTCGGCACAATCATTGTCACTTCCACGCATCGCTCCGCCGAACGCAATAAGCGCGTTGGCGGCGTGGGCGGTTCCCTGCACTTGCAATGCCGCGCGATCGATTTCGTCCTTTACGGCGATCGGCGCCGGGCGTTGCGTTATCTACGGACGCGACCCAAACTGGGCTGGTTTAAATATTATCGTCGCAAAGGTCATTTCCACATCGACGATGGCCCACGCCGACTCGTGTGGCGCTAAAGTTCAGATGTCGGCACCGTTTCAGCTCGAAGCGAACCGACTTTCGCGGCCGCGCAGACCTGTTCCGAACCGATCCATCGATTAACCGGCCTTTAAGCCCCTTCCCCGATAGTCCCCTTCATCAAAGTTCCAACGATGCGTGTGGTGGCGCTGCCGCGTTCAGTACCTCGCGCCAATGCATCGCGTTTCAGGTGCCAGTCTGTGGCGTTGATGGAGACGAGGTGATGAGCGTGGTTGAGCCGAAGGGCTGCGACGAGCGTAAGGCGGCGTGGAGCGGTGCGAAGCGTGGCATCGCCCTGATCGGGTGTGCGGCGTTGGGATTGTCTGCCATTGCGGTGCCAGCGGTGCCGACGACGGCGAGCGATGACCCGAATGCTTACTACTTCCGCCACATGAACAAGACGAAGCCGCCCAAACGGGTGCGCCGCGCGCGTACGCACCGGCCGGGCTTCACCACGCGAACCCGTCACCTGCGCCACAACCGCGCCACGCGCGATTTCAGCAAACCCAACTTCGGCGTCAAGCGCCGCCGGGTCATGACGGCCATGGTGCCGCCGCTCAAATTCTCGGCCAAGCAGCGCAAAAAAGCGCTCGCCAAGATCCACTTTGCGCCTCACGCTCCCTCCCGATGCCTGCCGAAAGGCCTCAAGAACGTGCTGATTGGCGTGGCGCTGAAATTTGGCTCCGTTCGCGTCAACTCAACCCATCGGTCCTGGGCGCGCAACAAGCGCGTGGGTGGGCGACCGCGGTCGTTTCACCTGAAGTGCCGGGCGGTCGACTTCCTGGTACGCGCCCACCGCTACAAGGTGCTGCGCTATCTGCTCTCGCGCCCCGAAGTGGGCGGCTACAAGGTGTACCGGCGCTCCGGTCACATCCATATTGACGATGGCCCGCGCCGCACGTGGTGACGCCGTCGCACCTCGCTTATCGCCTGTCACCAAGCGCCAAGAACGGATTGCCCGTCGGCCATCGGTCGTTGCCTGCCTGGCCCTTAGAGTTTATCCGCATCGGTGGAACCGCCTGAGGCGAAAGATGAACGGCAAAACAAAAACTTAGATGTCGGTTCTGCTTCGACCTGGAGCGAACCGTCTCTAAGGCTCGTAGACGCTGAGCTCGATCAGATTGCCGTCGGGATCACGCACGTAAAGCGAGCGGATCGGCCCTCGCGCGCCGGTCCGCGTCACCGGCCCCTCCAAAAGCGGCACCGCTTCGGCTGCGAGCTTCGAAGCCATCGCGTCGAGATCATCGACAATGAAGCATAGATCGGCCGAGCCCGGCGTGGGCGCAATCGCCTTCGGTTCAAACTCGCGCCCCGCTTCGTGCAGGTTGATCTTGTGGTCACCGAAGGCGAGCGCCACGCGCTCCTGCGGGCCGAACACCACTTTGCTCATGCCCAGCGCCTGGTAGAAGCGCACCGTGGCATCGATCGAGCGCACGGTGAGGACGAGGTGATCGAAACCGCTGATGGTCGCCATAACGCCTACTTTCTGATCATTTTGCCGCATCTTTGAGCACAAAAGCCGCCTAGAAGAGAGGCATTGCGCCGCTCGCGCCGGCTAGAGCTTTGATTTCAAACGCTTTCACATTTGATCAACCCTTTGGCACGCTGCGTGCTACCCGCTTCGTATCGTTAACCGGCTCGCCTGCTGCAGAACAGTGCGGCCGAACAAGCTCGCGTGAACCCATGAAAAAAATCGAGGCGATCATCAAGCCGTTCAAGCTCGATGAGGTCAAAGAAGCGCTCCAGGAAATCGGTCTGCAGGGCATCACCGTGATCGAGGCCAAAGGCTTTGGTCGCCAAAAGGGGCACACCGAGCTCTACCGCGGCGCTGAGTATGTGGTCGACTTTCTCCCCAAGGTGAAAATCGAGGTCGTCATCGCCGACGAGATGCTCGATAAAGCCCTCGAAGCCATCCAGGGATCGGCCCAGACCGGTCGCATCGGAGATGGCAAGATCTTCGTGTCCACGATCGAAGACGCCATCCGCATTCGCACGGGCGAGTCGGGCGCCGAAGCCGTGTGAGGCTGCGCTTAAGCGGCCGCGCGGGCGGGCCCGTCGCGTTGAACACTTTAATTATGAGCCTCGCCTGAGCCAGTTCAGGGGCTCGCACCACAACCTGAGGCGACGCCTGCGCCGTCGCCGTCAGCTTTTTCCAACCGCCACTCACAAGAACGGGGAGTCCTATGGCAGACGCTAGTGAAGTCATCAAAAAGATCAAAGACAACGACGTGAAATTCGTCGACTTCCGCTTCACCGATACACGCGGGAAAATGCAGCACGTCACCGCGGATGCGTCCTGCGTAGACGACGACACCTTCACCGACGGCTACGCGTTCGACGGCTCCTCGATTGCCGGTTGGAAGAGCATCGAAGCCTCCGACATGCTGCTGATGGCCGATCCCGACAGCGCCCACATCGATCCGTTCTTCCAGCAGGCCACGATGGCGCTCTTCTGCGACGTGATCGAGCCGTCGACCGGCGAAGCTTATGAGCGTGACCCGCGCGGCATCGCCAAGAAGGCGCTCGCCCACATGGAGCAAAGCGGCGTCGGCAACAAAGCCTTCTTCGGCCCGGAAGCGGAATTCTTCGTGTTCGACGATGTGCGGTTCACCGCAGATCCGTACAACTCCGGCTTCGCGGTCGATTCAACCGAACTGCCCGTCAGCTCCGGCAAAGAATACGAGATGGGCAACCTCGGCCACCGTCCGCGCATGAAAGGTGGCTACTTCCCCGTGCCGCCGATCGACAGCTGCCAGGATATGCGTTCTGAAATGCTCTCGGTGATGGCCGAAATGGGCGTCAGCGTTGAAAAGCACCACCACGAAGTGGCCGCAGCACAGCACGAACTGGGCATCAAGTTCCAGCCGCTGGTGACGGCCGGCGATCACCTGCAGATCTACAAATACGCGATCCACAATGTCGCCCACGCCTACGGCAAAACGGCCACGTTCATGCCGAAGCCGGTTTATGGCGACAACGGCTCAGGCATGCACGTCCACCAATCGATCTGGCAGGACGACACGCCCGTGTTCGCTGGCGACCAGTATGCTGATCTGTCCGAAACCGCGCTGTTCTACATCGGCGGTGTCCTGAAGCACGCCAAAGCGTTGAACGCCTTCACCAACCCTTCGACCAACTCCTACAAGCGGTTGGTGCCCGGTTATGAAGCGCCCGTGCTTCTTGCCTATGCATCGCGCAACCGCTCCGCATCCTGCCGCATCCCGCACGTCTCGAGCCCCAGAGCCAAGCGCTTCGAGATCCGCTTCCCCGACCCGACCGCCAACCCTTACCTTGCCTTCACCGCGATGTTGATGGCCGGTCTCGACGGGATCACGAACAAGATCCACCCCGGCGATCCGATGGACAAAAACCTCTACGATCTGCCGCCGGCGGAACTGGCAGAGATCCCGACCGTGTGTGGCTCGCTGCGTGAAGCGCTTGAGAGCGTGGCTGCCGACCGTGACTTCCTCAAAGCGGGCGGCGTCATGAACGATGACATGATCGACGCCTACATCGAGCTGAAGATGGAAGAGGTCGAGCGCTTCGAGCAGGCCCCGCACCCGGTCGAGTTCGACATGTATTATTCGGTCTGATCACGCTCCACGTGGGTTTGGCCCCACGCGCGACAGATACCGAAACGATCAGCCGGGGCACACGCGCTGTGTCCCGGCTTTTTCGTGCGCGTGCGCGCCTAACGGTGCCGCGTTGATATCAGCGTCGCCTCAATAGAAGACCAGCACGCTTGCGAAAAAGGCGCCTGCCATCGCCCAGCAAAAACGCCCGCGCTGGCGGTAGCACCAACGCGCAAACAGCCGCGGGTAGTGGAACCACGACACGTTTGCAAGCCACGCGATCAGCAGCCCAGCGATGAGGCCACCGGCGGCAAACATCGAGAAGAGGACGAGGCGGTT
This sequence comes from Pseudomonadota bacterium, assembly GCA_038522635.1. GTDB lineage: Bacteria > Pseudomonadota > Alphaproteobacteria > Rhizobiales > Hyphomicrobiaceae > JBCBJZ01. Next base: position 30,805 of record JBCBJZ010000002.1, on the reverse strand, counting down.
GTCGCTGCCCTGCGCGCGCATGTAGCTGCTGTAGCCTTCAGGCGGATGCCCGGGCGCCATCACGAACACGGCGCCGGCCAGGGCTGCACTGGCAACCAGCATCAAAAAGGCGAGCGAGCGGAACATGGCAGCGTCCCATCCTGAAGCGTGCAGGCGTTGCGCATCGACGGGCGCAACCGGCGAAGCCTTCAACGTCACAAATCTTGCTCAACAACGCGTTAACGATTGGCGCAAGATGCTGCGCTAACGTTGGCGCGTTTCTGGTTGAACCACCGTGCCGCGTGCGTAGTGGCTTCAAGCGTGGTTGCCTGCAAAGCGCCAGCGGGGTGGTGCGCGATTAAGTAGAACACAGTGAATGAAGACCATCAGATGGGACGCGCCCGATCGCCCTCACCGCTTGGCCCTACCGGGATCGCCCGCGATTTTGTTGGCTTGCCAGCGTGTGCGCCCTCATGGTTTGCCTTCCCTCCGCGGGCCCGTTGTGAAAGCCGCGCACGAACGGCGGCCTTCCGCGCGGTGCGAGCCTCAGCGCTGTCGCTTCTAGGCTGCGCGATCACATCAGCCGCCTACGGCGAAAGCGCAAAGCTTGCGACGCTGCCGCTTCCGATCACCAAGGCGGAACAATCACAGATACGCGTGACACGTCCCGTTTACGGCGCACCGGTGGGCACGCCCGCCTTTGGCTACCGCCCGATCCTGCTCAGCGGCGCTTACCTCGCTCGGCTGCGCGCCGACGCCTCCCCTCAACGAATCCCCGCACGGCCCGTTCGCGCAGGTGGTCGCGATAGGGCGAACCGCGCGAGCCTCACCGCCCTCAAACGCAACCGCTTCACCCTCGATCCTACCATCGCGGTGCCGGCTGCGACCGCCCTCCTGGAGCGCCCGTTCAAGGGTGCCCCCGACAAGCCCGGTGCGCTCTACATCGTCTCGCCCTTCGCCGCCCCCCTGTCCGACGCGCTGCATTTGACCCAAGTGGTCCGAAGACCGATCAACGCGCGTTTCGCAGGGCCGTTGGCCGCCAGCCGCACGCGTGTGCTTTCCCGCAAACCTCTCGGCGCCGCGCGCTTTGCTCAAGGCGGCACGCGCACGCCGTGGGATAGCTTCCTCGGCGCCACCCGGGTTGCAGCAGCGCGCCGCGCGAGCGCCGTGGCCTCGGCTGCCGCCTTCCCCTATGAGCTGGCCGTGCGACGGTTCAAAACCGCCACGATCACGCGCCGGTTGGCACTTGGCCGCCATGGGCCGGCGCACATGGTGGTGATGCCCGATCGGCGCACCGTTTACGTCTCCAAGATGACGGGCCAGCGCGACCTGTTCATGTTCCTTGCCGACCGCGCGGGCGATCTGAGCAGCGGCCACTTGTACGCCGCCACCCGCGGCGCAAAAGCGACCACGGGCACAAGCCTCGCGCAGCCGCTCCTTTGGCGGCCGCTGGGACGGACGGACGATCGCGCGGTTGCCGCAGCGCTGCGCAGCACACGCGCGCAAACCCAGCTTTTCCAGGTTGAAGACGTTGCGCCGAATGCGCCTTGTCCAGCGGACATGTTGCGGGCGCCCGCTGCCATGCTGGCGCGCTTACAAGCCTTGAGCGGGACCCGGGCACAAGCGCCCTGCTTTGCGCTACGGAACCCGAAGACGGCGACGATCGCAGCCCGGCTGGCCCCCTCGTTCGCTGCGCGTCTTTCGCGCGCCCCGCGGGCTTTCGGCTCAAGCGGCGCTTTGGCGTTCGTGGCGCGAACATCGCAACTCCTGATGGCCGCCAAAGTGTTGCCGGCACAGTTCACAGCGGACCAACAAGCCAACGCGTGCGGCGGCCTGCTCGCCCTCGATGTGGCCGCGGACCCGGCGATCGGCTCATCCTATGTCGCCAAGCGCGTCCGGGTTCTGATCACCGGGAAAGCCAGCGCGCCGCTTGGCGGCAAACGCAACCGCTGTGCGCAAGACCAGATCGCGGCGCCCGTGGCGCTCGCCGCGCGCGCTGAAAGCAACGTTGTGATGATCGGCGAAGGCGGCATCGACGGCCATGAGGTCGATGCCCTGTGGGCGTTCAACCTTGGTACGGGCGAACTTGTGCGCGTCATGACCCTGCCTTCGGGCGCGAACTTTGGCCCGCTCTCATGGTGGGCAGATGCCGCGGGGCGCCCTTACTTGCTGACCACCATCGCCCACCCGTTCGGCGAGGATGTCGCAGCGCGTGGCATCGAGGCGCCCAGCGATGACCCATGGCAACGGGCTTCGCAAATAGGGCTGCTCGGTCCGTTCGCCCCTGCGACGACTCGCGCGCGATCACAGACCCGTTAGCACCTTGATCAGGGGCTGATCGCGCGAACGCATACAACCACGCGCCGCCGCGATCACACGCTTATGTCGTGAACGTGAGCAGCGGTGATTTCAACATCGCGAAGGGATGCGCCATCGCTCCGCCAGGCTTCCGCGTTATGTGGGAGCGATCGATAGCTTATGGAGACCACATGACCTTCAAGAAAACCGTTCTCGGCCTTGCCACCGCCGTCGCCCTTGCAGCGTCGAGCATGTCCGCACAGGCTGCTGACATCGTCGACACCGCTGCGAAGAACGGCAATTTCACCACCTTGGTTAAGATGATCAAAGCGGCTGGCCTCGTTGACACGCTGAAGGGCAAAGGCCCGTTCACGGTGTTCGCGCCGACCGACGCTGCCTTTAAGAAATGGCCTGAAAAAGAGCTCGCCCTGTTCCTGAACCCGGCGAAGAAAAAGCACCTTGTCGCGCTGCTGAAACTGCACGTGGTGCCGGGTAAAGTGATGGCCGCGGACGTCGCTGGCAAAAAGGTCAAAGCTAAGACCGTCGAAGGCGGTGAGATTACCGTCGACGCCATGAAGGCTGTGATGGTCAACGGTTCGAAAGTGACCCAGACCGACATCGTCGCCGATAACGGGATCATCCACGTGATCGACACCCCGTTGGTGCCCAAGCAGTACCGCGGTTCCTGGTAAAGTCTAGGATCGTCGCAGATAGATAAGGTTGGTTAGCGCAAAGCTAGCCATCCGCTTATGACATGCGACGTTAAAAAAGCGCGCCCGTCCTTCCAGCTTCAAGGGATCATCCCTTGGGGCCTGCGCGAAGGGCGGGTGCATTTTTTGGCGAGCAAGCTTACCAACAGCCCCGTCATCGCTTGCGGTCTGACATGACGCTGCCACGCCAGGGCCGCATGACTGGGCCCGCATCGGCTTTCCCGATGCCGCGGTGGAGCGCTTGAGTTTCGCTCCTGCGTGCCGCGCCAAAGCTGTGTGGAGGCCTCACATGCGAATGGTTCTGGGCGCGATTGCCCTTGTGCTCGTGGCGGCGGTGGCCGTCACCTTGCTACGTCCGCAAATCACCCGCGCCGATCTCGCAATCAAACCTGCCAGTGAACGCCAGTGCGTGCGTACCGCGCTGCCGACCTACAAGCGCAAGCTGGGCGAGTACAACCGGCGCGTTGCTGCGAACGACTACATGCCTTACGCGATCGCAACCTTGAACGTGTATCGCGAGGGGCAGCGCGGCCGCTTCAAGACATTCACACTGGCCGCCCATTCGCCGCGCTGGAAAAAGGTGCGATCGGTCAAGGACCGCGACGGGCTCGGGCTCGACATTTATCACGCGCAAACCGCCGACCAACTCACGCAACTGGCCGTGTTCCGGGGAACCGAGACGCTCGACAGCGCGGACTGGCTCGCGAACCTCTCGTGGCTGACCGCCTGGCTGCCGATCGAAACGCAATACGATATCGCGCGGCGCATCTATAAGCGTGAGCGCCGCAAAGCCTATCAGGCGGCCGGTGACCGCAAGGTCTCGTTCATCACGGCCGGCCACTCGCTCGGCGGCGGGCTCGCCCAGCACGTCGCCTATGCGTTCCCCTGCGTCAGCGCCGCCGTCTTCAACGCCTCTTTCGTCACCAACAAGTTCCGGCTGGCCGAACCCTACAGCGACGCGCCGATCGTCCATATCTTCGAAGATAACGACGAATTGACCCGATTGCGCCGTTTGATTTTCGCCGACAAGGAAACGCGTACCTATAAGCATTATCGGCAGAACGCGGTCCGCAACGACCGTGATTTCCAGCACTCCATGACGCAGCTTGTGGCGGGCATGGCGCGCCAGGTGATCCGCTGCCAAACCAAACGCGACGATTGCCGTGTTCCGGCCGACGATCTGCGCACGCGTCAAGCGTTTTGCGGTTCGATCGGGGCCAAACGCCCGATCTGCAAGTCCAACGGCGGCAGTTAGATCAATGGACACGAAGAGCGTATCGCCGGCTCAACTGAGGTGATCCCGATCGATCGCCCGATGATCTAGCGCGCGAAACCGATGCTCGATCCGCAACGTTACAGTTAGGAGCGGTGGAACGAGACACGAAGGATCAAGCATGAACGGTTCTGCGCGGCCCGATGAGACGAGCCCCAGCCTGCACGGCCTTGCGACAGCCGTTCCGACGCACTGGATCGACCAAAGCGATGCCGAAACGATCGCGGGCGAGTTGTTCGCGCCGCTGACGAACGATTTCGACACGTTGCGTCCGGTCTTCACGAACGCGGGGATCGAGCGGCGCTATCTCGCCCAGCCTGTCGAATGGTACCGCACCTCGCGTGATTGGAAGGAACGCTCGGACATCTACGAGCGGGCGGCCGTTGACCTGTTCTGCGATGCGGCGGAAAGCACGCTCGACCGGATGGGCCTGGCGGCCAGCGAGATCGATGCGGTCGTCACCGTCAGCTCAACCGGCATCGCGACGCCAGCCCTCGACGCGCGGGCGGCTGAACGGCTGGGTTTGCGGGAAGACATCATGCGCGTGCCCGTGTTCGGCCTTGGTTGTGCGGGCGGTGTGTGCGGGTTGACGATCGCAGCCGACCTGGCGCGCGCTGCACCCAAGCGCAACGTGCTGCTGGTCGCGGTGGAGCTTTGCTCGCTCGCCTTCCGCCTCGATAAGCCGACCAAGTCGAACATCGTCGCCACCGCCCTGTTCGGGGATGGGGCGGCATCCGCCGTCATCTCATCGGGCCATGCGGAGCCGCGCATCCGGCTTGGGCGCGGACGTCAGCACACGTGGCCCAACACCTTGTCGATCATGGGTTGGGCGGTGGATCCGCTCGGCTTCGATGTGATCTTTGACCGGGCGATCCCACCGTTTGCGCGCCGCCGTCTGCGCCCCGCCCTTGAGCCGATGCTCGACGCCTGGGACTACACACCCAATATGCTACAGCGCATGACGTTTCATCCAGGCGGCACGAAGGTGTTACAGGCGATCGAGGGCGCCTTTGATCTGGACGCTGGCGCGCTCGACCTTGAGCGCGAAGTCTTGAAGCGCTACGGCAATATGTCGGCACCCACGGTGTTGTTCGTGCTGCAGCGCGCGCTGCATCGTGCGCGCCCTGGTCACACACTTGCGTCGGCCCTGGGGCCCGGCTTCACCGCCGCCGCGATCCCGATCGAGGTGTGCTGATGGTTACGCTCGCCCAGGCGATCCTTGTGTTCGTCACGCTCCAACGTCTGTTCGAACTCTGGCTCGCCCAGCGAAACACCAGGCGCCTCATGGCCCGCGGCGCGGTGGAACACGCACCGGGCCACTATCCGGCGATCGTGCTGTTGCATGCCGCCTGGCTGATCGGCTTGTGGTACGCGGCGCTCACCATGCCGCTTGAGGTCTCTACGCTGGGGCTGCTCGCGTTCGTGATCCTGCAAGGTTTGCGCGTTTGGGTGCTCGCAACGCTGGGAACGCGTTGGACCACGCGGATCATCACCTTGCCCGGCGAGCCGCGCATCACGGGAGGGCCGTTTCGCTTTTTGAGCCACCCCAACTATGCGGTGGTGATCGGCGAAATCGCCGTGCTGCCAGCAACGTTCGGACTTTATATGTTTGCGCTCGTCTTTTCGTTAGCCAACGCGGCCGTACTCACCATCCGCATCCGGGCTGAAAATGCGGCGCTCGACCACGCCGAAACGGCCAGCCCGTGAGCTTGACCCGGGGCGCGCGCACTCTGGCAGATGGGCACCGGCAACCGTGAGCAAGCCTGACGATCCCGCGGGTGCGACCGGTGCGCGCGATGCTGCCGACGTGATGGCGGCCTCGCAGACTGAACGGACGCGGGGGGAACACGGACCCCACGCGGCTCAGGGCACACAAGGTCCGCTCGCCCGGTGGCTCGGCTTTGCCGCGCTGTGCGTCGGCATGTTCATGGCGATCCTCGACATCCAGATCGTGGTGACGTCGCTGCCGGCCATCGCCAAAGCGCTGGCGTTGGCACCTGATCAGATGAGCTGGGTGCAAACGAGCTATCTGATCGCTGAAGTGATCGCGATCGCCCTGACCGGCGTGCTGACGCGCGCGTTCGGAATCCGCGGCCTGTTTTTGATCGCGCTTAGCACCTTTACATTGGCGTCCATCGCGTGCGCCATGGCCACCGGGCTTGGCAGTTTGATCGCCGCGCGCGTGGTCCAGGGCTTTTTCGGCGGCTGTCTGATCCCGCTCGTTTTCTCTAGCGCGTTCCTGCTGTTCAGCGGCCGCCAACAGGCGATGGCCGCCACTTTGGCCGGCGGCCTTGCCGTGCTCGCACCGACGCTTGGCCCGACCATCGGCGGGTACATCACGCAGACCTACAGTTGGCCCTGGCTGTTCCTGATCAACGTTGGCCCGGGCATCGCAGCGCTGCTGGTTGCAACCTTCGTGATGGCGCGCGAACGCATCGCGCTTAGCGTTTTGGCGCGCGTGGATCGGGTCGCCTTGGCCGCCCTTGTCATCGGGCTTGGCCTGCTTGAAGTGACGCTGAAAGAGGCGCCGCAGCGGGGCTGGCTGTCGCCGCTGACGCTTGGGCTCGCCGTGATCGTGATCGCTTCGCTCAGCCTGCTGGTTTACCGCTGTTGGCCGTGGCCACAGGGCCAACGGTCGGCGGATCGCGTCCGACCTGAACGCGCACCGCTCATCGACCTTGGTTTGCTGCGCTCGCGCAACTTCGCCGTCTCCGCCGCGATCAGCTTCGTCTTCGGGATCGGCTTGTTCTCATCGATCTATCTGATGGCGATCTTCTTAGGCCTTGTTCGCGAGTTCGGACCGCTAGCGATCGGCCTCGTCATCATCGTCACCGGGGTGACGCAACTGATCGTCTCACCCTTGGTGGTTCAAGCGGACCTGCGCGTCGATCCGCGCTGGTTAACCGGTGTCGGCCTTGCTGTGCTGGCTATCGGCCTGGCGATGAGCATGCAGCAGACCCGTTCGACCGGCTATGACGAGATGTTTTGGCCGCAGGTGGTGCGCGGGGTCGGCATCATGCTGTGCCTGATCCCGCCAACACGGCTCGCGCTCGATCATCTGCCCGCCGCGCTGGTGCCTGATGGCAGCGCGCTGTTCAACCTGATGCGCAACCTTGGCGGTGCGATCGGGATCGCCGTGGTGGACACGATTTTGTGGCAACGCACGCCCGTCTTCAGCGCACGGTTGCTGGAGGGCCTGAAAGCGCGCGATGCGGCAACGGCGGAGACGGTCGGCATCCCGATCAGCATGCTCCCACCGCTAGGCGTTGAGCCGACGCCAGGGCAAATCGCCATGGCGCGCCCGATGATCGAGCGCGCAGGGCTGGTTGAAGCGATCAACGAAGCTTGGACGTTGCTGGCGGTGCTCACAGCGTTGGCGGTTGTGCTTGTCTTGGTCGCCCGACCGCATCGGCGTGCTTAGATCATAGATGCTCACTATTTGAGCAATGATTGACTCATCATCGATTTGCCCAAGCAATAGGCAAACCAACGCCACTATGCGCGCCACAGCGGCCTGCCCAGAACCTGCCCGAACGCGGGGCGGTCCTGCGTTTTCCCATCGCTTTCATAGCCTTAGCGTCATGGTTAGCGCATGGTAAACGAGTTGGCACAGCGCTTGTAGAGAACGCGAGGTCGAAACATCCTCTACCGGAGACCTCCATGAGCCTTACCCGTCGGTCCTTCCTTGGCGCGACCAGCGCCGCCGCCGCGCTTGCCGCAGCACCCCTTCCGCTCCGCGCCGGTGGTCATGAGACCATCAAGGTCGGCATCCTCCACTCGCTGTCGGGCACGATGGCGATCAGTGAGACGACGCTGAAAGACGTGATGCTCATGCTGATCGATGAGCAAAACAAGAAGGGCGGCCTGCTTGGCAAGAAGCTGGAGCCGGTTGTCGTTGACCCCGCATCCAACTGGCCGCTGTTCGCGGAAAAAGCGCGTGAATTGATCGCGCAGAAGAAATGCGCAGCCACCTTCGGCTGCTGGACGTCGGTCTCGCGGAAATCCGTGCTGCCGGTCTTCAAGGAACTGAACTCGGTGCTGTTCTACCCCGTCCAGTATGAGGGCGAAGAGAGCGAGCGCAACGTGTTCTACACGGGTGCTGCGCCGAACCAGCAGGCCATCCCCGCCGTTGAATATCTGATGAGCGAGGACGGCGGCTCGGTGAAACGCTGGGTGCTCGCTGGCACCGACTACGTCTACCCGCGCACGACGAACAAGATCCTTGAAGCTTTCCTCAAAGCCAAAGGCGTCGCCGCCGAAGACATCATGATCAACTACACGCCGTTCGGCCATGCCGACTGGCAAACGATCGTGGCGGACATCAAGAAGTTCGGCGCCGCCGGCAAAAAGACCGCCGTGGTCTCCACCATCAACGGCGATGCGAACGTGCCGTTTTACAAAGAGCTGTCGAACCAGGGCGTGGACGCCACCGACATTCCGGTCGTGGCCTTCTCGGTCGGTGAAGAGGAACTTGCAGGCCTCGACACCACCAACCTGGTCGGCCACCTCGCCGCCTGGAACTACTTCCAGTCGGTGGAAACGCCGGCCAACGCCGCCTTCATCAAGCAATGGAAAGCGTTCACCAAGAACCCGAAACGCGTCACCAACGACCCGATGGAAGCGCACTACATCGGCTTCAACATGTGGGTGAAAGCCGCTGAGAAGGCCAAGAGCGTCGAGCCCGACAAGATCATCGACTCGATCATCGGCGTGAAGACCCCGAACCTGACGGGCGGTGTGTCTGAGATGCTGCCGAACCACCACATCACCAAGCCGGTGCTGATCGGTGAGATCCTCGAGACGGGTCAGTTTGATGTGGTCTCGAAGACCGACGCATTGGTGCCGGGCGATGCCTGGTCGGACTTCCTGCCGGGCTCCAAGGACCTGATGTCCGATTGGCCGGGCAAGAAGTGCGGCAACTATAACGTCAAACTGAAGAAGTGCGGCTAACGCGGTACGGTTAAGCTCCCGTCGGCCCTAACAGGGTCGACGGACCACCATTCTCAGGTGATACGTTCAGCGATCGCGGCCGCCTCGTCATCGACGGAACACCGATGGCGGGGCGGCCGTACGTTTCATGACGGGCACGAAGGACGACAGGCGCTTGCAGTGCTGCACACATGCTGGAGGGGGACGTACGGGTGGCACGGCGGCCCTTGCGCGGCGCACGCTGATGCGGATGGTCGGTTTGCTGGCGATGGTCCTCATCGCGGTCATTGCGGGCGGAAGCTTGAGCGCGGCCGTACACGCCGCAACGCTGCCTTTCGATGAGGGGCGCACCGCAAGTGCCACCGCGCACGTCGATGTCGATCGTGCACGGCTGAACGAGGCAGCTCGGGCGATGACCCAGCTGGCCCAGGCGACGCCGGATGCGTCCACGCCCGCCGCCCCAGCGACGCCTGCAACGACCACAGCTCCCGCGGCCACGCCGACGACGACGGCGCCGCCCGCAACGCCCACAACGCCAACAACGTCGCCATCGACGCCGCCGCCACCGGCCGCCTCGCCCCCGCCAAAGGCGCCGCCAGCGCCGGACCTCAGCACGCCATCTGGACGGCTCCGAGCCGCCATCGACCTGCTCAAGGCCAACAACTACGGCAAGACGATCAAAGCCATCGGCTTGATCGCAACATCAGGTGTCGACCACGCCCCCGTCATCCTCAAAGCGATGAGCCGGCGACGCGTCTACCTCAACCGTAAGACGGGCGAGATCGCCTACCGCGATGGCAAAGCGCACTTCGCGTTCATGACCGGTGAGCCTGTTTCCGGGCGGCCCAAAGGGGCACGCTCGGTGCGCGTCAACAACCGCGTGCGCAACATCATCAAACGCGCGCTCGGCACGCTGCAACTGCGCGCCAAGGACCCGGCCGCCCGCCTGCGCGCGGCCACGTCCGTCTTCCAAACGCGCGATAAGGCGCTGCGCAGCGACCTTGAAACGTTGATCGCCGAAGAAAGCGACCCCACCATCAAGGCGCGGCTGAGCCAAGCGCGCGCAGCGATCATCCTCAAGCACGGCGGCAGCACATCGGCCAAGCTCGGCGCCATCGAGACCTTGCGCGCCCGCGCTGACCGACCCGCGCTCGTCGCCATCAACCCCGCGCTCAACGATGGCGAAGAGCGCGTGTCGCAAGCGGCGAAGGCGGCCATCGCGGCGATCGAGCAGCGCCTCACCTACATCGCTTACGCGCAGAACGTCTGGTACGGGCTGTCGCTCGGATCGGTGTTGCTGCTCGCAGCGATCGGGCTTGCGATCACCTTCGGCGTGATGGGCGTCATCAACATGGCGCACGGCGAAATGGTGATGATCGGGGCTTACACCACGTTCGTCGTGCAGGAAGGTTTCCGGGCCTACGCGCCGGACCTGTTCGACTATTCATTGCTGGTCGCCCTGCCCACGGCCTTCGCCATGGCGGGGCTCGTCGGCATCGCGATTGAACGCGGCATCATACAGTTCCTGTACGGCCGCCCGCTTGAAACGCTGCTTGCAACCTGGGGCGTGAGCCTGATCCTGCAGCAGGCGGTGCGCACGATCTTTGGGCCGACGAACCGCGAAGTCGGTAACCCGTCTTTCATGTCGGGCGGCTTTGAGTTCATGGGCCTTGCGATCACGTACAATCGCCTTTGGATCATCGTCTTCGCGCTGGTTGTGTTCGTCAGTCTGCTGCTGCTGCTGCGCCTGACGACGTTGGGGCTGCGGATGCGCGCGGTGACGCAGAACCGGCGCATGGCCGCATCCACCGGCATTCGCACCGGCTACATCGACGCGCTGACCTTTGGCCTGGGCTCCGGCATCGCAGGCATTGCCGGCGTCGCCCTCAGCCAGATCGACAACGTCTCGCCAAACCTCGGCCAGAACTACATCGTCGACAGCTTCTTGGTGGTGGTGTTCGGCGGGGTCGGTAACTTGTGGGGCACGCTCGTCTCCGCGCTCACCCTCGGCATCACCAACAAGGTGCTGGAACCCATGGCAGGTGCGGTGCTGGCCAAGATCTTCATCCTGGTGTTGCTGATCTTGTTCATCCAGAAGCGCCCGCGCGGGTTGTTCGCGCTCAAAGGCCGGGCGGTGGAAACATGATCACGCGTGCCATTTTCAGCCTCAGCGACACCGGCAGCAAGGTTTTCCTCACCGTGCTCTTCCTGCTGGCCGTGTTGATCCCGACGTCGAACGTGCTGCTCCCGCCCGACCATGCGTTGCACGTGCCGACCCACGTCGTCTCGCTGCTCGGCAAGTACCTTTGTTACGCGATCCTGGCCGTCGCCCTCGATCTCGTCTGGGGCTACTGCGGGATCCTGTCGCTTGGCCACGCCGCGTTCTTCGCGCTCGGCGGCTACGCGATGGGCATGTACCTCATGCGCCAGATCGGAACGCGGGGTGTTTACGCCCATCCCACGCTGCCCGATTTCATGGTGTTCCTCAACTGGCAGGATCTTCCCTGGTTCTGGTACGGGTTCGATCTCTTCCCGTTCGCCTTGATCATGATCGTGCTGGTGCCGGGGCTGCTCGCCTTCGTGTTCGGCTGGCTGGCTTTCCGCTCACGCGTCACCGGCGTCTACCTGTCGATCATCACGCAGGCGATGACTTACGCGCTGATGCTTGCGTTCTTCCGCAACGAGATGGGCTTTGGCGGCAACAACGGCCTTACCGACTTCAAGGACATCCTCGGCTTTGACGTGCAGGCGAACAGCACCCGTCTCACGCTGTTCGTGATCACGGTCGCGACGCTTGCTCTCGTCTACACGGTGTGCCGCATCCTGGTGACGTCGACCTACGGCAAGGTGCTGGTCGCGATCCGCGATGCGGAAAGCCGCACCCGTTTTCTCGGCTACCGTGTTGAGAGCTACAAGCTGTTAGCGTTCGTCGCATCGGCGTGCATGGCGGGCATCGCCGGTGCGCTTTACGTGGTTCAGGTGGGCATCATTAACCCATCGGAATTCGCGCCCGCGAACTCGATCGAAGCCGTCATCTGGGTCGCCGTGGGGGGACGCGGAACGTTGACGGGTGCAGCCCTTGGTGCCGTGCTGGTCAACTTCATGAAGACCACGTTCACGACGGGCGCGCTCGCACCCTATTGGCTGTTTGCGCTCGGCGGGCTGTTCATCCTGGTGACCTTGCTGCTGCCCAAGGGCATCGTTGGCACGTTCACCTCCTGGATCGAGGGCTTGCGCGCGAAACGCAAACCCGACGCGGCCACGACACCCGCCCCACCGCAGCCGCCTTCACCGGCCCCGTCACGACCGCCATCCCCGCAAGCGGCAGAGTAGCTGGAGCCAACCTGCGCGATGAGCCCACGCGAAACATCATCCGTGCTTTATCTCGACGGCATCTCCGTCAGCTTCGATGGCTTCAAGGCCCTCAACAGCCTGTCGTTGTTCTTGGAGCCTGGCGAAATGCGCGCGATCATCGGCCCTAACGGCGCGGGCAAAACCACCATGATGGACGTCATCACCGGCAAGACGCGCCCCGATGAAGGCGTGGCACTGTTCGATGGTTCACACGATCTGACCAAGCTTGATGAAACGCAGATCGCCAACCTCGGGATCGGCCGCAAATTCCAAAAGCCGACCGTCTTCGAAAGCCACACATTAGCCGACAACATCCGTCTGGCGCTCGCCGGCCCGCGCACCACCACGTCCGCGCTTTGGGGCGCCCGCGATGCGATCGGCGATGACGCGATTGACCAGATCCTCGACCGGGTCCGCCTGACGGGCTTGCGCAACACGCCTGCGGGCGCGCTTAGCCACGGCCAAAAACAGTGGCTTGAGATCGGTATGCTGCTCGCGCAAGACCCCAAGTTGCTGCTCGTCGATGAACCGGCCGCTGGCATGACCGATGCCGAGACCGAAGATACCGCGACCTTGCTGAGGGACATCGCGCGCAGCCATTCCGTTGTGGTGGTTGAGCACGACATGACCTTCGTGCGGGCGCTCGATGTCCGCGTCACCTGCCTGCATGAGGGCAGCGTTCTGGCGGAGGGCTCAATCGATGCCGTCTCGGCCGATGAGCGCGTCGTCGAAGTTTACTTGGGGCGTTAGACGATGTTGCAGGTGGATACGATCAACCTTCACTACGGCGCGGCCCAAGCGTTGCGCGGTGTGTCGCTCACCGCTGAGATCGGCAAGGTGACAAGCGTGCTGGGACGCAACGGGGTTGGCAAAACGAGCCTTCTGCGCGCCATCACCGGCCAGCACCCGGTCAGCGAAGGCACGATCCGCTGGCGCGATGCCGACATCACGCATCAACCCGCGCACGCGCGTGCACGCTCGGGCGTCGCAATCGTACCGCAGGGGCGCGAGATTTTCCCGCTGCTGAGCGTCCGCGAAAACCTCGAAACCGGGCTTGCGGCGGCCGCGCGTGGGCAACGCTTCATCCCAGACGAGGTCTTCGAGCTGTTCCCGGTCCTCAAGGACATGCTGCGGCGACGCGGTGGTGACCTCTCCGGCGGCCAGCAACAGCAGTTGGCGATCGGGCGGGCGATGACCATGCGACCGAGCCTGCTCGTGCTCGATGAACCGACCGAAGGAATCCAGCCCTCGATCATCAAAGACATCGGCCGGGCGATCGAGCACCTTCGCGACACCGGCACGATGGCGATCGTGCTCGTTGAGCAGTATTTCGAGTTTGCCCGTGATCTCGCGGACGACTATGCCGTGATGGATCGTGGTCAGGTGGTGCTTGCGGGCAGCCGGGCCGACATGAGCGAAACGGACGTGCGCCGGCATCTGTCGGTTTGATGGGCGCGGGTGGACCACACGATGGCGGCTGACGGGGATCGCGTGGCAACCGGCTTCAACGCGACCGCAAACCGCGAACCTGCCGTGGAACACGGATCGCAAGCGGCGCCATGCGCATCGGCGACGTCGGCTCGATCCGCAAAAGGCGCGCCCACGCTTGAAGGCATCAGGGTGAACGGCGCCATCCACGTTGGCGTCGCGCTGAAAGAAGGCCGCAGCGCCCTCACGAGCGTTGCGCAACGCGACGGCTATCAGGTGCGCTTTCCGAAAGGCAAACCGGACGCTCCTCCACAAGCGATCATCATCAACACGGGCGGTGGCATCGCCAGCGGCGATCACGTGCGCCAATCGTTCAACGTGGAAACCGGCGCCGCGCTGAGCGTCGCAACCCAGGCCGCCGAACGCGTCTACCGCCGCTGCGGAAAAGCCATCAGCCGTCTTGAGGTGCACGCGGACATTGGCCCCCAGGCGCGTTTCGCGTGGCTGCCGCAAGAGACGATCGTCTTCGATGATGCCGCCCTGGAGCGCGATTACACGTTCAACCTCGCGCCCGATGCCCGGGCGATCATCGTTGAATGCCTCATCCTCGGCCGCCCCGCCATGGGCGAACGTGTCCGACGCTTGCACCTGAGGGACCGGTGGCGGATCACGCGCAACGGCGCATTAAGCTACGCCGATGCCTTCGCGCTCGATGATGCCGTGCTGGCGCATGCCTATCCGAGCGCACGTCTCAACACCCACGGGGCGTTCGCAACGCTGCTCTACATTGCCCCCGATGCCGAAGATCGCTTAGATGCGGTCCGCCACCTGCTGCCGCCCGAGCCGGTCGCCACGCGTGAAAGCGCGGTCGCCGCCGCAACAGCATTTGACGGCAAACTCATCATTCGCGCGCTGGCGCCCACCGCGGCCCGCCTTCGCGCCATCACCGAAGCCATCGTTCCACGGCTCACCGATAGGCCGGTGCCGCGCGTGTGGATGACCTGAGGGAGACGGCCATGAATCTGACCCCGCGCGAAAAAGACAAACTGCTCATCGCGACCGCCGCCATGGTGGCGCGCCGGCGGTTGGAGCGCGGCGTCAAACTCAACTATCCCGAGGCCATCGCGCTGATCACCGACTTCGTGGTCGAGGGCGCCCGCGATGGCCGCAGCGTCGCGCAACTGATGGATGAGGGGGCGCAAGTGATCACACGGGCGCAAGTGATGGATGGCATCGCCGACATGATCCACGACGTGCAGGTCGAAGCGACTTTCCCCGACGGGACGAAACTCGTCACGGTGCATACGCCGATCCGTTAGGGTCCGCGCGCGCAGGTCTCGCGCGCCCAACACAAAGAAGGTGCCCCCATGCGTGTAGGTGAAGTCATCACAGCCGACGGCGAGATCGAGCTGAATGCCGGCCGCGCCACCATCGAGCTTGAGATCGCCAACACGGGCGATCGGCCGATCCAGGTCGGCAGCCATTACCATTTCTTCGAGACGAACCGCGCGCTTTCGTTTGACCGCGAGAAGGCGCGTGGCTTTCGCCTCGATATTCCCGCTGGCACCGCGGTCCGTTTTGAACCCGGCCAGACGCGAACGGTCACCCTTGTGGCGATCGTAGGCGCGCGCAAAATTTACGGCTTTCAACAGCAGATTATGGGAGATCTTTGATGCACCACCCCCGCGGAATTTTTGCCCCGATCATCGCGCTCACCGTCATGCTTTTGGTTGCCGCAACATGGGCGGTGCACCCAGCGGCAGCGCAACGCGCCAATTGCAATGAGCCCCGCTCCCAGGCCGAAATGACGGTCTGCGCGGGCAAGGACCTTGAGAAGGCTGACCGTGAGCTGAACCGCGTCTACAAGCTTGTGCGCGCCGCCATGGTCAAGAATGACGCTGGCGCTGAACCACCGCTTCAGAAGAAGGGCTTCAAGAAGGCCCTCATCCAAGCGCAGCGGGCATGGATCACCTACCGCGATCGCCACTGTGAGATCATTGGCCTTGAGTGGTACGGCGGATCCGGCCAAAGCGCGGCCGTCAGCATCTGCCTTGCTGCCATGACGCGTGCGCGCACCGCCCAACTTAAAAATTTCCTCACACGATAGGGGCGCCCGCTTATGCCGGCCAAAATCTCGCGTGACGCCTACGCCGACATGTTCGGGCCGACCGTTGGCGACAAAGTCCGCCTTGCCGACACTGAACTCTTCATCGAGGTCGAGCGCGACCACACCACCTACGGTGAAGAGGTCAAATTCGGAGGCGGTAAAGTCATCCGCGACGGTATGGGGCAATCGCAGGTGACGCGCGCGGATGGCGCTGTGGATACGGTCATCACCAACGCCCTGATCGTTTGCCACACCGGCATCGTGAAAGCCGACATCGGCCTCAAAGACGGCCGCATCGCCGCGATCGGCAAGGCGGGCAACCCCGACATCCAGCCCGATGTGACGATCATCGTTGGGCCGGGCACCGAAGCGATCGCGGGCGAAGGCAAACTGCTCACCGCCGGTGGCTTTGACGCGCATATTCATTTCATCTGCCCGCAGCAGATTGAAGAGGCGCTGATGTCCGGCGTCACCACCATGCTCGGCGGCGGCACGGGGCCTGCGACCGGCACCAATGCCACGACCTGCACGCCGGGGCCCTGGCACATCGAAACCATGCTCCGGGCCGCTGACGCGTTCCCGATGAACCTTGCGTTCGCCGGCAAGGGCAACGCAGCACTCCCGCAGGCGCTTGAAGAACAGATCGCGGCGGGCGCCTGCGCGCTCAAGCTGCATGAAGACTGGGGCACCACGCCAGCGGCCATCGACAACTGCTTAAGCGTTGCCGATGATCACGATGTCCAGGTGATGATCCACACCGACACGCTCAACGAAAGCGGGTTTGTCGAAGACACGATCGCGGCCTTCAAAGATCGGACGATACACGCCTTCCACACCGAAGGCGCCGGCGGTGGCCACGCACCCGACATCATGAAGGTTGCAGGCCTGCCCAACGTGCTGCCCTCATCGACCAATCCCACGCGCCCGTTCACGGTCAACACGATCGACGAGCACCTGGACATGCTGATGGTGTGCCATCACCTTGACCCGTCGATCCCTGAAGACCTCGCGTTCGCGGAGAGCCGCATACGCAAGGAAACCATCGCCGCTGAAGACATCCTCCATGACATGGGCGCGCTATCGATGATGGCGTCCGACAGCCAGGCCATGGGCCGCGTTGGCGAGGTCATTATCCGGACCTGGCAGACCGCGCACAAGATGAAGGTGCAGCGCGGCCCCCTGCCCGAAGACCAGGGCAGCGGCAACGACAACACCCGCGTCAAACGCTACATCGCCAAATACACCATCAACCCGGCCATCGCGCACGGCATGTCCGCGCACATCGGTTCGGTGGAGGTCGGCAAACTGGCGGACCTGTGCCTGTGGTCGCCAGCGTTCTTCGGCGTGAAACCCGACATGATCCTAAAGGGCGGGGCCATCGCTGCGGCTGCCATGGGCGATCCGAACGCGTCCATTCCAACGCCGCAACCGGTGCATTACCGCCCAATGTTCGGGGCCTACGGCTCGGCAATGACGCGCACATCGCTCACGTTCGTCTCACAGGCTGCGCTGGCGGGCGGCATCGGCGCGCGGCTGGGACTGCAGAAGGACGTGGTCGCGATTTCGAACGTGCGCGGCGGCATCTCGAAGGCATCGATGGTGCTCAACGATGCAACCCCAGCGATCGAGATCGACCCGGAAACCTACGAGGTGCGCGCTGACGGGGCGCTGCTCGTTTGCGATCCGGCGAGCAGCTTGCCGATGGCCCAGCGCTATTTCCTGTTTTGAAGCTTAGCTGCTCGAAGCGGCAGCGCAACCGACATCCGCTCGGACCCTGCGTTCCTCATGCGCCAATCGTCTCACCGCCAAAGCCCAAAGGAGCCCCGCCCGATGATCCGCGCGACCTCCACGCTGCAGCCCGGCGATGCGCGCGTGCGCGATGCCGCCCGGACGGTGACGCTGGTGCGTGCCGAGCGCTACCGTCGTCGGGTGATGCTGCGCACCGATCAGGGTGACGATGTGCTGCTCGACCTGGCCGAAGCGACCTACCTCGCGCACGGTGCGGGCCTTTGGGACGGCGAAGCTGGCGTGGTGCGCGTGATCGCAGCGGAGGAAGCGTTGTTGAAACTGACGGCGCCCTCACAGCAAGCCCTGACCCGCATCGCCTGGCACATCGGGAACCGTCACACGCCCGCCGAAGTCGATCGCGAAGGCGCAGCCCTTTACATTCAGGACGATCACGTGCTCGCGGCCATGGTGCGCGGGTTGGGCGGTGCTGCGGAGGCGGTCATGCGCCCCTTCGAGCCCGAGGGCGGCGCCTACGGTGGACCGGGCTCGCTGCACGCAAGCCACCATCACGGCCACCACGATGATCATGGGCATGGGCATGGGCATGGTCACACACATTCGCATAGCGAAGACCACGGCCACGGCGACAGCGCTAAGCGGACCCAAGATACCGGCGGCCACCCTCACCATGGCTGATCGACCAGGCGTCGCGATCAGCGAGGGCGATCCGCAAGGTCTGCTCCACATCTGGCTGTCACCGGCGTTTCCGGTCAGCGGCTTTGCGTATTCGCAAGGCCTGGAGGCCGCCGTCCTCCAAGGCACGGTCAACGACGGGACAGGTTTACGCGGCTGGCTCGAAGCGCTCGCTGAGCACGGACCCTTGGGCCAGGATTTGATCATCATGGCGCTCATCGACCGCGCCGGCGACAACGCATCCCTCCAGGAAGCCTGCGCCTTATCCAGCGCGCTTCAAACGACCCGAGAGCGGCATCTGGAGGCGCATGCCCAGGGCGACGGCTTCCGCATGGCCTACCGCGCCGGCTGGCAGCGTCCTGATGCGCTGACCAACGCGATCTGGGATGATGAGGCTCGCCCGTTGACGCTCGCCGCCGCCGTCGCCCTTGCAGGCCGCGACCACGCCATCGCCTGCCCCGTCACGCTGCGCGCCTTCGCGATCAACACGGTGAGCCAGGGGCTGTCGGCTGCGATGCGGCTTAGCGTGATCGGCCAATTCGAGGCGCAACGCATCACCGCTGCCCTGCTCCCCTCGTTGCAGCGCGCCTGCGCCGACGCCCTCACCAGCCACGAGCGCGATCTTGGCACCGCGACCGTCATGGTCGACCTGCTGTCGATGGCGCACGAAACCCAAACCGTGCGAGTGTTCCGCTCATGACCCAACTGACCTCAACGCCCACCCTTGATCAGCCAAACGCGCCCACGCCCCGTCTGGCGTCTCCGCATGGCCCCTTGCGCGTCGGCATCGGCGGTCCTGTCGGTTCCGGCAAAACCACGCTTACGGCCGCGCTCTGCCGCGCCATGCGCGCGCGCTACGACATGGGCGTCATCACCAACGACATCTACACGCGCGAGGACGCGGAGTTCCTGATGCGCGCCCAGGCGCTGGCCAGCGACCGCGTGATCGGGGTTGAGACGGGCGGCTGCCCGCATACCGCGATCCGCGAAGACTGCTCGCTGAACCTGTCGGCCATCGCGGATTTACGACGCCGCTGGCCGGATTTGGCATTGGTTTTGATCGAATCGGGCGGCGATAACCTCGCGGCCACCTTTTCGCCGGACCTCGCCGACCTCACGATTTACGTGATCGATGTCGCGCAAGGCGAAGAGATCCCACGCAAAGGCGGCCCCGGCATCACGCGTGCCGATCTGCTCATCATCAACAAGACCGACCTGGCCCCCTACGTTGGTGCCGACCTTGCCGTCATGCGCCGCGATGCCAAAGCGCAACGCGGTGAAGCGCCTTTCGTCTTCACCAACCTCAAGGCCGGGGCCGGCATCGACGAGATCGTGAGCTTCATCGAGCGCCGCGGGGGCCTGGTCGCAGGCGCCGCTTGAAGCGACGGCCACAGGATCGGCGTGAGGAGCGGCCACGGGACGGCCAAAGAGGCGCCGACGCGAGCGCCCACTGGAGCGCCCCCTCGAGCGCCTTGACGAACGCGACCACCGGTGACACCCACGGGCACATCCCTGGTCACCGGAAGGCGCACGATGTGTGAAACCGAGTCCGCGCGCACCCTGCCACCACCCGCGATCGCGCTCGCTTCTAGCGCGCTGTTCCTCGACTTCGACGGGACGCTGGTCGGCTTGGCGCCCACCCCCGATGCGGTGGTCGTGCCCCCCGGCCTGCCAGACGTGTTGCGCGATCTGGCCCACGCGACCTCCGGCGCTGTCGCGATCATCACCGGCCGCGGCATCGCCGATGTCGACCGCTTTCTCGCTCCGCTGACGTTGCCCGCCGCAGGCCTCCACGGGCTCCTGCAACGCGATGGCGAAGGCGTGCTGCATTCAGCGCCCGTGGATGAGGCAGCGCTCGCCGCGATCGACTGCCATTGCAGCGCGGTGGTCGCAGCCCACGAGGGCGTCGGGATCGAACGCAAAAGCCACGCGGTCGCGTTGCATTGGCGCCTTGCTCCCGCAGCCGAAGCGGCATGCCAGCGCGCCATCGAAGAGATGGTCGCCGCGCATCCTGGCTTCATCGTGCAACGTGGAAAATGCGTGGCAGAAGCGCGTACGCGCGGCGCCGACAAGGGCGAAGCGATACAACGGTTCATGCGCGCAAGCCCATTTGCGGGACGCGCTCCAGTCTTCATCGGCGACGACCTCACGGACGAAGCCGGCTTTGCCGCCGTCCACAACGTCGCCGAGGCCCGCGGCGTCAGCATCAAGGTCGGTCAGGGCGCGACGGCCGCGCGTTACCGCCTTGACGACCATGAGGCCGTCTTTCGATGGCTTTGCGCGCAACTGGAGGCCGCGAGGCGCTGAGCGCGGCGATCATGCAAATCACGATGAGCGCAAGCCCCTCACCTGATGAACCATCCTCAACACAAGAAGGCGCTGCGATGACCAGCCTCGACCTCGGCATGATCGGCAACTGCAGTTACGCGGCGCTGATCGACACGCAAGCGCGCATCGTGTGGTGCTGCCTGCCGCGGTTCGACGGCGACCCCATCTTCAACGCGCTCATCAATGCGGATGCCGCCTTGCGCGACGAGGGGCAGGGCGTGATGGCCGTCGATCTGGAAGGCTTCACGCATGCGACGCAAGCCTACGTGGAGCGCACCGCGATCCTCAAGACAACGCTCCACGGCAGCACCGGTACGATCGAAGTCATCGACCTCGCGCCGCGCTACGTCGACCGCGGACGCGCGTTTCGACCGCGCTCCCTGGTGCGCACCATCCGCGTCGTCTCAGGCAGCCCGCGCGTGCGCCTGCGCCTGCGCCCGACCTTTGGCTACGGGACACGAAGCCCCAAACGCACCCGCGGCTCCAACCACATCCGCTACATCGATGATGAGATGACCTTGCGCGTGACGACCGATGCGGCCGTCGATTACGTGCTCGGCGAGACCTGGTTCAATCTGACCGATCCCGTGCATCTGATCCTGGGGCCGGACGAACCGCTTTCGACCAGCGCTGCCGACATGGCCCGCGAATTCACCGAGCGCACGGCTGACTACTGGCTCGGATGGACGAGGCGCCTGGCGCTGCCGCTTGAATGGCAGCACGAGGTGATGCGCGCAGCGATCACGCTGAAGCTTTGCTCCTATGAGGAGACCGGCGCGATCATCGCTGCGGCCACAACCTCGATCCCCGAATCGGCCAACAGCGGACGCAACTGGGATTACCGGTTCTGCTGGCTGCGCGATGCGTTTTTCGTGGTGCGCGCGTTGAACAACCTTGCCGCCAACCGCACCATGGAAAACTACTTCGGCTGGATGATGAACGTGGTCGCGCAAGCCCCCGAGGGGCACGTGCAGCCGGTGCTCGGCATCGCGCTCGAACGCGCGCTGATCGAGCGACAGGAAACACAGCTTGCCGGGTACCGCGGCATGGGGCCGGTGCGCGTTGGCAACCAGGCGCACGAACATCTGCAGTACGATGTTTACGGCAACGTGGTGCTGGGGGCGGCCCAAGCGTTCATCGATGCGCGTATGGGGCGGCGCGCGCAGGGGCATGATTTTGAGCGCCTGGAATTGATGGGCGAGCAGGCGTTCAAGCTCTACGACCAACCCGATGCTGGGATGTGGGAACTACGCTCGCGCGCGCGGGTTCACACGTCATCTGCGTTGATGTGCTGGGCGGCATGTGACCGCCTGGGCAAGATCGCACAGGCGATCGACTTGCCCGAGCGCGCACGGTTTTGGTCGGGGCGCGCCACCGCGATGCAAACGGAAATTCTTAAACGGTCCTGGTCTGACAAGCGCCAAGCCTTCGTTGAAAGTTTCGAAGGTGAAGCCATGGACGCAAGCGTGCTGCTGATGGCGGAAGTCGGCCTGATCGATCCGCTTGATCCACGCTTTGTGGCGACGGTGGAGCGCATCGAAGAGGTGCTCGCCGATGGGCCCCATGTGCGCCGCTATGAGGCTGCGGACGACTTCGGCACGCCGGAAACCGCCTTCAACATTTGCGCGTTCTGGCGGATCGATGCGCTCGCCCGCATCGGCCGCACCGACGAGGCGCGTGACATTTTCAACGCGTTGCTCCAGCATCGTAGTCAAGCGGGTCTGATGTCAGAGGACACCGACCCGCGCACCGGAGAGATGTGGGGAAACCTACCGCAAACCTATTCCATGGTGGGCATCATCAATTCCGCGATGCGCCTTTCAAAACCATGGGAGTCGGTCATATGACGCGTTTGGTGATGGTCTCGAACCGGGTTGCAGATCCGGGAAAGGACTCCCAGTCGGGCGGCCTTGCCGTAGCGCTCGGCGATGCTTTGCGGGAATACGGCGGGATCTGGTTTGGCTGGGATGGGCGCATTGACGACACGCCGGCCCATCAACGCGTCGCGCTCAACGATGATGCCGGTTACTGCACGGCGACCTTGTCACTGACCCAGCAGGAATACGACGGCTACTACAACGGCATGGGAAACAACGTGCTGTGGCCCATCCTGCATTACCGCCTCGATCTGGCGAAGCCCGAGAAAGCCTATACCGACGCCTACATGCAGGTGAACCGCCGCTTCGCCGACACGCTGCGCGCGCTCGTCCAGAGCAACGATCTGGTGTGGATCCACGATTACCACCTGTTTCCGCTTGGTGCGGAGCTGCGCGCACGCGGCTGCGGCAACCCGCTGGGGTTTTTCCTCCACATCCCCTTTCCGCCCCCCGATATCCTGCGCGCGATGCCCGATTGCGAGGCGATCATCCGGGCGCTGTTCTCCTATGACGTCGTCGGGATGCAGACGGCCGGCGACATCGCCAACTTCAAGCGTTACATCACCGACCAAGCCGACGGGACGATCGATGACGCCGCCGGCACCGCGACCGCCTTTGGCCGAACCATCACCGTGAAAGCGTACCCGATCGGCATCGACGTCGATACTTTTCGCGCGATGGCCCGGACCGACGAAGCGGAAGGCGTTATCGATCGCTTGCAACGGCGCACCAGCGAGACGATCCAAATCATCGGCGTTGACAGGCTCGATTATTCAAAGGGCCTGCCCGAACGCTTCACCGCCTTCCAGTACATGCTGGAGCGCTACACCGGCCACCAGAAGGGCGTCACGCTGATGCAGATCGCGCCGCCCACGCGCGAAAACGTCGACGCCTATTCCGACATCCGCGAGGAACTGGAACGCCGCTCCGGTGCGATCAACGGCCAGTTTGCCGATTTCGACTGGACGCCAATCCGCTACATCCATCGTCCGATCGCGCGGCGCACCTTGGCGGCGCTTTTCAGGGGCAGCCGCATTGGCCTTGTGACGCCGTTGCGCGATGGCATGAACCTGGTCGCGAAAGAGTATGTGGCGGCACAAAACGATGATGATCCGGGCGTGCTGATCTTATCGAAGTTTGCGGGCGCGGCCGAGGACCTGCAAGACGCGTTGCTGGTCAATCCCTACGACACTTCTGAGGTGGGCGAAAAGATCGCCGAAGCGATCAGCATGCCGTTGGGACAGCGTCGCGAACGTCACGAGGCGCTGCTTGCGCGGGTGCGCGCCAACGATGTGAACCGGTGGCGCAGCAGCTTCATTTCCGATTTGTCGCGCGCAGGAGAAGCTTAGGCCGCTTGACGCTGACGGGCAGGCGGCGCTGGTTCTGCGCTTGGGCCTGGGTCGGGGTCTAAGCCTGGGCCTGGCAAGCCGTACTGTGGTGTTCGAAGCGGCGGGGTTCGCATGACTGATCGCGTTGTGGTCGCTGATGTCGGCGGTACGAACGTGCGCTTCGCGCGGGCGAGCCATGATCTTGCGCTTGGCGATGTGCGCGCTTACCGGTTGGCTGACTTCACCTCGTTCGAAGCGGCCTTCACGCATTATTTGGGCGAGGCCCCGGCAGAGAACCCGCCGTCCGCGGTGGCGATCGGCGCGGCGGGTCAGGTGGAGCGCGCGCGCGTTGTGCTCACCAATGCGCCCTACGCCATTGACGCCGACGCCCTGCGCGCGCTGCTTGCGCCGGGCGCGACGATGACGCTTGTCAACGATTTAGAAGCGGTCGCCTACGCGCTGCCCGTTCTCACAAACACCGATTTTGACAGTTTGACGCCGTCTGCTGGCGATGAGGCGCGTGCAAACACTGCGGCTGCGCCAGCGCCAGCGCCAGGCTTGCGACGCACGGGCCCCTCGCCTGCCCCGTTGCTGGCGGTCAACGTCGGCACGGGCTTTGGCGCGGCAGCGTTGCGTCCGCTCTTCGCAAGCTCAAGCGGACAGCTTATGCCTTACGCCGCCTCATCGCTCGCCGAGGCTGACAGTACTGGCGAGCGCCCCTCACCGGAGCCGGCGGCCTGGGTGGCGAGCGCGACGGAAGCCGGTCACCAAGGGGAAGCCAGCGGCCACGCACCAGGTCTTGCAGCGCGGCCGCGCGATGGCGCGTCTGCAGCGTACACAGCCACGGTGGAGGATGTCCTATCGGGCCGCGGCGTGGTGGCCCTGGCATCGGCGCTTGATCGCGCGGTCGGTGGACGCGACGCCGATGAATGCAAACCCGAAGCGGACCTGTCGCCCCGCACGGCCGAAGCGCTCTTCGCGGGCGACGATGTTGACGCCGTGGAGGTACGCCGGCGCTTCGCCGCCATCCTGGGTGCAACCGTGCGCAATCTCGTCCTCGCGCACGGGGCCTGGCGCGGCGTTGCGCTCACCGGCAGTGTGATCGACGGTTGGCTGGCCGCGCCTCAGCCAACGCTTGATGCGTTCTTCAAAGCCTTCCAGGCCACGCATCTGCCCGCCAACCCCGCCACTGCGGGCCTCGCAAGCGTTCCGCTTTCCCACATCAAGCGGCCCAACACAGCGCTGCTTGGCCTCGCCGCCCTCGCGTGCGCCCGCTGAACGTCACGCGCCTAGATCATCGGGCGATTTATCGCGATCACCACAGGTGAGCCCTACATCGCCCAAAGGTGATCTAATCTTAAAGTGCAGAGCAACTTTGGGCGCAAAGGGAAGGCTTGAGTGTTTAAGCCGGTGACTCGCACTTTGCGCCCGTTGCTCCAGGGTCGGTTCGCTTCAGCTTGAAGCGGAACCGACATCTAAGCTTCTGTTTTGCCGTTCATCTTTCGTCTCAGGTGATTCCACCTGAAGTGAATCAACTCTTGCGTCGAGTGCTTCACGCCTCAAAGCAACTGAAAGCCGTGCGCGTGCGGCCCGCCGCCCTCGTTTCGCCCCAATGCGGCATGAGTCCGGCAGGTGTTGATGCCCAACCCTTTTCCGGCACGGCACCGGTGACCACGCACGCCATGACCTTGCAACTGCATATCGTTGCGCTTTTCGCCAGCCTGACACTGGCCGCAAGCCTGATCTTCGGTGGCAGCACGCGCGCGGGCTTCCTGTCCGACGCGATCCTGCAGTTCATCGCCGTGCCGACGCTTATCATCACCTGCCTCTACGTGCGGCAGGCCCGGTTGCCCGCCGCCACCTGGCGCGCGCTAGCGCTCGCATGCGCCATCGTTTTGATCCCGTTTGTGCAACTGATCCCGTTGCCGCCGTCGGTGTGGACGCTTCTGCCCGGCCGCGACCTCACGATCGCAACCTTCGAAACGTCCGGCCAGCCGTTGCCCTGGCTCAGCCTCTCCTTAGCGCCCGCCGAAACATGGGTAGCGGCGCTCTCGTTGATCGTGCCGTTGACGCTTTTTGCCGCCGCAGCCGCCCTACCGCGCTTTGAACGGCGCGCGCTTAGCTTAGGGATCCTGGCCTTTGCCTGCGCCAGCGCCTTCCTCGGCCTGCTGCAAGTCGCTCAAGGGCCGACCAGCGCATTCCGTTTCTTTTCGTACACCAACACGTCTGAGGCCGTCGGCTTCTTCGCCAACCGCAACCATCTTGCAGCCCTCATCTACTGCGGCCTCGCGCTGACCGGTGCATGGCTGATCGCCTCCTGCGGCGGCGCCGTTGACGCAGAACCCGCGCAGGATGGCAAAGCCGCCACGTCCGCATGGTCGTCGGCGCGCGTTATGGTGGTGCTGGCGCTGGCGGTGGCGATCTTCACGTTGATCGGGGCGCAGGCGATCGCGCGGTCGCGGGCCGGGCTGATGTTGACCGGATTCGTGATTGCCGGGCTGGTGCTGCTGGCTTTCTGGGGCTCGCGCAGGCGGCCGGGCAAGGCGACGCGCATCACGCTTGCGCGCCAGCTTGGCACGGGTGTCGGCGTCATCGGCCTGCTCGCCATCGCGCAAGTCGTGTTCCTGCGCATTCAAGAGCGCTTCAGTGCTGGCGTCAGTGACACCACGCGGCAGACCTTCAACCAGAACACGTTCGAAGCGGCGTTGGCCTTCGCGCCGTTCGGGTCAGGTGTCAGCAGTTTTGCGAGCGTTTACGGGGCTTTCGAAGCGTCGGAGGACCTGCTGCTTGGCAGGTACGCCAACCATGCCCATAACGATCTGCTGCAGATCGCGCTTGAGACCGGCGTGCTCGGGCTCCTGGCCCTGCTCGCATTCGTGCTGTGGTACGGCGCGCGTCTGATCGCGGTCTGGCGGATGCCGCAGCGCACGCATGATGTGTTGGTGGCGCGCGCGGCGAGCCTTGCCATCCTTGCGCTCATCGCGCACGGGCTGGTCGACTATCCGCTGCGAACGGCTGCGATGATGGCGCTGTTTGCGGTGTTGTGCGCGTTGATGCTGCCACCACCGCTTGATGATGCCGCGCAACCTGCCGTGGCAGATGACGCCAACGGGGTGAAGCCGTTCGATCTCGACGTGATGGCTGCAGCGCTGGCCGGCACGGGGCAACCGGGCACGGCTGGCGCTGCGCAACAGCATGCCGGCCAGACGGCTGTCGACTACGCTTCCGCCAGTTGGTCCGGCCCGACCGCGACGGCGCCAGCCCGCGCCACGGCAAGCAGCACGCATGATCCGGCCGCAAGTCCGGTGTGGGGCGCTGCGGGGCAGGTTGGGCCGATGACTGCGGCAGAGACGCCCTTGGGCGCGGCGTCGGGCACGCCCTGGCCGGGCGCATCCGCACAAGACGCACCAGCGCCAGCGCCGATGCAGCATGCACCCGTTCAGGGCGCGGCCTCTGCCCCGCCGCCACCTGAGCCAACCCTACGCGGTGCCCGCCCCGCGATCGCGTGGCCGACCGCGTCAACGCAAGGGACGCCCGCGCCGCACGGTAACGGCGAGCCAGGCGCCAGCCAGACGGCCGCGCCCCCTCCTCCGAATGCTGGCACGGCGGACAACGAGGCGCCGGCGGGCACCGAACAGCCTCAGGAGGCCTTCGATCCGTGGGCCGCGCTCACCCCGCAGAGGACGACGCCCACGCAACCGACGCCTGCACCTGGCGATCGCGCAACGCAGAGGGATGATGATCCTGAAGCCATTTGGCCCGAGGCCTGGCGCAAACGTTGAGCTTGCGTCCTGCGGTCTGCTGGCTTCTTGCCGCCGGCTAGAGCCACGGGCGCAAAGTGCGAGTCGCCGGCTTAAACACTCACGCCTTGTCTTTGCGCCCAAAGTTGCTCTGCACTTTAAAATTAGATCATCTTTGGGCGATTTCGGGCTCACCTCTGGTGATCCCGATCAATCGCCCGATGATCTAGGCCGTCCGTGTCCCGCCACAATGTCCCGCTGATGCCGCTGCCCGGCCCACAGGATTACGACACCGCGATGATGCCTTCACGATTTCAGCGAATCGTTGCTTGTAGGCTTCACAACGTATCGTTGCGCCGCGCTCAAAACACGCGCGATGAATACGACTTAAGGCCTTGTTATGTATGTATTTTACAGAAAATGATCACGAATCGATGCGTTGTCTATGCCCATTCGTTAAAAATGACTTGCAGTTTTTTCTTGATCCCGCCGTCGATTTCGCGCTAGGTGTGATGTGTCCGAAACGTGGCGCCGTCCCACCTATCCCCCCCTTAGGCGTCACGCATTTAGCCCGTGGTCAGTCCCCCGACCACGGGCCTTTTCGTTTGTGCGGGTCGCCTCAGGCCAAACCTAGCTGTTGGCGGCGGTTTTCATCACGAACGGGTTGCCGCCGGCGCCCTCAGCCGTCGAGATCCACACGCTTTTGGTGTGCAGATACTGTTCGATCGCCTCCTGGCCGTTCTCGCGACCAAGCCCTGACGCCTTATAGCCGCCAAAGGGTGTCGTCATCGAAACCGCGCGGTAGGTGTTGACCCAGACCGTGCCCGCGCGCAGCCGACGCGCCATGACGGTCGCCCGCCGGATCGACCCCGTCCAAACGCCCGCCGCGAGCCCGAAGGCGATATCGTTGGCTTTCGCGACCGCATCCTCTTCATCGCTGAATTTGATGATCGACAGCACCGGGCCGAACACCTCTTCCTGTGCGATCCGCATGTCGTTGCGTACGCCCGTGAAAATCGTCGGCTTGACGAAATAGGTGCCGCCGCCCTCTTCGGCTGATGCCGGGCCACCGCCCAGCACACAGGTTGCACCCTCGCCCTTGGCGATATCGATGTAGGAGAGGATCCGCTCGTACTGCGGTGGCGTGGTGACCGGGCCAACCTGCGTCTCATAGCTCTTGGGATCGCCAAGCTTGGCCGAGCCTGCCACTTCGACAAGCTTTTCCACCAACCGGTCGTGGATGCTCTCTTGGACAAGCAGCCGCGAGCCCGCGATGCAGGTCTGACCGGTGGCAGCGAAGATGCCCGAGATGGCACCGTTCACGGCAGCATCGAGATCACAATCATCGAAGATGATGTTGGGCGATTTTCCGCCCAGTTCGAGCGACACCTTCTTGAAGGTCTGCGCGGCTTGCGCGTAAACCCGGGCGCCCGTGGCACTGCCGCCCGTGAACGCGACTTTGGCGACCTTCGGATGCGTCACCAGCGGCTCGCCAGCTTCAAGGCCGGTGCCGGTGACAACGTTGAAGACACCGGGCGGCAGATCGGCCTCTTCGATGACCAGGCGGGCGAACTCGAGCAACGATGCGGACGTGAATTCAGAGGGCTTGATCACCACGGTGCAACCCGCCGCCAAGGCCGGCGCCAGCTTCCAGCCGACCAGCATCAAAGGAGAATTCCACGGCGTGATGAACCCGCAGACGCCGACCGGCTCGCGCAGCGTGTAGTTGAAGCTGTCGGGCTTATCGACCGGGATGACGCGGCCTTCAATCTTATCGGCGAGGCCGCCGTAATAATAATACCACTCGGGCAGGTAGGCGAGCTGCGCCGCCATCTCCGAAATCAGCTTGCCGTTATCTCGTACTTCGACATCGGCCAGGTAAGACCCGTGCTTTTCAATCAATCCGGCAATGCGGCGTAGGACCTTACCGCGCGCTGTCGGCGTCGTCTTCGACCAGGGCCCCTCATCGAACGCCGCATAGGCGGCATTCACCGCACGGTCGATGTCGGCTGCACCACTCTTCGGGATCGCGGCCCAGGCCTCGCCCGTATAGGGATCGCTGGAGACCATCGTCTCGCCGCTGACCGCGTCAGCGAACGCCCCGTTGATGTAGTTCTGATACGTCTTCAGGCCCTGCTGGGTGTCCTGCATGGCGGTTGCCTCCCGGTGCTTGGTTCGCCGTTTCAATAGGCGCGGCGCAGGGTGGCGGTGGCGCTGCCGGGCGTCAAGATCGGTGGGCCTAACGGTAGGGTTCGGGTAGCCCGATGGCGAACCCTGAGCGGGCCCATAGGACGATCGTGGTCGTGAGGTCAGCGGTGAAGCACGCCGTCAGAGGCGGCGCCAACCGGCGCTGCGCGCTTCCGCTTCGCTGCAGAACCAGCGTTCGCCACGCGCTTTGCGCACCCGCACACGGCGGTAGCGGCGGTCCCACGGCAGCACGTAAACTTTGCCCTTGGCCGTCACGTCACCCTTGATCGGGCAGCCGCCGGGCGCGCGTTTTTCGGCGCGTTTCCAAAGCCGGTCACGAAACGCGGCCGGACGCACCGCCGTCCCCGCCCAGATGCCGCGCTTGCCGGCCTTCGCATCGCGCTCGACCCCGCGGTAACGCGATGGCGCATTTTGAGAGGCGAACACATGGCCGCGCGCGATCAACCGCGTGTTGAGTTCGACCGGCCCGACAAAGCAACGCGCCGACTTGCGGGCGAAGCCATCGCGGCCCACCACGTTGCAGGTCAATGTCTTGCGAGCCGTCAGAGCCTGCAACGCCCTGCGCGCCGCGATGCCGCAACGCCAACGCCGCCGCGCACGACGGCAGCGTTGGGTCAGCTCCGGCGCATCGACGCCGTCAAGCGCAATCGTCTCGCCGCCGATCCGGATGATGTCGCCGGTCAGGACTTGCGCACGGCCCTTCAACGGCGGCGGCGAGGGCCGCGTGAACGGCAGCGACCGCTTCAGCGCGCTGACCGCGTCGAATGATACATCACCCTTCAAGAGACCACCTGCCCCGTACCAAAGCCCGCCAGCGACGCCTGC
>JBCBJZ010000001.1:0-72381 GCA_038522635.1 Pseudomonadota bacterium | reverse complement strand
GGTCGCGTTCACCTGCACGTCAAGCTCGAACAGTCCCGCACCTTCACGAGGAAGCGAGATGATGTCCCCCATCATCGCGGTACGCGCCGGCGTGCCCAGCGCTCCCGGCGAACCGGGCGCGCTGAGGGGATCGGCGGCGTAGACCAGCGCACCGTCAGGCAGGCGCGCTTCGATGTGCATATCGATCCGCGCACCCGTGGTCGCATAGTGATGGCGCGCGCGCATCGCTTCAAAGATCGCATCGCGATCGAGCCGCGGCGCCAGGAAACACGTAAGCCCACCCTGCGCACCGAAGAATGAGGCGCCTGGAAAATCGGCGCCCGGCCGCCCTTTGTGGCCATCGGAATTACCCAGGATGCCGACGCGGTACCCTTTGGCAAACGCATCCCACACGATCCATTCAAACGTGCCCCAGGCCGAATGCACTTCCACCGCCGTCTCAAGCTGGCGATCATGCGCGAACGTGATGTCAGCGTAACGCCCGCCCACATGCGCATGCACCACGCAATCATGGCCGCGAAGTTTCTCAAACAACGCGTGCGCGTCGTGCGCGTCGGCTCCCTCGTCGATCAGGTCATCGCCGGTCGCGATCTGTGCGTGGCTTGAGCGGAAAATAGGCTCGCCTTCATGGCGGTAGTGGACGTTGCGGTCTCCACCAACTGCTGTATTGGCCGACCACTCGTAGCCGGGAAGGCAAACGAAGCGGCCCGGCTCATCGTAAGCCGCGGTCAGGCGGTTCAGCGCCTTCCAGAACGCACCCGTCATCTGGAAATCGTTGCCCTGGTGACCCATCACGTCGAGGTGCGCGCGGTCGCGACCGAACCGGAAATACGCATCCGCACTGTTCGTCCCAAGCGTCTCGTCGGATTGCCCGTGCGTATCGCCCCAGTAGGCGACGTATGGCGCATCGGGCGCCACCACGCGCATCGGGTTCGACGTCATCAAGACATGCCCCTCCTGATCGAGCACATCGATCGTGAGCGGCTCACCCGCCTCAAGCGTGAGGCCCTCGTGCACGGTGGCAAAGGCGCCAGATTGCATGCGCGACGTTTTGGGCAGACCCGCCACCGCACGACTAGGCCTGAGCTGCAGGAGTTGCTCCATCTGGTTTGATGGATTGCCCCAGGCATCGGTCGCCTTCATGAAGAGCGCGAAAGGTTCGCCCGCGCGACGCAAGGTCGGGATATGCGCCTGCCAACTGGCGCCGGGACCCGGCACGATGGCGATCTGCGGCGAAGCCGGCAGCGCGACATAATCGTAGGTCGCGATCGCATCGACCAGCACGCGAAACTCGAAGGCCTCTTCGCAGTAGGTCTGCAGACGTATGCCGGGGCTGCCCTTGCGCTGATCACCGAACCGGATGGTGATCGTATCGTCGGGCTTCAAGAAGTGTTTGACGACGCCGATGTAAAGGGCGCGGCTCCAGGGCCGGATGTTGCGCTTGAATTCCCACCGGCAATCGAGCACGGCGCCGTTGGAGGCTTCGACCGTGGTGTAACCAGGCGCGGTCGGATCGGTGAATTGCACGGGGCCAAAGTCGGTGGCGAAGCGAAAGCCGATCTTGATCGAGCCAGTGTCATCGATGCCGAAAGCGCCGGCGGTGTAGACCAGCTTGAACGATTGCCATGACCCGGCCTCGAAGGCCCCGCTCGGCTCGAGCGTGGCGTGCCCCATCAAGTCGGGCCGGTAGTCTGAATAAGGCATGATTGGTTCCCCCGCGAAGCGACATCCGTGATGGTGCCGCGTGCCGGGGATGAAGTCTACCAAACCCACGCGCTCCTCCGCTTCAGGTAGAGATCACCCGATGCGATAGGATAAACGGCAATGCGAAGACCCGGATGTCGGCTGCGCAGAAGCGGAGGCCCAAAGCCGCTATCTAATTCAGCAGCCAGGCGCCATCCTGCACCACGAAATCCTGCGGCTTGATCAAGCCCCGGTGCGCGACCCGGATCCGGTACAACGGGCCATCGAGGTTCTCCCGCCAAAAATCCAGAAACGACGTCAACTTCGGAAACCGGGGATGCATATCGTAGTCCTGCCAGACAAACGTCTGCAGCAGCGCCTGATGGTCAGGCATGCGGTACAGGATTTCAGCCGTCGTCAGGCTGTAGCCTTGCAATTGCGCATCGAAGGCGGCATCGGTCCGTGGTGTCGCGGCGTCGGATGGTGGCATGCGTCAACTCCTCTCGCTCAAACCGGTCTTGAGGCTACGCGAGAATCACTGACGACCCAAAAATATTGTTCGGAAACAATTTGCTAGCACTTTAGCTTCATGGCTGCTGCTTGGCTGTTTCTGAGCCACCGGTTGCATCGAGCGTGGCGATCAACGCCGGCATCCGGGCGAGGAGAGCCGTGCGATCTGGCTCAAAATCCTCATCAAGCCACGTGGTCTCAAGCGCTGCTAGAACGGCGCCGACCTCGCGCCCGGGCGGCACACCGGCATCGATCACATCAGCTCCGGTGATCGGGAAGGCGGGCGACGTCCATGCACGCGCCAACGTTAGGGCTGCGTGATGGTCCTGCGCGCCGGTCCCGGTTGTCGCGTTCGCTTCGTCATCGCCCGCTGCCTGCGCCTTTGCCCAGGCCGCCAACAGCGCGCGCATCGCATCGGCGTTACCCACGCGGTAGACGAGCCGCTTGACGTCGCGCGGCGATGGCGCTCGCCCCGGCGACACGTTCCCCGAAAACGGCGGGCGATCATCCCATCGCGCGCTGGCGAGTGCAGCGATCGCGGCATTCGATAGGCGCAGCCGCGCTTGCAACGCGGCATGCTCGTCCCGGGTCAGCACGGCCAGTGCACCAAGCCGCAGGGGCGCATCGGCCGGCACATCGGTGGTCGCTTCACGCGCGATCAACCGGGCGAAGCGCCCCACGTCCGGTACGGCGCCCAGCAGGCCCGGCCAATAGCCATGATCGAACATCGTGCGCACCACCGGCAGCACCGATGGCGCCACGAGCAGCTTCAGCAACTCGCTGCGCACGCGTTCCGCCGAAAGGCGCCGCAAACCGGCCCGCATGTCGTTGCAGGCGGCAAGCCCATCCGGGTCGATTGCGCCGCGCCCGTGCGACGCGCTGAAGCGAAAGAACCGCAGAAGCCGCAGCACATCTTCGTGCAAACGCTCACGCGCGTCCCCGATGAACACCACGCGCGCCGCCTCAAGATCGGACAGCCCCCCCAACGGATCGTGAACCGTCCCATCGGCTGCGGCGTAAAGCGCGTTCATCGTGAAATCGCGCCGGCGCGCGTCGGACGCCCAATCGGTGGTGAAGGCGACCTTCGCATGGCGCCCATCGGTTTCCACATCCCGGCGCAGCGTGGTGACCTCGAACGCGCGACGCGCGCTGACGAGAGTGACGGTACCGTGGTCGATCCCGGTCGCAACCGCGCTCAAGCCCGATGCACGGGCGGCCGCCATGACCGCGCGCGGCTTCAAGGTGGTCGCAAGGTCGACATCGTGGACCGGGCGCGCCAACAGGCCATCGCGCACGCAGCCGCCCACCGCACGCACCTCGCCTCCGGCCCGCTCCAAACAAGCGAAGACCGCCTGCAGCGCGTCATCGTGGAGCCAGTCAGCCTCAAGCCGGCGGCGTGGGTCGTCAGCGCCCACCTTGGCGCCCTCAGGGCGCGTTGCGCCGCCCTGTTCGCCCAGATCGTGCGGAGGATCGGCCATCACGGATCATTCAGCCGGCCCGGTTGGATCTTGCCGTCTTTCAAAACTGGCGGCGTGTAGCGATCACCAGGTTTGCCGGTCTCTGTGAATGAGCCAAACACAACCAGGAAAGCGGCAATCATCGCGATCCCCGCGCCGGCCAGCGCGAACAACGGCGCTTCATCCCAGGCGCTCGCCACTTTGTCGGGCTTGTCGTTGTAGCGCAGGTAGACGTAGCCGAAATAGATGGCGGCCGGCAGCAGGAACAGCAGCACGTTTTCGATGACGATACGGATCATCGCGGAAGCAGCCTTTCGGTAAGATTACGGATGATGCCCGCCGTCGCGCCCCAGATGTGACGCGCGCCGTGGTCCATCGCGTAATACTGACGTTCGCGCCCTTTCCAAACACGCGTGTGACGCTGGTGGTTGGCACGGTCCATGACGAAGGCCAGCGGAACTTCGAAAGCGTCGGCCACCTCACGCGGATCGAGCTTGAGCGCCAAGGGTGGCTCAATCAGCGCCACCAACGGCGAGATATGGAAGCCCGTTCCGGTCAGATAACCCTCAAGATAGCCCAGCGGCTCGATCTGCGTGTGCGCAAGGCCAACCTCTTCGTCAGCTTCGCGCAGCGCGGCCTGCATGGCCGTTTCGCCCGCGTCGAGCTTGCCGCCGGGAAACGCGATCTGCCCTGGATGAGATTTGAGCGTAACAGCGCGCGCGGTCAAAAGAAGCGTGAGCGGCGCGCGGTTCACGATGCCAACAAGCACGGCTGCGGCTCTCGGGTCGCGCGCGCGATACGTGTTGCCGCGTTCAGCGTTAAGCGGTTCGAGATCCCAATCGGAGCGCACCGGCACCACACGTTGATCGGGGTCGGGATCAAGGATGCGCGCCGCAGCGCCTGGTGGCAGGCGTACAGGCTCGCGCAACAGCGCCGTCGCCGCCACGCCGCGTAAGTCGACCGCATCCCAAGCCTCCACCGGCGGCAGCGCGCTGCCGGTCGAGCGTGACGTTACCGCAGCGTCGGGCACGCGCTCTTCGCCGTTCAAGGTTGTGCGCTCGCTTCACTGGCGACGGTCACGCGTGGGGTCAGGGGAAACAGCTTGCCGTCGCTCCAAATCCCTAAAGGCGCACCGTCCTCGCCCCCAACAGCGCCCGCATCGAGAGGCGCGCCCGCATCACCGTGCGGCACCGCAAGCTCGACCAGATCGTAATAGAGCGCCCGGGTGACAAGCGCTTCCAGACGCCCGCGCACGCGAAGATACGGTTTCAAGCCGCCGCTGCCTTCCTCCTGTTTGAAGGTCAACGCGTGATCCGCACCGCAACGCACCACATCATCGACGTTGGTGCGAAAGATGAGCACTTGGTTACGGCCCTCGCCCTGACGCTCCATCTCGACCGCCAGGAAAGGCGCGTCGGCCACCGCCACGTCCACCTTTTCAACCGGCGTCACCAGGTAGTGGCGGCCATCGGGATCACACCGCAGCACCGACGAGAACAGCTTGACCAGGTGTTTGCGGCCGATCGGGCTCCCCTGATAGCGCCATGTGCCATCGCGATCGATCGCCATGCCGATATCGCCGCAATAGGGCGGGTCCCAACGGTCAACTGGCGGCGGGCCCTTGCCGCTGCGCCGCTTCAAGAGTTCTTCAAGGCCGGCGATCCGCGCGCCGTTCGTCATAAGCCACCTCTTGATGATCGTCTGGCATGGACAGTGGTCAACTACGGCTGAGCCCCGCCAACGGACGTGTTTGGGTTTGGTTAAACACCGCCCGACAACACATCGGCAAGCGGCATCGGCAAGGGTGAGCGGCAGCGCTGCCAGCCCAGATGGTCTGCCACAGGCCTCCTGCAGCCCGGCCGCGAACGCACACGATGCGAGCAGCAAGCCTCAGGTTTCGACACGCGCGCGCCGCTCAGGCACATGCCACAGCGGGCTCTCACCGACATGCGCCACACCGCTCACCCGACGATACACCGCCTCGTCGCTGCTATCGCGCAACAACACCAGATCACACGTGTCTTCGTGAACGAAGACCGCAAGCAGGCTCACCACGTTGTCTTGCGCAAGCGCCAGCCGCTCTTTGTCGAGCCGCATCGATACGCTCACGGTTGGGTGAACCCCGTGCTCCTCAACGATCATCTGCGTCACAGGCGGCTCGACGGCACGCGCGCTGATCCACAGCCCCTCCATTTCGGCCGTGGAACCAGCACCATTAGCCCTCGAGAGGCCCAACGCGCGCGCAAGATGGTCCTCCACCTGTTCAAGCACAGCGGTGGGTGAGCGCGGCGTGTTCAGATAGAGGAAATAATGGATCGACACGGGTTCTCTCCTTTGCCGAACGCTGGGTTGTCGCCGCTTGTGACCAGTGGTGCATCAGCATCGCGTAAGGTTGGTCACCATGACTGAACTTTAACGTGTGCCGCCCATGCCCCCGGTTAAACTGCTTCAGGATGAGCGGCGTGTATTGAGAGGCCGCCGGGGCTTTCTCCCGCACTGTGGAGCACCCAGAACGTGGCGGCGAACACCGCAACCGCTGCTGTGTAGAGATGGTTCGCGTCGAAACAGGCGGATCGGTTATGGTGCACCGCGCCCGCAAACGGTCCACCTGCGGCATGGCTGCGCTGAGCCCCGCACACGAAGAGGTCAATGATCGTCCCCATGGATACCCTTACCGACGAGAGCGTCCTGGCCGCCGAGCACGGCACTGACCAAGACGACATCGTGGCGAAGATCGAAGCGGCTGGTGAGCGCGTGCAGCGCGTGCACAAGGCGGCCGGCTCCGTCATTTTCGGCCAGGACCAAGTGATCGAGCAAACGTTGATCACCGTGCTGTCGGGCGGCCACGCGCTGCTGATCGGCGTGCCTGGTTTGGCAAAAACGCTGCTCGTTGAGACCCTCGGGACGGTCCTCGGGCTGAACGCAAAGCGCATCCAGTTCACACCCGACCTAATGCCTTCCGATATCATCGGCTCGGAGGTTTTGGAGGACGATGGGTCGGCAGGTGCACGCCGCAGCTTCCGCTTCATCAAGGGCCCGATCTTCACGCAGCTTTTGATGGCGGACGAGATCAACCGCGCGAGCCCTAAGACGCAGTCAGCGCTGCTGCAGGCGATGCAGGAGCACCACGTGACCGTCGCCGGCCAGCGCCATGACATCCCCCAACCGTTTCACGTGCTGGCGACGCAAAACCCTCTGGAGCAAGAGGGCACCTATCCGCTGCCTGAAGCGCAGCTTGACCGCTTTTTGTTGCAGGTTGACGTGACCTACCCGGACCTGGCGGCCGAACGGCGCATGCTGTTTTCGACCACAGGAACGGCGGCGCAGTCGCTCGAACCGATCCTTTCAGGCCCGGAGTTGATGGCGATCCAGCGCCTCGTCCGGCAGATCCCGGTACCCGACAAGGTTGTTGAAGCGATCCTGCAGCTGGTACGTTCATCACGGCCTGGCACAGGTGCGAACGCAGAAACGGATCGTCTCGTGGCCTGGGGGCCTGGCCCGCGCGCCAGTCAGGCCCTGATGCTGGCCGTCCGCGCCAAAGCGCTCATTGACGGTCGCCTCGCGCCTTCGATCGACGACGTGATCGCGCTCGCTGAGCCGGTGCTGAAGCACCGCATGGCGCTGACGTTCTCCGCCCGTGCGGAAGGCGAACACATCTCATCCATCATCAAGCGCTTGTGCGCAGGGCTGGAGTAACGGGTTGGCGGCGCGTGATGGTGCGGACAAGCGCAGAGGCGACGGGATCGACGCTGCGCAAAACGCGTTCGATCTGCAGAGCGAGGCGCATGGCCTCGCGGACCACCTGCCCGACCTGCTGCTAGAGGCGGCCCGCATCACCAACACGGTCGCGCACGGCATCCATGGTCGCAAGCGGGCGGGTCCGGGCGAGACCTTCTGGCAGTTCCGGCACTTCGAAACCAACGACACCGCACAGCAGATCGACTGGCGACGCTCCGCCAGTTCCGATCAGCTGTTCGTGCGCGAGCGCGAGTGGGAGGCCGCCCACACCGTATGGCTGTGGCCGGACCTTTCCGCCTCGATGGTTTTCCGCAGCCACCTGTCTTCGACGTTGAAGCGTGACCGCGCTGTTGTGCTCATGCTGGCGATCGGCGAGTTGCTCGTCAAAGGCGGTGAACGCATCGCGCTCCTGGGGCTGACCAAGCCGTCAGCAGGACGCACCACCACCACGCGCCTGGCCGAGACGCTTGCCACCCATGCTGATCATCCAACGCTGACCGAAAGTCTGCCACCGTCGACACGGCTCAGCCGCTTTTCAGGCACCATCCTGTTTTCCGACTTTCTCGACCCGCTCGACGAGATCGAAGCTCGCTTGCGGGACTTGGCCTCCGACGGCGTCAGCGGCCATCTCGTGCAGGTGCTCGACCCGGCCGAAGAAACGCTTCCCTACGAGGGCCGCGCGGAGTTCATCGCGGCCGAAGGCGGTCTGCGGTGGGTGGCGGACCGTACCGAGAGCATCCGCGATGCCTACCAACGCAAGTTCACGGCCCATCGCGCG
Source organism: Pseudomonadota bacterium (assembly GCA_038522635.1). Lineage (GTDB taxonomy): Bacteria > Pseudomonadota > Alphaproteobacteria > Rhizobiales > Hyphomicrobiaceae > JBCBJZ01. Next base: position 64,215 of record JBCBJZ010000001.1, on the reverse strand, counting down.
GGCCTGAGCGAACTGGCAAAGCGGTTTGGCTGGTCGTTCCTGGTGCACCACACCGACCGGCCGGCGACGGAGCCGTTGCTGACGCTGATCATGCGGCTGCAGGGCCAACAGGGCGATTACCGGTGGCAGGGCGCGTCCAGTGTGAGCGAGACTAGCACCGGCAAAAGCGGTCCTGGCGGGCCCAGATCCCGCCGGCCCGATGCACAACAGGAAACGCCATGAGCCTTGGTCCTCTCGCTTTCCTCAACCCGTTGCTGTTGGCCGGCCTTCTCGCGCTGCCGCTGATCTGGTGGCTTTTGCGCGCGGTGCCGCCGCGCCCACGGCAAATCGCGTTTCCACCGACCCGCATCCTCGCGGACCTTGAAAACCGTGAGAAGACGCCTTCGAAGACGCCCTGGTGGCTGATGCTGATCCGCATGCTGGCCGCAGCGCTTCTCATCCTGGCGCTTGCTGAACCGCTGCTCAATCCAACCCAGGATCAGGGCCTCAAGGGCTCCGGGCCGGTGGTGATCGTGGTGGACAACGGCTGGGCCTCGGCGGGCCAATGGGCGCAACGGCGCGACATGATCGACCGCCTGATCACCGAAGCGGAGGGGGCTTCACGTCCTATCGTGATCGCGCCGACGGCGTCGCTCGCCCGCAACGTCCGCTTCAAAATCGAAAGCCCGAGCGATGCGCGCTCCACGGCCGCAGCCCTGGAGCCGCTGCCGTTTGCGCCTGACCGCATGGCCGCCGTCAAAGCCATCGCCGCCACGCTTTCGGGGCGCAGTGGCGCTGCCGTCCTGTGGCTGAGCGACGGCGTGGCGCATACCGAACGCGCTTCGGCGTTCGCTGACGCGCTGGTCCGGCTCGGCAATGGTGGCGAAGTCAGCATTATGGACGTCGGCGCGGGAAGCGAAGCGCTGGCGGTCCGTGGACGCCTTGGCCCTGGCGGCAAACTTGTGGGCGATGTCTTGCGCGCTGGTGGTGCGCCGCGGGCGGGGACGCTGCAGGCTGTCTCGGCGAAGGGGCAGAACCTCGGGCTGATCCCGTTCAGCTTTGCGGCCGGGGAACGCGCAACAAGCGTCACCTTCGATTTGCCGCTGGAGCTGCGCAACCAGGTGACCCGCGTTGAGATCGTTGGCGAGCGGGCCGCTGGCGCGGTCTCGCTCCTTGATGCGCGCTCCCAATGGCACCGCGTCGGCGTCATCTCAGGGGCCTCGCGCGAGCAGGCGCAGCCGCTGCTGTCACCGACCTATTATATCGAGAAAGCACTCGCGCCCTTCGCCGAACTGGTAACCCCCGGCAGCGCCAACGTCGCCCAGGACATCGATCAGGTTTTGAAGCGGCGCGCGAGCATCATCATGCTTGCTGACATCGGGCGCCTTTCCGACCGCCTCAGCAACCGCCTACGCGCCTGGGTTGATAAGGGCGGCATCCTGCTGCGGTTCGCTGGACCGCGTCTCGAAAAGGGCGGCGATGGTTTGCTCCCGGTCGGCCTCAGGCTCGGCGGGCGTAGTTTGGGTGGTGCGCTGTCGTGGTCGGTACCCCAGCCGCTCGCAAAATTCGGCGATGGCAGCCCATTCGCCGGGCTCGAAGCCCCCGTCGAAGTGAAGATCAACCGTCAGGTCCTCGCTGATCCCGTGCAACTGGTCGAGCAGGTCTCGATCTGGGCGCGGCTCAAGGATGGCACGCCGCTCGTGACCGCACGCCAGATCGGCGAAGGTCAGGTCGTGCTTTTCCACATTACGGCCAATACGGACTGGTCGAACCTGCCCCTCTCCGGCCTGTTCGTTGATATGCTGCGCCGGATCACGGCACTCGGCCAGCTGGGCACGGCGGGCACCGGCGGTGGCGGCCTCGACACCAAAGGCCAGAACGCGGCCGACGGGGATCGCGTGCTGCCGCCGTTGCAGGTGTTGAGCGGCTTTGGTGTGCTGCGCAACCCGCCGCCCACAGCCGAAGCGCTTTCAACGGCCTCGTTCTTGAAAGCCAAGCCGTCCGCGTCCCATCCGCCAGGTTATTATGGCGCCGTCGGCCGACCGCGTGCCCTCAACGTCATCGGCCCCAAAGCGGAAGTGAAGCCCTTGCCCGATCTGCCCTCATCGATCGCCCAACGCGCCTACAAGGACGCTGAGACCGTGCCGCTGAAACCGACGATGTTGGCCATCGCGCTGGCGCTGCTGCTCGCTGATGCGCTGGCAATTTTGTTGTTGCAAGGCGGCGCGCGCCTGTTCGGCGGCGTTCGGCGCTCCAGTGCGGCTGCGGTCGTGATCGCGGCTGCGCTTGGCACGCTGGTCGGCGCCTTCGGCCAGGTGAGCACGGACGGGCACGCCCCGAACGCCCTAGTGTCGATCAGCCTGGCACCCGCGACCGCCCAGGCGCAGGACAATGCCGGCCGCCCTGATGCGAGCCCCAACGCCGCGCTTGACCGGCGCCTGCTCGCCGCCACCGACAAAGTTACCTTCGCCTATGTCATCACGGGCGATGCGGGCACCGACCAGATTTCAGAGCAAGGCCTCAACGGTCTCATCCGTAACCTGCAACGGCGCACGGCCGTCGAACCCGGCCCGCCGGCCCGCATCAACATCGAAACCGATCAGATCGGGCTGTACCCGATCATCTATTGGCCGGTGCTCGCCACCGCCAAGCCGCTGTCGGACCCGGTGCTCGCGAAGATCGACGCCTACATGAAGCAGGGCGGGATGATCATCTTCGACACCCGCGATTACGGCCGCGGGCTACCCTCGGGCTTCAACCTGGGCGGCACCACGCGCACGCCGCTTCAGCGGATGTTGGGCAAGCTCGACATTCCGCGCCTTGAGCCGGTCCCCGAAACCCACGTGCTGACGAAGTCGTTTTATCTGCTACGCGACTTTCCAGGGCGTTGGTCGGGGGGGCGCCTTTGGGTCGAGGTTTCCGCACGCAACGCTGGTGTACGCCGCGCACGGCGCGCCGATGGCGTCAGTTCGATCCTCGTCACCTCAAACGACTTCGCCGCCGCCTGGGCCATGGATGATCGCGGGCGCTCGCTTTACCCAACTGTTCCGGGCGGCGAGCGGCAACGGGAAATGGCCTTCCGGACGGGCATCAACATCGTGATGTATGCGCTGACCGGAAACTACAAAGCCGATCAGGTGCACATCCCTGCACTCCTAGAACGGCTCGGCCAATAGGACGAACCACGGCTGAGCCAAGGACCAAGGCTGCGGGACGGGGCAAAGCGTTGCCCCCATGAGTCCGCTGCCTACCGCCGAGCCCACCACCGCGCCGGTGAAGATTGACTGCAAAGAAGGACGCGCCCCCGATGACCTGGTCGCTCGACTTCTCGCCCCTGGTACCTGAACCCGTGCTTTGGGTCGGTGGCGCCATCGCTCTCCTGCTGGTCGCGCTTTTGATGCTGCGCGGCAGCCGTGGTGCGCTGCTGCGCGCGCTCGCGCTTGCCGCCGTCATCGCAGCACTCGCCAACCCGACCTTGCGCCAGGAACAGCGCGAGTCGCTCGCCAACATCGCGCTCGTCGTGATGGACCAAAGCACCAGCCAGACGATTGCCAAGCGTCCCGAACAGGCCCGCGCCATTCGTGACAAACTCGAGGCGAAACTGGGCGCCATCTCCAACCTTGATGTGCGCTGGATCACCGCATCGCGTCCGACCGGGCAGCGCTCGGGCACACATCTTTTCGATGAGCTGAACCGTGCGCTGGCCAACACCCCCACCGACCGGTTGGCGGGCGTCATCCTGATCACGGATGGCCAGATCCACGACATTCCCAAATCGAGCGCCGCGCTCGGGTTCGATGCGCCCATTCACACGATCCTGACCGGGCGACCCAACGAGTTCGACCGCCGCATCGAGATCATCCAGGCGCCGCGGTTCGGCATCGTGGGGCAGAAGCGTTCGATCATCGTTGCCGTCCGCGAGACCGGCAAAAAGGGGCGCGCGGCCGACATCGTCTCGCTCAAGGTGCGCCGCGAAGGCCAGCCAGACGAGATCCGCCGCGTGCAGATCGGTCGGCGGGCGCAATTCGACATGGCGTTCCCCCATGCGGGCACAAACATCGTTGAAATCGAGCTGGCGACCGCGCCGGGCGAGCTGACGCCGGTCAACAACCGCGTAGTGATCGCGGCCCAAGGCGTGCGCGATAACCTGCGCGTGCTGCTCGTCTCGGGCGAACCGCATGCCGGCGAACGCACCTGGCGCAACCTGCTCAAATCGGACGCCGCTGTGGACCTCGTCCACTTTACGATCCTGCGGCCGCCCGAAAAGCGCGATGGCACGCCGATCCACGAGCTGTCGCTGATCGCGTTTCCGACCCAGGAGCTGTTCTCCGAAAAGATCAACGACTTCGATCTGATCATTTTCGATCGCTACCAACGCCGGGGTATCCTCAACAGCATCTACTACGACAACATGGCTCGCTATGTGGAAGAGCACGGCGGCGCCATTCTCGTCGCGGCGGGCAGCAGCTTCGCCGGCGCGCGCAGCATTTTTCGCACGCCTCTTGCGCGCATTTTGCCCGCTGTGCCCACGGGCCGCGTCCTGCAGCAGCCCTATAAGCCGACGCTCGCCAGTGACGGGCGCAAGCATCCGGTGACACGCGCGCTGCCAGGCAGTGGCGGCAAGACGCCCCGCTGGGGCCGCTGGTTCCGCCAAATCCAGGCGATCCCGCAGCGCGGACGCACCCTCATGAGCGGCATCAACAACGAGCCGCTGCTGCTGCTCGATCGGGTCGGCAAGGGCCGGGTCGCGATGATCCTTAGCGACCATCCCTGGCTGTGGGCGCGCGGTTTTGAAGGCGGTGGCCCGCACACCAATTTGCTGCGCCGGATCGCGCATTGGTCAATGAAGGAGCCTGACCTCGAGGAGGAGCGCCTGATGGCGTCGGCCAAGGGCCTGAAGCTCACGATCGAGCGGCGATCCATGGAGGCGCGTGTCCCGCCCGTTCGCGTGCAAGGGCCTGGCGGCGATACGCAGACGGTGGAGCTTGAAAAGAAGGGCGAGGGCGTGTGGCGGCTGACGCTCGATGTCAAACGGCCGGGCCTCTACAAGATGCAATCGGGCGAACTCACCGCCGTGGCGCACGCCGGCATCGCAGACCAGCGCGAGATGTCGGAGGTGACGGCGACGCCTGACAAGCTGAGCGATTTGCAAGCGGCCACCGGGGGCGGCGCATTCTGGACACTCCCAGAAGTGGGGCTCTTGACCTCGGCGAGCGTCACCAACGTGTCGATCCCCCGCGTGTCTGTGCTGACAGCGGCGCGCGTGCTGCACGGCTCGGGATGGCTCGGCCTCAAGGACCGCCAAGCCTATGTGACGCAAGGCGTGAAGCTGATCCCGATGTTCAACGGGCTGATCGCGCTTGCCGGTCTGCTCGGGCTGATCGCGCTCATGTGGTGGCGCGAAGGGCGTTAGGGCAGGTTTGGTACGCAAGAGCGCGCGGCTTCAGTGAACCCAACCGCCAGCGGATATCGGCAGGAGAATGCCAAGCGGCAATTAAGCGGCTTTGGCCGCCTGGGCTGCCTGCGCACGTGCGATCCACGCCAAGGCTAGATCGAGCCCGGGCGGTTGCCCCTCGCGCAGGACGCGCTGGCCCGCGGGCGAAGCGGCAAAGTGCAACAACGTCGCGAACAGGTCATCACCTTGCGCCTGCGCGATCGCGTCCACCGACCTGAAGCCTGCCCCCACAAGCAACTGCGCGTGGGTCCCCCGCAACCGCGGGACCGCGCATACAAGGCGCGCCTGATCCTGCCAATCAACTACGGTCTGGGCTTTGACATAGCGCAGCTTGAGCCGCCGCGCGGTCTGTTCCGGGTCCGCCGCCAACAGATCACGCACCGTCAAGATGCCGAGCGGCTGTAACCGTCGCGCCGTCTTGGGTCCAATCGACGGCGCATCGACAATGGCATCGTCCATGGCGCAGTAGAACACAAGGTCGTCGGCCTGCGCGCCTGTCACCTTTGCCGAGGTTACGGGCACGCGGTGCAGCGCCGCAGGTTCTATCGCAGGTGTGGCTGTCGCCGAAGGCGCAGATGGACAGGCAGCGGTGGTGTCAGTCAGCGTTTGCAGGGTCTGCGATGGGCGATCTGCTTGAGCCTCTTTCGCACCACCCGCGCCATCCTCCGCTCGCATGTCCGCCACACCGGGCAAATCAACGCCCCTGTCAATGGGCACCGAGGCAACGGGTACTGAGGCCGCACCAGCCGCCGTCATACATTTACGCGGCACAGACCGGCCGACAGGGAATACATCGGCCGTCGCAGGTTGCGTGCGCTTGGCCTCAACCTCAGCGGCAAACGCATTGCGCACCGCACGGTCATCCTCCGGCAGATGCTCTTCCACGCGGCCGCGCTGCTGCAGTTCATCATACATGCGCTCGATGCAAACCCGCTCGCGCGCATCGGCCATCCGGCGCGTCACCCAGTGCAACGGCATGCTAAGGCCCGCAAGGAACGCATCCACGCTGAGGGCAACCTCGGGCGGCTTAGCATCCGTCTCGTCGATCGCCCGTTCGAGCAACCGCGCGATGCCCGCCGCCGCATAAACCAACAACCCGCCGACCACGGGCTGGGCAACCGCATCGAGCCCCTCCTCTGGCGCGACAACGCCGCGGTCGAAATTGTAATGCGCGATCAGCATCTCGTAGTGGGGGTTCGCGTGGCGGGCACCGGCAACAACCGCCTCGGCAACGCCGTTCGGCCCGGCTGACACCGGCACCAGCATCTCAGGATGGGCCTTCAGTCCCAAGCCGCGCAGGTCGTCGTAGGTCTTCGAAATGCTCCACTCGACCGCGCGGTGGATGTCACTCTCGGCCTGCGATTGCGCGGTGTGAAACGGGTGAATCGGATCGGCATAATAGTGTGACAGCACGCCCGTACAGTAGACCGCCATCTCCCAATTGCCGCACGCCAACGCTTCGACGAGGTGGTTGTACCAACTGCGCGCCTTGGCCGGAGCCCCGCCCCAGAGCCCATCGCGCACATGGCAGACATGGTTCTTGAAGTCCTTGAACTCGGTATCGGGCGCCTTCGCACCCTCCATGTAAAGCGCTGCGTGCTTCAGATAGAGTCGCTGCCACCGCTGTGCATCGGGCCGGTCCAAATGCAGCAAAGCGTCGAGCGCCAATTTATGGTGGGTGCCGCGCGCATGGGCGGCGCGGATGAGAGAGAAGAGCAGCGTCATCGTCTGTTCCAAAGTGCGGGCCGTTTCAACGTGGAAGCGGGCGTCACGCCAACTCTTCGTGTGTTGTTCGTCGTGAGGTGTGGCGCACGCGCCCGCAGCGACCCGGCCTACGGGGCCCCTCACACTAGGTGACTCGCCGCGCGCCGCGCACGCCGAACGGCTCACAGGCGTCCGCGTTGTACGCCCTCTTGTGGCCGCGCAGACGCACCTGTTGCCAAAGCCCATCGGGTTGCAGGGACGTCAGATGTTGCAAGGGCCTGCCCGGCGCGCTCGGTTGCCGCCACCAAACGATCGGACGCGCTTAGCTGCTGCGACCACCCGTTCGGCGCACTCAGATTTTGCGACCACCTGATCGGCGCACTCAGGTTTTGCGACCACCTGATCGGCGCTCGATGTGCGCCATGACCGCCGTATGATCGATGGCGGGATCGTCACGCGCGCCGGTGGTCTCCATCGCCTGCTCAAGCGTGCCTAGCGTGCTTTCCAATTGCTTCGCGTCCAGACCCAAGTCCTTCGCAAGCGACGCGGCCATCCCAACATCCTTCTCGAGCAACTCAAGCGCGAAGCCTGAATCAAAGCGCCGCGGGAAGAGGTAAGGCAGCGCTTTCACTTGGGTTGAGTTACTGCGGCCGCTGGAGCTGTTCACCACGGTCGTGAACATCTCGGGATCGAGGCCCAGGCGCTCGGCGATGAGCACGGCTTCGCAAGTCGCAACCAAAGTGGCGGCGGAAAGAAAGTTGTTCAATGCCTTCGTCGCGTGCCCCGAGCCCAGCGCACCGGTCCGGTGGACGGTGCCCATGGCGGCCAACACGGGCTCGAAGCGGTCGATCAGGGAAGCGTCACCGCCACACATGATGGCGAGGGTTCCGGTCACCGCACGCGCCACACCGCCGGAAACGGGCGCGTCGATGAGCGCGATGTCACGTGCCTGCAGGGCGCTCCCCAGCGCGATCGTATCGGGCGGGTAGGACGAACTCATATCGATGAGGAGGGTGCCGGGTTTGGCGCCGCTCACGAGCGCATCGCCGCCATGCTCGGCGTCATCGGCTGGGGTGGCGGTGCTGGTCGGGTCACCTGTACCCAGCGCGACCCGAGCCACGATTTTTGAGTTCGGCACCATGGTGATGATGACCGGGCAGCGGTTGGCAAGCGCATGCAGGCTTTCAGCGCTGGTGACCTTCGCCTCTTGCGTGAGCGCCTCTGCGCGCGCGTGGTCCTGGTCAAACACCACCACGTCAAAGCCGGCGGCGGCCAGACAACGCACCATCGGCGCGCCCATGTTGCCGATGCCCACGAAACCGATCGGACCTTCGCTCACCTGCATCGCTGATCCTTCCTGCGGTCTTGTGAGGGCTTTTGTGCGTGAGAGTTTGGCCGGCGGGTGTCCCGCTGACAAGCGGGTGAATGAGAGAGTGCTGACAAGCGGGCGAAAAAGAGAGCGCTGACAAGCAGGCGAACGAAACGGCGCTGAAATGCGACGCTCCCTTGAAGCCCCCGCCCCTCAAGCCCGCGCGAGGCGGGCAACAGGGCTTCACCGCACGGCGACGATCTGCCATGAGCTTTCGGCGCGCATCGCGAGCTTTATGCGCGCGTCGAGGGGGACCACGTGGAGCAGATCTGGATACCCATCAGCATTTTCGCTGCGCTGATGCAGGCGGTGCGCACCGCGGCCCAAAAGACATTGAACCAGTCGATGTCGACGATGGGGACAACCTACGTGCGCTCGCTGTTCGGCTTGCCGATCATGCTCATGTTCCTCGCTGCTGTGTTGTGGTTCGAGGGCGGGGGGGCGCCCCCCACCACGTTCTATTTCTACGGCAACGCGGCCGCCGGCGCGCTGGTCCAGGTGCTCGCCACAGCGCTCCTCATCATGTTGTTTCGGCTGCGCAATTTCGCCGTCGGTTCGATGCTGATCAAGGCCGACCTGTTGATGACGGCGCTGATCGGCACACTGCTTTTTTCAGAAGCGATCACCCCTGACGGCTGGTTCGCGCTCTTCATCGTGACAGCCGGCGTCACCTTGATGTTGGTCGGGAAAATCGGGGTCAGCGCGTTTACCGGCACAGGCGAGAGCGTCGCGAGTTTGCTGTTTGGCCGCGCGACGCAGGTGGCGCTTGCCTGCGCGCTGATGTTCACGCTCTCGTATTTATTCATGCGTGAAGCGACACTTGCGCTGCAACCCGGCCCGTTGCTGTGGCGCGCGGCGTGGACGGTGGTGGTCGCGACCGCCATCCAAACGGTGGGGCTTGGCGCTTGGCTTGCTTGGAAAGAGCGCGATCAGTTCGCCAAGCTGTGGCCGAACAGGCGGCTGATCGCTTTCATCGGCACCACAAGCGCGTTTGGGTCGATCGGGTGGTTCATCGCGTTTGCGATTGAGAACGCGTCTTACGTGCGCGCGGTCGGCCAGGTCGAAGCGATCTTCACACTGGCCATCTCCTGGCTCTACTTCAAGGAGCGCATCACGTTGGTGGAAGCGCTGGGGATGGCGCTGACGATCGCGGGCGTGCTCGCCTTTCGCCTGGTGAGTTGAGCGCTTCGCAGCCCTTTAAATGCCCTCACCGCCTCTCACCGGCCCCCGATCCGTTAGCGCGGCCAGTTGGCCGCGCGTGCCCATGAACACTTACTGGCGCGCGTGCGCCAACAGGGCCTCGCAATCATGGATGCAGTAGTAGCTGGAGATCTTCGAGATCAGCGCCTCACGCTTGAACGCGTTCAGTTGCCGGTTGACGTTCTCGCGCGCGCAACCCGCCATTTGCCCTAACTGCGCCTGCGAAAACTTCTGCCGGATCAGGATACGCCCATCAGGCAACGGTTCGCCGAACGCTTCGCCAAGCCGCACCAAAACCAGCGCGATCCGCTCGCACATGCGTTTGCGTTCCTGCGCTTTGGTCTCATTGCTTGTGCGCAGCCGCGCGCTCAAGACCCGCAAAAGGTGACGGTAAATTTCGGTGTCGGCATCCGCGATGCGCTCAAAGTCAGCCGTACTGATAAGCCCCAGTTCGGTGTCTTTAAGCGCGGTGATGGTCGCGGATCGCGGCAGGCGATCGACCAGCGCCATTTCGCCGATCACATCGCCGCGGCCGAGGATCGCGAGCAGCGTCTCGGCCATCTCATCATCCTCGCCAGCGCTACAAATCGACACCTTCAGGACGCCGGAGGCGACGCAATAGCAGCCCTGCGCGGTGTCGCCCTGGCGGAACAGAACCTTGCCGCCGTCCACATGGACGCTGCGCATGGTGGCCGCCAAGCGCCGCAACGTCTCGCGCGCCAAACCGTTAAAAAGGGCGTTCGCCTCCAACATCGCCGCGTAGTCTTCGACCGTCTTGGGCACCCGCTTTTGCATCGCACCACCTTCGTCTGTCTGCGATCGCGCGCGTCGACCGTGTGTCTCTGACGCCCACCGTCGTGCCCGCGCATCCACCCTCGCCCGCGCCGCTTTTGATCGTAACCGCGAACAGCGCGATCGCCTAAACCGGATCGGCCGCCACACGCCCGGCGGTTGACCTCGCCATCGGACTTGTTATGTAAGCCGGCTGACACGAGTTTACAGGTTGCACCAACCACGCGCGCCCCGCCCTGCCCGCACCACCCACCACGCTCGCAGCATCGAACACCTAGGAGAGGAAGCGGCTCATGCGCACCATCAGTCTTGCGCTCGTTCTGGCCGCGTTCTGGCTTGTGCTGTCGGGTCTCTACAAACCGTTTTTGCTGACGCTCGGTGCGCTCACCGTCATCTTCACCCTGCTGCTCGCCAACCGTATGCGCATCATCGACCCCGAGGGTCATCCGATCGAGCTGCTGCCCCGCGCGCTCACGTACCTCCCCTGGCTGATCAAAGAGATCATCGTCTCCGCCTTAAGCGTGTCACGCATCATCTGGTCGCCATCATTGCCGATCTCACCCACAATGACGCGGGTGCAGGTCAGCCAGAAGACACCGCTTGGCGTCAACATTTACGCCAACTCCATCACGCTGACGCCCGGTACCATCACCGTCAAAGAGGAGGGCGGGACGGCACTCCTGGTGCACGCGTTGCAGACCGGCGGTGCTGATGATCTTGAGGCGGGTGACATGGACCGCAAAGTGACGGCCTTTGAGGGGGCGGGTTGAATGTTCATCGCTGGAAGCCTCGCCGTTCTGGTCTCGCTTGCCCTTGCCGTCATCCGTGCGATCCGGGGGCCCACGGTGTTTGACCGGCTGTTGGCCGCGAACCTGATCGGCACACTTGCCATCCTACTGCTCGCCGTAGTCGGCTTCCTGACCAAGCGGCCCGAGTGGCTCGACGTGGCGCTGGTGTACGGCCTCTTGAACCTGATCGGCACACTCGCCGTGCTCAAATACTTCCGCTACGGCAGCCTCGCGCATGCCCCTGACGACGAGGGGGCGTAGGCGTACGATGGAAGGCGCGTTCGATCTTGCGATGCTGGTGCATGTCCTGAGCTGGGTGCTCATCGCTGGCGGCAGTTTCTTCATCCTCACAGGCGCGCTTGGCTTGATGCGGATGCCCGACGTCTACACCCGCTTGCACGCGGTCAGCGTGGTCGACACGCTGGGCGCTGGCCTGCTGCTCGCCGGTCTTATGCTGCAGGCGGGGCCGACGTTGATCGCGCTCAAGTTGGCCTTCATCGGGATCTTGCTGTTCTTCACCGGTCCGGTCGCCTCCCACGCGCTTGCACAGGCCGCCTTACACGCCGGCATCGAGCCCAAACTTGACGAGGACCGCCGCGCCGAAGCCGCCGGTGCCCAGCCCAGCAGCCTGCTCCAAACCGTGCGTGCACCCAAAACGCCACGCCGCGGCAAGGTGAAAGCGCGCCACCGGCAGAGGCGCAAAAACACATGATCGCGCTCATCACCATGACCTTGCTAACGTTGCTCGCCGCCATCACGGTGGCGATCATCGTGCAGCGTTCGATGTTCGGCGTGGTGATCCTGGCCGGGGTCTATTCGTTTTTGATGGCGACGGTGATGCTGCTCCTCGATGCGCCCGATGTGGCGATGACAGAAGCATCGGTCGGCGCGGGCGTTTCGACGGTACTGCTGCTTTCAGCGCTGCACTTGTGCAAGCCGCGCGAGATGGCACCGGTGGGTTCGGTCGCCATCCCCCTGATGGTCTCGTTGATCATCGGTGCCGCGCTGATCTACGGCACGCCGGGCCTCTCCAAGTTTGGCGCGGAAAACGCCGCCATCCATCAGCACGTAGCGCCCTACTACCTGGAGAACTCGCTGCGCGACATGGGCGTCAAGAACGTCGTCACGACGGTTTTGGCCAGCTACCGCGCCTTCGACACGCTGGGCGAAGTCACCGTGGTGTTTGCCGCCGGCATCGGCGTGATGATGTTGTTGCGCGGCGCGCCTCGCGATCCCACGCCTCGCGAAGATGAAACTGACAGCGACGGTGGTTCCGGCGATGAGACGGATGCGGACCTTGCAGAGCGCGAGGATGACGCTGCCGCGGGCACAACCGCGACCACCGCTGCGGCCGACACCAGCACCTCAAGTACCGGCACGACGCCCCCTCAATCCAGCGGCTCGCCATGACCTTTGATCTGATCCTACGCATCACCACCAAGCTGCTGATGCCATTCATGCTGGTGTTTGCGCTTTACGTGCATTTCCACGGCGATTACGGGCCCGGCGGCGGCTTCCAGGCCGGTGTCATCGCTGCCGGCATGGTCATCCTCTACGCGATCGTGTTCGGCAAGCGCACCGCGCTACGCGCTGTCCCCACCGGCGTTGCCAACGCTATGGTGCCGCTCGGCGTGTTCATCTATCTCGTTGCCGGGCTGCCAGGCCTCTTCGGCGGGCGCGGCTTTCTTGACTACAGCGTCTACCACGAGAACCACGCCAAAGCGCAGGAGTGGGGCATCATCGCCATCGAGATCGGCGTGCTCGTCAGCGTCGCCGGCACCATGATTTCAATGTTCTACGCCTTCATCGCGCGGGGGCGTTGATGGAAGCTTTTCTCGATAAGGCGCAGCCGCTCGTCGACTACTACAATTACTTCATCACGATCTTCTTGATGGTCGCTGGCCTCTTTATCGTGATCGCGCGCGGCAACATGATCAAAAAGCTGATCGGGCTGTCGCTGTTTCAAACGTCGGTCTACTTGCTCTATCTCACGCCAGCGAAAATTTTGGGCGGTACCGCGCCCATCCTGGAGCCGGCCTACAAAGTTTACGCCAACCCCCTACCCCACGTGCTGATCCTAACGGCGATCGTGGTCGGCGTCGCGACGATCGCGCTTGGCCTCGCCCTCGTGATCCGCATCAATGAAGCCTACGGGTCGATCGAAGAAGAAGAGATCTTCGCGCGGGGCGACGACCAGGGGGAAAAGGGTGATCGCTCTCGCGCGCCAGACCGGCGCGATGGAGGTCGCCCGGCATGAGCCTCCTGATCGCCGCCGCTGCGGCCGGCGCGGGCAACGCTGTCCCGCTTGCCGCGGCCGCCTCCAAACCGTTTGTGCTGCTCGACCATCTGCCGGTGCTGCAGGTGGTGATCCCGTTATTGGCGGCCACGCTATGCGCGTTGCTCCCGCGCGGCATCTACGCCTGGGCCTTTACGCTGATCGTCTCCTGGACGCTGCCGATCACGGCTGCCGCGCTGCTGTGGCGCGTGTTGAGCGAAGGCACGATTTCATACCCGCTCGGCGGATGGCTGCCGCCGATCGGCATCGAGTACCGCATCGACGCGCTCAACGCCTTCGTGATGCTGCTCGTCTCAGGCATCGGCGCAGTGGCACTGCCTTACGCCCGCGTGTCGGTCGACCACGAGATCGAACAGCGACAGCAACCCTGGTTTTACGCCAGCTACCTGCTTTGCATTGGCGGCCTGCTCGGGATCGCGGCAACGGGCGATGCCTTCAACATCTTCGTGTTCTTGGAGATTTCATCGCTCGCCACCTACGTGATGATCGCGATGGGCAACGATCGCCGGGCGCTGCTTGCCGCCTATCAGTACCTGATCCTAGGCACGGTGGGCGCGACGCTCTACGTGATCGGTGTCGGCCTCCTTTATAATGTGACGGGCACGCTCAACCTTGCGGACATGGCGCAGCGCCTGGGGCCCGCGTTCGACGAAAGCAACCGGCCGATCCTTGCCGGCATCGCTTTCGTCTTCGTCGGCGTCGCGTTGAAACTTGCGCTTTTTCCGATGCACGTCTGGCTGCCCAACGCCTACGCCTTCGCGCCTTCGTTTGCGACCGTCTTCCTGTCGGCAACGGCCACCAAGGTCGCGGTCTATCTGCTGTTGCGCATGATGTTCACGGTGTTCGGCGCCGCGATCGCCCTTGATAGCCTGCCGCTCGCCCAGGTGCTGCTGATCCTCTCGCTGATCGCCATGTTCGTGTGCTCTTTTCTGGCGGTCTTTGAGGACAGCATCGAACGCATGCTTGCCTATTCGTCGCTCGCGCAGATCGGCTACATGACGCTCGGCGTCTCCCTCGCCAACGAACCGGGGCTCACCGGCGGTATCGTCCACCTGTTCAACCACGCGCTGATCAAGGCTGCGCTCTTCATGGCAGCCGGCATCATCTTCTTCCGGCTTGGCACCTCAAGGTTGTCGCAGCTTGCCGGCATCGGCCAGCGCATGCCGCTCACCATGGCAGCCTTCGTGGTCGCAGGGCTCGGCATCATCGGCGTGCCCGGCACGGCGGGCTTCATCTCGAAATGGTATCTCGCCATAGGCGCGGTCGAAGGCGGGCAATGGCCGGTGGTGTTCTTGATCATGGCCAGTTCGCTGATCGCACTCATCTACATCGGCAAAGTGGTCGAAGTCGCCTACTTCCGCGACCTTGATCCGCGCTGCGACAAGGCGAGTGACCCGCCCGCCTCCATGATGGTGCCGCTGCTGGTGCTGACCGCCATGATCGTATTCTTCGGCCTCGACACCACGTGGTCAGCCGACATCGCTGAACGGGCCGCACGCGGCCTGCTCACTGGTCTGAAGTGAGGGCGCCATGACCTTGATCGACGCGCCCGCCGCAACCTTGATGCTCGCTGCCCTGCTGATCCCGGCCGCAGGCGCTTTGCTGATCCCGCTGTTCCACCGCGCGCCCAACCTGCGCGAGGGCGTCACCATCATCACCGCGATCGCGCTCTTCGCGGTTGTGCTGAGCCTGCTACCCACCGTTCTGGACGGCAACCGCCCTGGAATGGGTGGCTTCCAGGTGCTCGAAGGCCTCACCATCGCCTTCAAGATCGAACCGCTCGGCATGCTGTTCGCGCTCGTCGCCTCGAGCCTATGGATCATCAACTCGATCTATTCGATTGGCTACATGCGCGGCAACGGTGAGATCCGCCAAACCCAGTTCTACGTGTGTTTTGCCGTTTCGATCGCGGCCACCATCGCGCTTGCGTTCAGCGCCAACCTGTTCACGCTTTTCATCTTCTACGAGGTGCTGACGCTCTCGACCTACCCGCTTGTCACCCACAAGGGCAGCAAGGAAGCCAAGACCGGCGGGCGCATCTACCTGATGATCTTGCTGTTCACGTCGATCGGCCTGTTGTTGCCCGCCCTGGTTGCCACCTACGCGATCGCCGGCACGCTCGACTTCCGCCCCGAGGGGATCTTGTCGGGCAAGATCTACGGCCCGCCGCTTTACCTGCTGCTCGCGCTGTTCGCGTTCGGCATCGGCAAAGCCGCTTTGATGCCGATCCATTTCTGGCTGCCAAGCGCCATGGTCGCGCCGACGCCGGTGAGCGCGCTGCTACATGCGGTCGCCGTTGTTAAGGCGGGCGCGTTCACCATGCTGAAAGTGGTGACCTACATCTTCGGCCTCGACTTCCTGACCGAGGCGGATGCGAACACGTGGCTGGTCTACGTCGCCAGCGCGAGCTTGGTACTCGCGTCCGTGGTAGCCATCGCGCAGGACAACCTCAAGGCGCGGCTTGCCTACTCGACGGTGGGGCAACTGGCCTACATCGTGCTCGCTGCGGCCCTTGCCACCTCGACCAGCATCGTGGGCGGGGGCATGCATATCGTCATGCACGCGGCTGGCAAGATCACGCTCTTTTTCTGCGCCGGCGCGATCTACGTGGCCGCTCACAAAACTGAAATCAGCGAACTCGACGGCATCGGCCGTGTCATGCCCGTCACCATGGCAGCCTTCCTGATCGGCAGTTTAAGCATCATCGGCCTCCCGCCCTTTGGCGGCCTCTGGAGCAAATGGTTGATCGGGATCGGCGCGCTGGATGCCGGCCACCAGATCGCGGTCGTGGTGTTGATGCTCAGCTCGCTCTTCAACGTCGCCTACCTGCTGCCGATCGTGATCCGGGGCTTCATGTTCGCGCCGCCTGGCACCAAGCCTGGCGAAACGGTGGCCATCAAGGAAGCCCCGCTGCCCTGCCTGATCGCGCTGAGCCTGACCGCGCTCTCCTGCATCGTGTTGTTCTTCACCGCCGGGCCGATCGAAACGCTGCTGCGGATGGTGTTCACGGGAGGCGGCAATGGTTGACACCTCGCAAGGCTCAACCACGCGCGCCGCCTCCTCATGGTTGAGCGCTGCCACCGTCCTGCGCGCACTCATCATCCTTTGCATCGCGCTGTTCGCCGCCGACTTCGTGATCGCCAAAAAAGGGAAATTCGCGATCGAGCAGGTGATCGGCATCTACCCCGCCTGCGGCTTCCTGAGTGGCGTCGCCCTGCTCGCCCTGGTCAAGCCAGTGATCGCCCTGCTGCGCCGCAAGGAGACCCACTACGATGGCTGAGGTGTTGGCGCAGTTAAACCCGGGGATCGCGCTGATCGCGGGCGCGCTGCTGTTTCCGTTGCTGCCGCATGTGCTGCGCGGCGCCTGGGCCGTCGTACTGCCGCTGCTCGTCGGCTGGCACGTCTTCACGCTCAACGCGGGCGATGCGGGCAGCCTTACGTTGTTCGGCCAGCAACTGACCACGCTGCGCGTCGACGACCTCTCCCGCATCTTCGGCCTCGCGTTCTCGCTCGCCGCCCTGCTCGTCAACGTCTATGCGCTGCACCTGAAGAGCCCTCTTGAGGCGACCGCCGGCACGCTTTACGCGGGCAGCGCGCTCGGCGCGGTGTTCGCAGGCGACTTCATCACGCTCTTCACCTTCTGGGAGATTTCCGCGATCACGTCGGTCTTCCTGATCTGGTCGAGCGGAGGGGAACGCGCTTACGCCACCGGCATGCGCTACCTCATCATCCAGGTGATGTCGGGTGTGATCCTGCTGGCCGGCGTCATGGTCCATCTGAACGCCACCGGCTCGATCGACTTCAAGGCATTCCAGGCCGTGACCTGGGAAACGTGGCACACCGTCCCGCTCGCCACCTGGCTCATCCTGCTCGCCTTTGCCATCAAGGGTGCGTTCCCGCTGCTGCACACCTGGCTTGTCGATGCCTACCCTGAAGCCACACCGACGGGCACCGTCATGTTGTCGGCGTTCACAACCAAGCTCGCCGTTTACGCCCTCGCACGCGGCTTCCCCGGCTCAGACGTTCTGATCGCGGTCGGCACCGTGATGGCGATCTTTACGCTGATCTATGCCGTCGCGGAAGACGACCTGCGCCGCGTCATCGCCTACGCGATCATCAATCAGATCGGCTTCATGGTGATTGCGGTGGGCGTTGGCACGCCGTTCGCCATCGGCGCAGCCGCGGCACAAGCATCCGCCAGCATCCTCTACAAACTGCTGCTGTTGATGGCGCTTGGCGCGGTGTTGCTGCATACGGGCACCGCGCGCGCATCGCAGCTGGGCGGGTTAGCGCGAACAATGCCGTGGACCGCGGCCCTATGTTGCATCGGCGCGCTGGCGATTTCCGCGCCGCTCTTCGTGGGCTTCCTCGCTAAGTCGCTGATTTTCGCTACCGTCGCCAAGGCGGGCTACGCGAGCGTCTGGGCCGTGCTGCTGCTCGCCAGCGCTGGCGTCTTTCTCGTCGCCGGCATCAAGGTCACTTACGCGGCGTTCTTCGCGCGCCCCAACACCCCCGGCCTCGATACGCGCCCTGCGAACACGCCGCCCAACATGCTTGCCGCGATGATGTTAACGGCGCTCGCCTGCGTAGGGATCGGCGTCAGCCCTAGCGCGTTCTTCGCTCTGCTACCGGGCGACGTCACCTATGAGGCGTTCAAACTGGAAAACGTCATCACCAAGGTGCAACTCCTCGCTTTCGCGGCCCTCGCCTTTGCGATCGCGTGGCAACGCGGCTGGCTCACACTGAGCGCACCGGGCCGGTTGCTCGACACCGATTGGCTCTACCGCCGGCTGGGTCGCGACGCGGTCGACGCGTTCTACCGTGGTGCTGGCAGCGCTTACACCGCGTTCGCAGGCGCGATCCGCGACCTTGGCCGTCACGCTGGACGCATCCTCGCCGCAGTGCATCAGCCAGAGACCACCTTGGGCGGCACAACGCCCACCGGCGCGATGGCCTTTTGGACCACCGCCGTGCTCGCCGTCCTGCTGGTCGCCTTCTACGTCTGAGCGCCGCGCATCGAGCGTTCTGCGCCCACCGCCGGCCCTGCCGCATCGCCACCACCCGCGCGCGCCAGGTTCGTCTGTCATGCGGCAAAATTTCACGCGTTGAGGGAACCTATGCTACGTTCAAGCGTCTGTCGCTTGCACCCGATTAGCATCACCGCATGCCTTCTCCGCCATCAACACCCGCGACAAGACTGGCCACCATGATCGATCTGCGACGCCTCTTGGGACGGCTGCGGACCGGGCAACAAGATTTGCCCGTACGCACACTCCTGATGCTGTTCGCGCTCGCGATCACGACGCCGATCCTTGTGACCGGCGCCACCATCCTGTGGCGCGCGGGCACGGTTGAGCGCGAACTTCTGAATGAGCGCAGCCTGCAGGTGGTGCGCACCATCGCCAACGACGTCGACAGCGAACTTGGCAAGATGATCACCATGGGCCGCACGCTTGCCAGTTCGGTGTCGCTGAGCGAACGCGGGCTGCAGCGCTTTCAAAACCGCGCCAAGCAGGCGCTGGTAGGCAGCCCCTATTACATCGTCCTCGTCGACCATCGTAAGGGCCAGCAACTTGCCAACACCCGCGCGACGCATTTGGGCCGGACGCTGCCGAGGGTGCAACGGCTCGATTTGTTCCAACGCGCGGCGAAGACCCGCAAGCCTGTCATCAGCGATCTGCAGATGAGTTCCGCCGATAGCATCCCCGTGCTTGGCGTCGTCGTCCCTGTGGTCCGCAGTGGCCGGGTCACCAGCGTGCTGGCGATCGCCGTTCCAGCGACGCACTTCCTGGAAATCCTGCGCCGTGCGCCGTTGCCCGAAGGGTGGCAATCGGGGATCGCCGGCACCGACAACCGCATCATCGCCCGCTTGCGCGACCACGCCGCCTACGTCGGCAAGGTGCTTCCCCAGGGCAGCGCCCGTCCGGTCAGCGATACGGGGTCGACGTTGGTAAGCATCGAGGCGATCGCCGGTTACGAAGTGATGCGCGCCTTTACCCGTTCGCGGATCTCAAATTGGATGGTGGCCGCTTGGGTGCCAAGCGACTCTGTGCGCTGGCCCCGTTGGAAATCCTGGATGATGTTTCTCGCCGGTGCCATCGCGGTCATCGGTCTGTCGCTGTTGCTGGCGCTGGCATTCGGACGTCAGATCGCCGGCCCCATCGAGATGGTGGCGGACAGCGCGCGTAATTTTGGCAAAGGCCAGCTACCGATACGCGTCAACAGCGCGCTCAAAGAGGCAAACGAAGTCGCGCGCGCGCTCCGCTTAGCCTCCATCGAGCGCAACCGCTCGGAGCGCTCAAACGCGCAACTCGCCGCGATCGTCGCCTCATCGGCCGACGCGATGCTCAGCGTTGACCACACCGGCGCCATTCAATCGTGGAACGCGGCCGCGGGCCGTCTCACCGGCTTCGGCCCTGATGAAGCACAGCGGCGCACGCTCGTCTCGCTCTTTGCGCCCGTATCGCAAGACGACATCGAAGCGGCACTCGAAGACGTAAGGAACGGCGAAACCCGCATGCTTGAAGGCTGCGTCAAGACGGCCAGCGATGACGAAATCGATGTTGAAGTGACCCTGGCGCCCCTGCGCAGCCCGACCGGCGACATCGCCGGCGCCTCTCTCATCATTGACGACATTCGTGAGCGCAAGCGCCATGAGCGCCACCTGTTCTACGTCATGCGCGAGCTCTCCCATCGCTCCAAGAACCTCCTCGCCGTGGTGCAGGCCGTGGCCCGCCGCACAGCCGCGCAAGCGAGCGACCTTGACGATTACCAAAAGCGCTTCAACGGTCGCATTCAGGGGTTGGCGCGTTCCCACGAGGTGCTGATCCGCCACGACTGGCGCGGCGTTGAGATGCAAGGTCTCGCCAAGGCGCAACTGGGGTGGCTCGGCAACGACTTGCAGCGCGTTGAATTCACCGGACCGGACCTGCTGCTCGCACCGGAAGCGGCGCAGAACCTGGGCATGGTGTTCCACGAATTGGCGACGAACGCTTTGAAATACGGGGCGCTATCGGTCGCCGAAGGTCGGGTTGCAATCTCGTGGAAACTCGCGCCCACGAAGCCGCCCCAGGGCAACGGCGAAGCGCCGGCTGAAGCCCCCCCGGAGCATGCCCGCGACATCGTCATCCAGTGGCGCGAAAAGGGCGGCCCGGAAGTCAGACGCCCGCAGAAGACGGGCTTCGGCCGGATCGTCGTCACACAGATGATCGAGGCCGCCCTGTCTGCGCAAGTGAACCTGCGCCACCACAAAGCCGGCCTCACCTGGAGCGCCCGCATCCCCGACAGGTACCTCGTCGAGGGCGATGAACCGGTCGCCCCAACGCAGCCCTACCAAACGAGCCTGGGCGGCTGATCTGTGCCATGGCCTGCGTCGCACCGCGGCCTAACAGGCGCCTTCAACACCGACCCTCGTCATGAGCAGGCCATCGCCTCACCATGGAACTTGCAGGCCATCGCTTGCATTGATGAGCTGCGACCGATTAAACGGCGCAGCGCCCGCGCAAACCTGCGGCGCTGTCCGCGCACGACGACATCGTGCGGCAGCGGGCCCGATGATGGTGCGAACCGGGAACGAAAGCGTGAAGAAGCCAGGGATGGAAAACGCCGCAGACGGCCTGCGGCCGGAGCGGAGCGCGAACGTGACGTCCAACACGCGAGACAATGGCGGTTCGATTCCGCCTGATCCCGAAGGGGAGGCGGCTGAACAGCATAACGCTGCGCTTGATGACGTGCTGCAGGGCTTCATCGGGGAGCGGCTACGCGGGATTTATGATTCCGTTGCGAACGAGCCTGTGCCTGACAAATTGCTCGACTTGCTCAGGCAGCTTGAGGAGGCCGAGGACGCCGCGAAGCCCGAGGGGGGCGAAAGCTGATGGCAGCTTCCGAGCAGGTCAAGAAGGACCTTGTGGCACAAATCCCTAACTTGCGCGGCTTCGCCTATTCGCTGTGCGGCAACGCCTCGCGCGCTGATGATCTGGTGCAGGAAACGCTGATGCGTGCCTGGGGAGCGATCGACAGCTTCCAGGAGGGGACGAACCTGCGCGCGTGGCTGTTTACCATTCTGCGCAACGCCTTTTACACCGAGCACCGCAAGCGCCGCGCCGAGGTCGAAGACGTCGATGGCGAAATGACCGCGCAATTGAAGTCGCCCGCCGGCCAACACGCCCACATGGACATGAAGGATTTTCAAGCCGCCCTCGACCGCCTGCCCGACGATCAGCGCGAGGCGCTGGTGTTGGTGGGTGCGGCCGGCTGCTCGTACGAAGAAGCCGCGAACATTTGCGGCTGCGCGGTTGGCACGATCAAAAGCCGCGTGAACCGCGCGCGCAACCGGTTGGTGAACGAGCTGGGCAGCCCCGGCGATGACGATGACCGCGAGTCAAGCCGCAGCGATGCCGTGCTCTCGCAGGGCGCGACCGGGACGGTCGGGTTTCGCTAATGCGTGCGGCCATGCGTGGCGGCCAACGAGGGTCGCCGTTCTGTTCTGCGCTCTTGGCTGTGGCCGTTACCGGGACGGCGCTGCTCAGCACGCCCGCAGACGCCCAAAGGTGGGCATCGCCCCGGTCCGCTGCCGGGCCGATCGATGGCGCGCGCGCAAACCCTGCGCCGCCGCTCCCGGTCCGCAACAGCCGCCGGGCCAACCGCGCGACGCCCAACCGGGTTGATAACGCCCCGCCATCTGCCCCAGCTACGCCATCAACACCGCCGCCTGACGTCTGGAGCGATGCCGAAATCGGGCAAGCTCAAGCGCTCTGCAAGCGCCTGTTGCGCGGCATCAAAGTCAATGCGGTCCCGCTTGCGCCTGTCAAAAAGGGGCGATGCGGCGATCCAGCCCCGCTGAAGGTGACGCGCATCGGTGCCGAAGATGGCGTTGCGATCGTCCCTGCCGCGACGCTGAACTGTCGGATGATCGCGGCCCTACACCGCTGGATCACGGGCACGTTGCAGGATGATGCCCGCCGCCATTTTGGCGCCAAGGTGGTGCGCGTATCGAACTTGTCTGCTTATTCCTGCCGCAACCGCTACAACCGCCGGGTCGGCCGCTTGAGCGAGCACGGCCGCGCCAACGCGCTTGATATCGGCACGTTTACGCTGTCGAGCGGCCGCCGCATCAACCTGCTGCGTCATTGGGGTGCGGTTCGCCGCGACCTGCGGGCCGCCCAACCGGTGATCGCACCACCACCAGCTCCGGATGCCAACGCCGTGCCCCCCCGCGCCGCTACGCGTGCGAGCAAGCGACCGCGTGCGCCGCGCAAGGCCCGCCCGCTCGCTCGCCCCGGCGCCGTCGCCGCACCGCCCGATGTCGCCAGCCGCTTTTTGAACGACGTACACGCCAACGCCTGCGCGATCTTCGGCACTGTGCTGGGCCCCGAATCGAACGACGCCCATCGAAACCACTTCCACTTCGACATGGCCCCGCGACGGCGCAGCAACTACTGCCGTTGAACGCGCTGCCATCCCGCGCTCTCAAGCTCAAGAGCCCCTAGAGTTTCATCCGCTTCAGGTGGACTCACCCGAGGCGAAAGATGAACGGCAAAACAAAAAAGCTAAGATGTCGGTTCCGCTTCAAGTTGAAGCGAACCGACTCTAAGCCTCACGCAATCGCGACTTCAGTGTGAGCACGAACAGGCTTATTCTCCGCCCGAAGTCACATGCGCCATCGGAGAGCCCCATGAACCGACGTCAACTCCTGCTGCAGTCCGCGGCCGCTGCCGTCGTTGGCACAGCCTTCGTTTCGTTCGGCAGCCGTGGAGCCGCGTTTGCCGCCAAGTCGGGCAAAACGTTCAAGGTCACCAAAACAGTCGCGGAATGGAAAAAGCTGCTGACGCCTAAGCAGTTCTACGTGTTGCGCAGGCACGGCACCGAACGGCCCTACACAAGCCCGCTGCTGAATGAAAAGCGCGTGGGCACATACCATTGCGCCGGCTGCGATCTACCGCTCTACGCCTCGTCCACGAAGTACGACAGCGGCACCGGTTGGCCGAGTTTCTACGAAGCGCTCGATGGCGCGGTCGGCACCAGCGTTGACCGCAGCTTCTTCATGGTGCGCACCGAGGTGCACTGCGCACGCTGCGGCGGCCATCAGGGACACGTCTTCAACGATGGGCCTGCGCCGACGGGCAAGCGCCACTGCATCAACGGCGTCTCGCTGACATTCAAACCGAAGTCGGCCGCTTAGTCCCTTTCGCGTCGCAGCCGCGAGCTTCGTAAACAACGCGGCTGCAATCAGCGACGATACGCGCAACGCCGGTCCTCACTACGCGTTCTTTGGGGCCGGTCCCCGATACGTCGGTCCTGAGGGGCCGGCGTTTTTGCGTTGAGCCCCTTCCAACGCCCCTTACCTGTGCGCTAACGTCACCGCGTCTATCCGATCTCGTCCAGCGCGGTTTATCCCGCACGCGGACCGCCGGCGCCTTCACGAAGCCGGTTCCTCCAACACGCAACCCAAGAGGGGCGCCATGCCCACGCTGTCTTGTACCGTGAACGGTCAAGCGCAACGCCTTGATGTGCCTGACGACATGCTCCTGGTGGATCTGCTTCGCGGTCCGCTGAAACTGACCGGCACGCACGTTGGCTGCGATACCTCGCAATGCGGGGCCTGCGTTGTGCACGTCGATGGCTTGTCGGTGAAGGCCTGCGCGATGCTGGCCGCCGAGGTCGACGGTGCCGACGTTCTGACGATCGAAGGCGTGAGCGCGCCGGGCGAACCGCTACACCCGGTACAAGCCGCGTTCAAAGCCAACCACGGGTTGCAATGCGGCTTTTGCACGCCGGGCATGGTGATGGCGACGCTGAGCTTGCTCGCGAACGATCCCGATCCAAGCGATGAGGCGATCAAGCAAGGCCTGAAAGGCAACCTTTGCCGCTGCACCGGTTACCGCTCGATCATGGCGGCGGTGCGCGAGGCGGGCGAGGCGATGCGCCCGGACCCTACTGGCAAAGTTGACAAGGCCGGTATGGCTGATCACGCAAACAACGCTTCGCAGGGGCAAGCATGAGCAGCTTTCACTACGCGCGCGTCCAGGACGTCGCCCAAGCCCGCGCCGCCTTCGATGAAGCCGCGGACCCACGCTATCTCGCGGGCGGGCAAACGCTGCTTCCGGTCATCAAGCAGCGGCTCGCCGCACCCGACCGTTTGATCGCGCTGCGGCACATCCCCGAACTCAAGGGTGTTTGCGCGGAAGGCGATCATCTCGTGATCGGCGCCATGACGACGCATGCGGCTCTCGCTGGCGATGCGACCATCTTGGCGAGCCTGCCCGCGCTCGCGTGCCTGGCAGCCGGGATCGGTGATCCGCACGTGCGCAACCTTGGCACGCTAGGCGGTGCGCTCGCCAACAACGACCCGTCCGCCGACTACCCAGCCGCCGTGCTGGCCTTGGGCGGCATCATCGAGACCGACCAGCGGCGCATCGAAGCGGCAGACTTTTTCGTCGGCATGTTCACAACCGCGTTGGAGCCGGGCGAACTGATCAAGGCGGTCCGCATGCCGCGCCACGTGGCCAGCGCCTATGCAAAATTCCCCAACCCCGCTTCCGGCTATGCGCTTGTCGGCGTCTTTATCGCGCAGCATGCCGCCGGTGATGTACGCGTCGCCATCACCGGCGCAGGCGACAGCGTCTACCGGCACGCTGGCCTTGAAGCGGCCCTCAACGCGTCGCTGACGCCTGACGCCATCGACGCGATCACCATTGATGCTGAAGGGCTCGCCAGCGATCTCCACGCAAGCGCCGCCTACCGCGCGCACCTGATCAGCGTGCTCGCCAAGCGCGCCCTCGCTGGCCTTCCCAAGGCTTGAAGCCGCAGCGCCATCGCGGGCGTACAGGCTGGCCGGGCTTAAGCGCGCGTGCCAAGCAGACGCGCGCCCTTAAACTGACATCGACGCATTCACCGGGAGACGAGACGCCATGAACCAGATCATCCCCGTCGGCCAACCCATGGCGCGCCTTGAAGATCAGCGCTTTCTGCAAGGCACCGGCACCTACATCGATGATATGGTGCTCGACAACCAAGCCCACGCGTTCCTCCTGCGCAGCCCGTTCGCGCACGCCACCATCCTGAGCATCGATGCGGACGAAGCGCGCGCGCAAGAAGGTGTACTGCTCGTCATGACGGGTGAAGAGTGGGTGGCGGCGGGCTACAAGCCGATCCCCTGCCGCTCAGGCGTGAAAACCAACCGCGATGGCACCGCCTATCAGGAGGCGTTGCATCACTGCCTGGCGGTCGACAAGGTCCGCCATGCGGGCGAAGCGGTGGCTCTGGTCGTCGCGGAAACCTACGCGCAGGCCCGCGCGGCGGCCGACCTCATTTTCGTCGACTACGACGACCTCCCCGTGGTGACAACGCCGCAAGCCGCCCTCGCGCCCGGCGCGCCGCGGCTGTGGGATCATCTGCCAGACAACGTCTGCCTCGATTTCTCGCTCGGTACCCCCGATGAGACCGAGGCGGCCTTCGCCGACGCGGCCCACGTGATCAGCCTCGATCTCGTCAACAACCGCGTCACCGCCGTCCCGATGGAACCACGTGGGTGCCTCGCCGCCTATGACGCCTCAAGCGGCCGCTACACGCTTTGGAACTCCTCTCAAAACATCCACGCCAACCGCGGCATTTTCGCTGAGATGCTGGGGCTCGACGCCGATCGTGTGGACCACATCGCGCCTGACGTCGGCGGTGGTTTCGGCGCTAAAAACTCGCTCTACGCTGAACCCCCGCTGATGCTGCACGCGGCAAAAGCGATCGGGCGCCCGGTCAAATGGGTGGCCGAGCGCACCGAAGCGATCGCCAGCGACACCCATGGCCGCGACCAAACTTCAACGGTCCGGCTCGCGCTCGATGCTGACCACCGCTTCCTCGCCCTGCACGTCGCCACGCTTGGCAACATCGGCGCCTGGTGTGGCACGGTTGGCCCGTTCACACCGACGGGCGGCTCAGCGCGCACCCAAGGTGGACCCTACCTGTTTCCCGCCATGCACTACGAAGCGCGTGCGGTCTTCACCAACACCGTTCAGACCGACCCTTACCGCGGTGCCGGCCGGCCTGAAGCCTCCTACCAGATCGAGCGCATCATCGATTACGCCGCCAGCCACCTGGGCGTCGACCGTTTCGCATTGCGGCGTAAGAACCTGATCCCATCGCAGGCGCTGCCGCATGTGACGCCCATGGGCCTGTCGATCGATAGCGGCGCTTTCGCGGTCATCTTCGACCAGACATTGGCGCTTGCCGACCACGACGGCTTTGCCCAACGCGCTGCCGCCGCGCGCGAAGCTGATCCGACAAAGCGCCGCGGGTTCGCCTGTGTGCCCTACCTGGAATGCACAGGCGGCGGCCCCAAGGAAGAAGCGAACGTCACTTTCGCGGCCGATGGCACACTGACGCTGGCGGTTGGCTCGCATTCGACCGGCATGAGCCATGAAACGGTCCTGACGCAGCTTTTGAGCGCCCATCTGCACATCGATCCAGCCCGCGTCGCCTTCCGTCAGGCCGACACCCGGGCAACCGCGCTTGGCGGCGGCCATGGCGGCTCGCGTGGCATGGAGGTCGGCGGCAACGCGGTCCAACAGGTGGCCGGGGACATCGTCGAAAAGGCACGCGCGATCTCAGCCCATCTGCTCAACTCGACGGCCGCTGACATGGCCTTTGACGCGGGTCGCTTCCGCGACAGCAAAACCGGCCAGGAGATCACCTTCGACGACGTCGCGGCGGCTGCACGCGATCCCGCCCGCCTGCCTGAAAGCCTGCAGCCTGCGGCGGGCGCAAGCGCGCTTGATACCACCGCGGTCTTCGAACGTGAGGCCATCACCATTCCCAATGGCGTCCACGCCGCCGAAGTCGAGGTCGACATCGAGATGGGCACGGTGGAGGTCATCCACTTCTGGGCCGTCGACGACTTCGGCCGCATCCTCAACCCGATGACGGCCGATGGGCAGGTCATGGGCGGTGTCGCTCAAGGCATCGGCCAGGCGCTTTACGAGAACGTGGTCTACGACGAGGAGACGGGGCAATTGATGTCGGCGTCCTTCATGGACTATTGCGTGCCGCGTGCCGATCACATGCCACCGATGACGATCATCTATTACGAGGATGCGCCAACCAGCAGAAACCCGCTTGGCGTCAAGGGTGCGGGCGAAGCGGGCTGTTGCGGCGCGCCGCCGGCGATCGTGAACGCGGTGTGCGATGCGTTGCGCGAATTCGGCGTGACCCACATCGATATGCCACTGACGCCTGAAAAAATCTGGCGTGCGATCGAAGCGGGCAAGGCAGGGCCAGCAGCTTAGGCGGGCGCACGATCGAAGCCCGCACGAGGCAGAGCCGACGCCAAACAAGGTTCGCACCAGACAGGGCCAACGCAAGACAGCGCCAACTCAAGAAGGGGCCGCAACCGAGCCACAGGCCGAACACCTGTGCTGAAAGGGTGCCGGCGTTCACCTCCCGGCCCCTTGCATGCGCGAACCCGCCGTGCGATCTGCGGTGCGGTCAATACGAACGAACGATTCGACCGCGCCAGCGCACGCCGACCACCGCGTGTGCGCCCTGGTCTCGTCCCGCGTCTCAACAGGTTCCAGCGGCGAACCCCACGCAGGACGCGAGATCATGGCTGCAAACACAGATCTTTTCGCCACACTCGAGGCTCCTGTGAGCGACACCACGTCGAAACGGGCGCGCGCCCGCGCCGCCACCAAGACCGGCTCGCCCGCGGCCGAAGATGCCTACACCGCCGCCGACATCGAGGTGTTGGAGGGGCTTGAACCGGTGCGCCGCCGCCCGGGCATGTACATTGGCGGCACCGACGAAAAGGCGCTGCACCACCTGTTCGCCGAAGTGATCGACAACGCCATGGACGAGGCCGTCGCCGGGCACGCCACCTGGATCGATGTGCATCTTGGCGCTGACGACTATCTGACGGTGACGGACAACGGGCGCGGCATCCCAGTGGACCCGCACCCCAAATACAAGAAGAAGTCGGCGCTGGAGGTGATCCTCACCACGCTGCATTCGGGCGGTAAGTTCGATTCCAAGGTTTACAACACCTCCGGCGGCCTTCACGGCGTCGGCGTCTCGGTGGTCAACGCGCTTGCGGAACACCTGGAAGTTGAGATCGCCCGCGGCAAGCAGCTCTACCGCATGAGCTTTCACCGTGGTCAGCCCGACGGCCCGCTCAAGAAAGCCGGTGCGGTGCAAAACCGGCGCGGCACCCGCATGCGCTTCAAGCCGGACGAGACGATCTTCGGCAAGGGCTGCGCCTTTAAACCTGCGCGCCTGATGCGCATGGCACGCTCGAAGGCCTACCTGTTCGGCGGCGTCGAAATCCGCTGGGCCTGCGATGAGGCGCTGATCACAGGCAAAGACGAGACGCCGGCGAACGCGGTCTTCCACTTCCCCGGCGGGCTGCGCGACTTTCTGGCCGCTTCCATCAACGGTGGTGCGGTGGTCACCAAGGACGTGTTCGCGGGCCGCCACGACGCGGCTGGCGGCCACGGTAGCTGCGAATGGGCCATCACCTGGGTCGCCGACCGCGACGGCTTCCTCTCGTCATACTGCAATACGGTACCCACGCCTGAAGGCGGCACCCATGAAGCGGGTTTACGCGCTGCCCTCACCAAGGGCCTACGCGCGTATGGCGAGCTGACCGGCAACAAAAAAGCATCGCAAATCAACGCCGACGACATCACCGGTACCGCCGCCGGCATGCTGTCAGTCTTCATCCGCGAGCCGGAATTCCAAGGGCAAACGAAGGACAAGCTCGCAACCCAGGAAGCCGCCCGCATTGTTGAAGCGGTCATACGTGACGCGTTTGATCACTGGCTGACCGCAAGCCCCCAACAGGCCACGCAGCTGCTCGACTGGGTGGTGGACCGCGCCGAAGAGCGCCTGCGCCGTCGTCGCGAAAAGGAGATCGGCCGCCAGTCGGCAACACGCAAGCTTCGCTTGCCGGGCAAGCTGGCGGACTGTTCGGCAAAGTCGCCGGCGGGCACCGAGATCTTCATCGTCGAAGGTGACTCGGCCGGTGGTTCCGCGAAACAGGCGCGTAACCGCGAGACCCAGGCGATCCTTCCCTTGCGCGGCAAAATTCTCAACGTTGCCAACGCTACGGCCGCCAAGCTCAGTCAGAACCAGCAGCTCACCGATCTCACGCAGGCGCTCGGCGTTGGCACCGGCGCGCGCTACCGCGATGAGGACCTGCGCTACGAGCGGGTGATCATCATGACCGATGCGGATGTCGATGGTGCGCACATCGCCTCGCTGCTCATCACCTTTTTCTACCGTGAGATGCCGGCGCTGATCGACAACGGCCACCTCTACCTCGCCGTACCGCCGCTCTACAAACTCACGCAGGGCTCCACGACCGTCTACGCCCGCGATGATGCGCATCGCGATGCGCTGATGGCGGAAGTGCTCACGGGCCGCGGCAAGGTCGAGATCTCACGGTTCAAAGGGCTCGGCGAGATGATGGCGGGCCAATTGCGCGAGACCACGATGGATCCCAAGAAGCGCACGCTGCTGCGCGTGGACGTCGCCGATGCTGATCGCCAGGTCATTAGCGGAGCGGTCAACGCGCTGATGGGTTCAAAGCCCGAGGCGCGGTTTCGGTTCATTCAGGACCGCGCAGCCTTCGTCGACGGCGAAGCGATCGATATCTGATGGCCGCAGCATCGGCTCGGTTCGACCCAACCCCAACCCATACAAAAAAGGCCCAGCGCGCATCGCACCGGGCCTCACGTTTTTCGCGCTGGGCCTATAGCCCCGCCCGCCGCTCATCGTGTTACGCAGACCACGAACGGCAACGCCATGGACACCATCAGGACGCTTTGCTGCCCCAGATCTGCTTCAGGCGTTGCGGACGACCACACCCGTATTTGTAGTACTTATAACGCACCGGATGTTTCTTATAATAATCCTGGTGGTAATTCTCGGCCGCATAAAAGGTGCTGGCTTTCTCGATCTCGGTGGCGATGCGCTTACCCTTGAAGCGCGCTGAAGCCTCAAGCCGTGCTTTGGAAGCACGTGCAAGCTTGGCCTGTTTCCCGTCCAGGAAATAAATGCCGGTCCGATACTGCGGGCCGCGATCGCAGAACTGCGCGTTCGCCTGCAGCGGATCGATGTTGCGCCAGAACACACGCAGCAGCCGCTGGTACGACACCTTCTTGGGGTCGTAGACGATGCGCACAGCTTCGGTGTGCTTGGTGCGTCCCGTTTTCACCGCATTGTAGTTGGCGGTGCTCGCTTTGCCGACCGTGTAGCCAGACGTGGTGGAAATCACGCCTTGCACTTTGTCGAACGCTTCTTCAACGCACCAGAAGCAGCCGCCAGCGAAGATCGCCGTGGCCAAGGTCTCATCGCCGCCATCGTCAGCCGCGCTGGCAGCGCCGGCAACCAGCATTGACAGGCCGGCAGCCGCGCCCGCGAGCGCGCGCACACTCATGCGAACCATCGGTTTCTCCTTTGGATTAAAATTACCGGGCAGACATATCACGCGAAAGTCTCCCATAGAGGTGCCCACACGGCTTCGTGACACGTTGTCATCGCCACAATGCGATCAACGCCGTTCCATCTAAAGATGGCGCTCCCCGATCAAACGCCGGGGCGTCATCTTCGCACCTGCAGCGATCCATCACGCGGTTGCAGCGAAACCCCACCCGTTTGCTTGTGCACCGCACGCTGATCTACCGTTCCCGCTCCACGACACATGCTGCGCAATTTTACGGTGGTGCCATGCCTATAACAGAGCCCACGCCTGATCCGTCGGACACTTTGCAGGACCTGCGTACCGACGAGCATGAGGCGACGCCCGCCGCACGCGATGACGGCGCCGACGACGCTGCCGGCGCGACCACCACCGGCTCGCACGCGTCCATCGACAAGCGCCGCGGCCTGCCTTTGCCCCCCTTCTACGATGATCTCGACGGCTCTCTTCGGCACGCCTGGAGCCTGCTGCAAAAGGGTGTGCATGTGGTGCAGTCACGGTTTCACACCATGGCCGTCGCCACCGTTGGCTTGGATGGCGCGCCGCAAGTGCGCACCGTGGTCCTGCGCGGCTCAGATACCGCGTCGCGACAGGTGCGGTTTCACACCGACCAACGTTCCGCAAAGTTCAACGAATTGCAGCGCAACCCGCTGATCAGCCTGCACTTCTACGATCCTGGCGCAAAGATCCAACTGCGCCTGACGGGCGAAGCGACCTGCCACACCGAAGGGCCTGTATGGGCGCAAGCCTGGGATGCAACCCGCCCCAACAGCCGCGCCTGTTACCGCCAGACGGTGGGGCCCGGTGCCGCCATCGATGAACCTTTCACGCCTGAAACGATCGCGCGCACCGATGATGCGTGCGCGGCGGGCCAATTTTGTGCCGTGGTCGTTCAGGTGACGAGCCTTGAATGGTTGTATCTGGCGGCCCGCGGGCACAGGCGGGCGCGCTTTACCTGGTCCAGCGAAGGCGACCAGCGCGACGCGCGTTGGCTGGCGCCCTAAACCCACCGTCGCCTGAATTCACCATCATAACGCACGATCCACCGCCAAAACGCGCGCTTTGGCTTGCAATCTCAGGGGCGCTGTGCAACACGCGGTTTCATGAGCGGAGTCTCACTTCGCCAATGGACGCTTATTTGATCGACCGCTCACCCTCAATCGTTGGCGACAACGTCCCGATTGGCCTTGTGTGCATAACGTCCCCGCCTCGGAAATCGAGCCTGGCACCGCCCCTCTATTGCGTACGCGCTTAGGACCTTGGCGCCATCAGGCTTCACCCCTCGGGCTTTACACCCATGAGCGATCCTCGCTTCACGCCCATGAGCGATCCTCACTTCGCGAACGGTCGTGGCACGGCATCGCAAAACCGCCGGCAACGATGTTGGGGCGCGCAGAAACAGCGGTTCGCAGGCATGGCATGCATGGGCCAAACAGATGGGCCAGCTAGACGGGCCAGATAGCACGTCCACGAACGACTTCACTGACCACACGCCGGGCTGAATGAGCCCAGGGAGAACGAACCTTTTGAGCGAAAAGACTTTCGCAGACCTGGGCCTGAGCCCCAAGGTCATGAGCGCCATCGACGCCACCGGCTACACCATCCCGACGCCGATCCAGGCGCAAGCGATCCCCGTCGCGCTGCAGGGCCGCGATGTGCTTGGCATCGCCCAGACCGGGACCGGCAAAACGGCCTCTTTCGTGCTGCCGCTGCTGGCCCGCCTCGAAAAGGGCCGCGCACGCGCCCGCATGCCGCGTTCGCTGATCCTGGCACCGACGCGCGAACTTGCAGCCCAGGTTGCTGAGGCTTTCGAAACCTACGGCACCAACCACAAGTTCACCATGGCGCTGCTGATCGGCGGCGTCTCATTCGACGAGCAGCTGCGCAAGCTCGATCGCGGCGTTGATGTGCTGATCGCAACGCCTGGACGTCTGCTTGACCATTTCGGGCGCGGCAAACTGCTGTTGACGGGCGTCCAGGTGCTGGTGATCGACGAAGCCGACCGCATGCTCGACATGGGCTTCATCCCGGACATCGAGAAGATCTGCAAGCTGCTGCCGCCACGCCGGCAGACGCTGTTTTTCTCAGCGACCATGCCGGGTGAAATCACGCGGCTGGCCGGACAGTTCCTGCAGGACCCTGAGCGCGTTGAGGTTGCGCCGCCCGCGACCACAGCGAAAACGATCACCCAGCGCTTCCGCTATACCGACGATGGCGATGACCGGAGCAAGCGGGAAATCCTGCGCGAGCTGATCGACGGCCACGACGTGCAGAACGCCATCATCTTCGCGAACCGCAAGCGCGATGTGGCCATCCTGCTGAAGTCGCTGCTGAAGCATGGCTACAATGCCGGCGCGCTGCATGGCGACATGGACCAAACCGCCCGCATGGCGACGCTCGAGGCGTTCCGTACCGGCAAGATCACCATTTTGGCCGCCAGCGATGTCGCCGCCCGCGGCCTCGATATTCCGGCCGTCAGCCATGTCTTCAACTACGACATGCCCTGGCAGAGCGACGACTACGTGCACCGCATCGGACGCACCGGCCGCGCTGGTCGCCAAGGTGCCGCCGATAGCATCGTCACTGGCGATGATCTCAAGGTCGTTCGTACGCTGGAAAAACTGGCCGGCGGTGAGAGCGTCACTTGGATCGGCGAGCCGCCCGACGAGGACGCGGATGCACCACGCAACCGACGCCGTCGCGGACGCGGTGGCGCTGCCGCATCAGGCAGCGAAAAGGCGAAGACGTCGCGCTCAGAACGTGGCTCGCGTACCCGCGGGGGCCGCGGCCGCTTCAAGGGTGCAAGCGACGCCGAGGAGGCGGCCAAGACTGCCGACGTGGCTGGGACATCCGCCAAGCCGGACGCCGCGCCGGACGACGAGGTCCGTAACGCCTCGGCCGAAGGCGATGCCCCCAAACCGCGGCGTTCGCGTGGCGGGCGCAAGCGGCGCACGGCCGATGACCGCCCCGACGTCGAAACGCATGCGAGCGATGCCGATACGGACGCGCGTGGCGACGACGACGCCCCCGCCACCAAGCCGCGACGGCGGCGCAAAGCCGAAGGCGAAAGCGCAACAGCCCGTAACGACGACGCCGGCGCCGATCGCCGCGAACCTGTTGGAGCATCTAAGGAGCGATCACGCGAGCCGGCCGTAGCGCCGCTCGCACGTCGGCCTCGCCCATCACGCGCTTCACGCGCGGCCGACGCAGCGCCTGAAAGGGTGCCAGACAAAGCGCCCGAGCGCGGGCTTGGCGACAACATCCCCGACTTCCTGCGCCGACCCGTACGCATGCCGAGCGACGGCTAACCGACGTTGTGGCGGTGGCTTCGAAACCACCGCCTTAGGCCATAGCGAGCCCAGCGCGCGGTGCGGCGTGGCAACGGACCGATCGGCCGCGCGGATCGACCCCGCCCGCGAAGCGCAAGCGGCCGGCCTCGAAGCCGGTTCGCGTTCTGCGTTGAAGCGGAATCGCCATCTAAACTTTTGTTTTGTCGTTCACCTTCGGCATCAGGTGACATCATCTGGCGTGATGCACCTTACCGTCGCTCGCTCGCAAGGTTGCTAAGTAGCCGAACTGCCAACCCACCGTTTGGCAGTCAAGTATGACAAAAAAAGCGAATAATCTATCTTTTGCGGCGCTGTCGGATGTCTCCATGCGAAAGTCGTCACGACTGGGATGGTGACTTCGCCGACCAACGGCCTTGGACCTGCCTCGACGAGGTGTAAACTTTCAGGAGGTTGTTCATTCGCTCCATCCAGTCCGACGTTCATCGTTCGCCTCATGGGCTTCCACCTGAAGCGAAACGGCTCTATGCCTGGACCGGCGTCAGCGCCTTGGCTTGCGCGTAGGCGAGCGGACGCAAGCCATCCCCGTCGAAATAGATGAACCGCAGCGCACTCCGCGTTGACGCAAGCTTCTGCGGCAGCGGTGCGTAGCGAAAGCCACCACCGCCAAGGTGCGGCGTGACGCTCCCGACATCGCTCATCGCCTGATGCTCAACCCGCAAAAGCACGAGCCGCGTGCCGTCCGCGTCGGTAGCCTCGAACGCGATCCCCGCCATGCGCAAAAAGCTTGTGGGATCAGGGCAGCGTGCGAAACCATCACAGAACGCCTGCTCCACCAGATCGAGGTCTTTGGCGCTGTCGGGCACATTGGCGTCAGCGGCGGGCCCGTGCGTGTGCGGCAAGTGCGGCGTCTGCCATTGCGCGGCTGGCGTGCCCGGCGCTTCGTTGTGGCCCAATCTGCCAGCGCCCAGTCCGCCAGCGCCCAGTCCGCCTGCGCCAACTCCGCCTGCGCCAATCCCAACGCCGGGCGTGTCCGGCCCGCCCCCTTGGTCATCATGCATCGCTAAGCTCGCTCCTCAGGTCACCGTCAGCCTACCACGCGAGCAACCGGCGCGCGGTTCGACTTACCGGTTTGCGCCCAAGGTTGCTCTGCACTTTCGATTTAGATCATCGCGCGACTTCGGCCTCATCTAGCGTGAACCCGATCGATCGATCGCCCGATGATCAAAGCTCAGCCCAACGCCATCGGCTTATCGATGATCGCCTTATGGGATCCAAGTTTGCCATGCGCCACCATCGAGCCCAGCGCTTCGACCACAACTCGCGTGCCCAACAACGCGGTGATGTCGGAGGTATCGTAGGGCGGGCTCACTTCGACCACCTCAAGCCCGCATAGACCTTCGGCCGCAACCAGGCCCAGCAACTTCAACGCTTCGCGCGGCAGAAATCCGCCCGGTTCCGGCCAACCCGTGCCCGGCACAAAGCCGCAGTCCACCGAATCCACATCGAACGAGATGTAGACCGCATCGGCATCCTTCCACGCCAACTCCAGCGCGATCTCCGCCGTCTTCTCCAGACCGAACCTCTCGATGTCATCGATCGTCAGCACGTTCTGCTGCTTGTTGCGCGCTTCCTGCACGCCATAGCGCGGCACCTGCCATCCGCCGATCCCGAGTTGCACCAGATTGGTCGCGGGCACGTTGTCCATCTCGGTCGCCCAATACCAGGGCGTTGTGTGCATGCGCTCATCAAGGTCCTTCTGCTGGATGTCGATGTGGCGATCGAAGTGGATGATCCCAATCCGCTTCGACGTGCATTGCGCAATGCCGCGCACGCAAGGGAAACCGATCGAATGGTCACCGCCAAGCATGAGCGGCAGAGCGCCTGACGAAAAGACGTGCGCGACGCCACGCGTGATCTGATCGAAGCTCTTTTCCAGGTTCGCAGGAATCGTGAACACATCGCCCGCATCGCACAGCGTCATCTGCTCACGCAGATCAACGCCCATCTCGTAGTTGTAGGGCGTGTAAAGCGCGGAGATGCGACGCATACCCTGCGGGCCAAAGCGCGTGCCCGGCCGGTAGGTGGTGCCGCTATCGAAGGGGATGCCCAACATCGCCGCATCGTACTTCGCCACATCGCGGACGTTCTCAACGTAGGGCGCCTTGAGGAAGGTGTTGATCCCGGCAAAATGCGGGAGTTCACCGCGCGCGAACGTCGGGATCGTCTTGTCATCGATGCTGTCGGCGCCCGGCAATCCCATGTCGAGGGCCCATTGCTGTTCCTTGCGCCACGCATCTTCCGGCAAGCGCCCTTCCGCCTCGACGGCCTTCCACCCGAGCGTCTCACGCGTGTTGAAATCGGGATGATGGCGGTAGCGGCGTGCAAGCGGCCCGCCCGTCTGCCGGCCGTGTGAAGGCGTGACCCCGACACCGCAAAAGGCATGGTTCTGCCCGAAGCCATCAGCCATAAGTGGCGCGATCTCAGGGCCAAAGGGGAAGCGTGAAGCGGTTCTCATGAGATGAACTCTCTATCCTTGAGGCGGTCGGTGGTGTCGAGGGCGGCGGCAATCGCAACATCGGGTGGCGCGGAGGCCTCCGCACCTTCATGCGCCGCACCTGTTGCTGAGAGCGGCAAATCGTACGTGATCGTCGCGCCGTAGCGGTTCGGGTCATGCGGGTCGTGGCGCACCTTGTCGAACACCAAAAGGCGCGTGCCAAGCTTGAAGGCCTCCTTGATGTCGTGCGTGACCATCAGCACACTCATTGCGCTTTCGCGCCAGATCTGCAGGACCAGATCGTGCATGTCGTTACGCACGCCGGGATCGAGCGCGCCGAAAGGCTCATCGAGCAGCAACACACGCGGTTGCAACATCAGCGTTTGCGCCAAGGCGAGGCGCTGTTGCATGCCGCCTGATAACTGCGCGGGGTAACGCGCCCGCGCCGCCTCCAGCCCGCAGCGCACGAGCAAGGCCCGGGCACGCGCCTCAGCATCACGGCGCTTACCTCCCCGCACACGTCCAAGCAGCGGCGCTCCGGCGATGTCCGCCGGCAGCAACATGTTCTGCATCACCGTCAGATGCGGAAACACCGAATAGCGCTGGAAGACGATACCGCGATCCGGTCCCGGCTCGGGCGCAAGCGGTGTGCCATTCAACTTTATGGTGCCGGACGTCGGCTGCTCATCACCGAGCATCAGCCGCAAAAACGTCGACTTCCCACAACCCGACGCCCCAACGATCGTGCAGAACGTGCCTTCCGCCAGCCGCAACGACAAGGGTTCCAGCACGCGTACCGCGCCGTAGTCCTTCCGAAGGTGCTCGATCTCGATCATCGCTTAGCCCGCCTTCGCCGGCAGATGCGCCCACGGGCACAAGATCCGCGACAGGCCCAAAAACACACGATCCACCAAAAACGCGATCAGCGTGATCCACGCCACGTACGGCAAAATGATATCCATCGCCAAATAGCGCCGCACCAGGAAGATGCGATAACCCAGCCCCTCGGTCGACGCGATCGCCTCCGCAGAAATCAAGAAAATCCATGCCGGCACGAGCCCAAAACGGATCGCGAGGAACAGCCGCGGCAAGATCTGCGGCAGCACCACACGTATGATCATCTGCCAGGTGGTCGCCCCGAACGTCTGCGCCTTAACTACGATCTCGCGGGGCAAATCTTCCACCGCCTGAGCGATCGTTCGGATCATCACCGGCGCGGTGCCTACGACGATCAGTGCGATTTTAGAGACCTCACCGAGCCCGAACGTGATGAACAGGATCGGCAACACCGTGATCGGTGGGATCAACGAAAGCGCGGCCACAAACGAACCGAGCGTGGCACGCAGCAGCGGAACGAAGCCCAGCAACGTGCCGATCGTGATCGCCATCAGCGCCGATATCGACACGCCCATCGCCAACCGATAGAGGCTGGCAACCGTATCGCGCCACAGCAGATACTCGCCGGTGCGCCGGTTCGGCACGAAGGCCATCTGCCAGAACGCTTCACCCATTCGGGCAAGCGACGGCAGCAGCTTATCGGCCGGATTGACCGCCAGCCGCGCATCGCTGGCCCACGCGTAGACGATGATCGCGATGACGAAGGGCAGGGCTGCCAACGCGACCGCGACCGGCCGCGAAGGCGTCTTGTTGATCAGGCGCATACCGCCCTCACCTGTGCCGCCTCACCTGGCGAACGGAGCTTCGCTCAGGCACGGCCGTTACAGTTTGCCGTCGGCCGCCATCGCCATGAAGGCTGGATCAAAGCGCAGCTTGACGTTCTTGGGGTTGCCGAGCGTTTTGCCGCCGGGGAAGGAGATCCCAACGTCATCGACGCTTTTCGCCCCTTCGCCAAGGATCCCCTTTTCGAACAGGAACTTGCGGACGAAATCCATCGTCTTGACCAAGTTGGCGTCCTTGGTGAACGCGACCGCTTCGGCGGGCTTATAGAACATCGCTGTGGTCTTAAGCTGCGCATCGTAGCCCGCAAGATCCGTTCCCGACGCCTTGGCCATCGCCGTACGCGCTTCGATCGCTGCCGCATCGGTTCCCGACATGATCGTCATCATCTCGTACCAGGCGCCGACGAGCGCTTTCCCGAAGTCAGGATTATCAGCCAGCGTCTTGGTGTTGACCATCATGATGTCGATGATTTCACCGGGCGTCTTGCTGGAATCAAAGACGGGCGTCGATTTCGGCATGCCGGAGATTTCCGACAGCAGCGGGTTCCACGTCACCACAGCGGACACGTCAGCTGTCTTGTAGGCGGCGATCATATCGGCGTCGGAGGTGTTGACGGTCTTGATGTCCCTTTCGCTCAAGCCGACGCTATCGAGCGCGCGCACCAACAGGTAGTGCGAGACGGAAAGCTCAACGAGGTTGACCTTCCCCTTGATCTCGGCGAGCTTCGTCTTGCCTTTCAGAACGATGCCGTCGTTACCGTTCGAATAATCACCGACGATCAGCGCGGTGGTGTCCACGCCGCCGCCGGCTGGGATCGACAGCGCGTCCATGTTGGTCATCGAACAGCCGTCGTAAGCCCCAGCCGTGTACTGATTAATGCTCTCCACGTAGTCGAGATCGTGACGATCTCGACTTTAATTTTATATTTGTCGGCCCACTTTTTCATGAGGCCCGACGAATGGATCTGCCCCCATGGCATCCAGCCGGCATAGATCGACCAGCACACCTTGAACGCGCTTTTCTTCTGCGCCAGTGCGGGCTGGGCCGGCAACAGGGCGACCGCCGCGGCAAGCACCGCGCAGGGGACCAGGTAGCGTAGTTTGGAAAACATCGGGCTTCGGCTCCTTGACCATGGATGGCACAGCCGCTGACCTTCGCAGCGAAGGTCAGGGCGTCGTCCGTCGGATCGTCGAGCACGCACCGGGAGGGTTTGCGCTCGGCAAACCTGTGCAGTGACCTCCCGGGTTTTTATCCCGCCGTGGCTCCAGCAAGGCAGCGGGTCAGTGGTGACGCGCACGCCGGAGTGCATCTCTCGGTCCAGCATCGCACTGGTGCGACCGGAACCCTAGATGCTCTGCACGGCAACAACGCAGCAAGTTGTGTGCCAAAACGAGACCTCCGGCGTACGCCATGGCACAGATCGCCCAACACCGCTGTCCCACCACGAAACGGCCCCGCACGCCGCTCAACAATGCGGCACCGCATCTCACATTGCCTCTTTTGGCGCCAAAACCCGCGCCACCCGTTGAGCATCCCCTGCCCCCCGCGGTAGGTTCGCGCCCGCACGCCCTACAGCACCCGCTAACCTCAACGAGCGACGCCCCACCATGGCCACCATCGAAGCGGTCACCGCACGCCTCTTCAAAATCCCGCTGCGCCAAGTGCTGGTTGACGCCATGCACGGCGATCACGCCCACTTTGAGTTGGTCACTGCCACCCTCCGCTCCAGCGACGGTATCGAAGGCACCGGCTACACCTACACCGGCGGCAAAGGCGGGCAGGCGATTAAAGCCATGATCACCCATGACCTTGCGCCGCTCTTGCAGGGGCAAACCTGCGACGACGTCGAAGCGCTGCACGAAGCCATGCAGTGGCACGTCCACTACGTCGGGCGCGGCGGCATCGCATCGTTCGCAATCTCCGCTCTCGACATCGCCTTGTGGGATATCCGCGGCCACGCCAGCGGACGTTCGCTCCGCGCCATGGCCGGCGGCGCGTCCGACACCTGCGCGGCCTACTGCGGCGGGATCGATCTTGGCTTCACCAAGGACGAACTGCTCGCCAGCGTTCAGGGCTATCTCGATGCCGGTTTCAACGCGGTCAAAATTAAAGTCGGCCGCCCTGACCTTGAAGACGACGTCGCCCGGGTCGCCGCCGTCCGCGACCTTATCGGCCCCGATGCGACCTTCATGGTGGATGCGAATTACGCGCTTGATGTGCCCCGTGCAATCGCCGCCGCCCACGCCTTCGCACCCTACGACCTGACCTGGTTTGAAGAACCGATCATCCCCGATGATTACGCGGGCTACGCGCGCATCGCGCAGGCAACCGGCATGCCGCTCGCCATGGGTGAAAACCTGCACACGCTCCACGAATTCGATGAAGCCTTCACGCGCGCCAAGCTTTCCTTCATCCAGCCTGACGCGTCGAACTGCGGTGGCATCACAGGCTGGCTGCACGTCGCAAAACGTGCCGCACGCCACGGTCTGCCCGTCTGCTCACACGGGATGCAGGAACTCCATGTGTCGCTCATGGCCGGCCAACCGCACGCCGGCTGGATGGAGGTGCACAGTTTCCCGATCGACGCCTACACGACGCGGCCACTTGTCGTTGAGAACCACCGCGCGTGTGCGCCCGACGTTCCCGGCACCGGCGTCACCTTCGATTGGGACAAGCTGAAGCCGCACGAAGCGTAAGTTCGCCGCCTCAA
The DNA here is from genome assembly GCA_038522635.1 of Pseudomonadota bacterium. GTDB lineage: Bacteria > Pseudomonadota > Alphaproteobacteria > Rhizobiales > Hyphomicrobiaceae > JBCBJZ01. Next base: position 22,994 of record JBCBJZ010000001.1, on the reverse strand, counting down.
GCTCTGGCGATCAGTCGCGCAGCCTGCCTCGCTCAAGCGCTTTCAAGCCTTCAGGATCGTCGCGCCACGCAACCCCCGCGCGCCGCACGCATTGCGCGTATCAAGAATGAGAGCGGCGTGATCCACCACAAGGGCGTAGTCGACATCGTCGTGGTCCGTCGCGATCAACACCGCGTCATAATCCGCCAGCGCCTCTGGCGTCAGCGCCACCGAAGCACGCCCCGCCAAACCGCCATGATCGCGCGTCTCCTTTATGGCCGGCACGCAAGGATCATGGAACGCCACATGCGCACCGCGCGCTTCCATCAACTCAATCAACGTCAGCGACGGGCTTTCGCGAATATCATCCACGTTCTTTTTGTAAGCGACGCCCAACAGCAGGACGCGCGCACCGTGCATGGCCTTGCGTTGACGCGTGCTCAACGCACCCGCGAGCGCTTCAACGACTTCAGCGGGCCGCTCGCGATTGACCTGACCGGCCAATTCGATAAAGCGCGTTGGTAGCCCGTAGGCGCGCGCTTTCCATGTCAGGTAAAACGGATCGATCGGGATGCAATGCCCGCCCACGCCAGGGCCCGGGTAGAACGGCATGAACCCAAACGGCTTCGTCGCTGCGGCGTCCACCACCTCCCACACGTCGATCCCCATGGCCGCGTAGATACCCTTGAGCTCGTTGACCATGGCGATGTTCACCGCCCGAAAAATGTTCTCCGTCAGCTTCACCGCTTCCGCCGTCTCCGGGCTCGAGACTGGGATCACTTGCGGCACGAGCGCGCTGTAGAGCGCCACCGCCATCTCCAAGGCAGCCGTCGTCGAAGCGCCGACCACTTTCGGGATCGCCGCATGGTCGAAGCGTTCGTTGCCTGGGTCTTCGCGCTCTGGTGAATAGGCGACGAAGAAGTCGCGGTTCGCTTCAAGCCCGCTGCCTTTCGCCAACAGTGGCGCGAGCAGATCACGTGTGGTCCCCGGATACGTGGTCGATTCCAACACCACCAGTTGGCCCGCCCGTAACGAAGCCGCCACCGTTTCGCAGGTGGACACCACGTAGGTCATGTCAGGTTCAAGATGCTTCGTCAGCGGGGTTGGGACGCAGATCACGATCACATCGACATCGGCAAGTTCGCTGAAATCGGTGGAGCCCGTGAAGCGCTCGCCTTGCAACGCACGCACATCCTCTGCGCCAATATGGCGGATGTAGCTTTCGCCCCGCGCCAACGTCTCGATCTTCGCAGGATCGGTGTCGAGGCCAACCACCTCAAGCCCCAACCCGTGAAACCCTAAAGCCAGGGGGAGGCCCACATAGCCAAGCCCGATGATCGCCACCCGCAGGCGGCGCGCCTCAAGTCTCGTCTTGAACGCCGCCACCGTTTCAACGTTAGCGTGCTCTCGCTCTTCATCGCTGGGGGTCGGCCGGTTCACGTGCTTGCACTCCCGCTGGCTGGTCGCGGCAGGCCTCACCGGCCGCTGTGCTCCCGCGCGGGCTATCACGCCAACCGCTAGCGCCACAACTCAAGGCTGGGCACGATGCCGTAAACGCGACCGGGCGCAAGCGACAGATCGCCGAGTGTGACCGCCATCGCCGCCACGAAAAAGCGCGCACCCGGCGTCACATGCACGCCAAACAGCGACCTGTTATAGCCCGGGCTCATCGCGGTGGCGTGCCGCAGCACATGGCTCACCTGACGCCAGCCATCGCCCGTAGCGATCACCGTATCGGCGGCCATCGGCGTCCCATCAATATAGCTGCGGCCCGAAGAAACATCGGCGTTGGCCGCAGCGTCGCGAACCAGCATCGCCCCGCTTTTCACCCGCACGTGAAAATTGACGCTCATCGCTTCGCCAACCGCACCCGCGACATGGTCCAACGCCCGGTAGTACGTCTGCCCACCGCTTACCACCGGGTCTTGCGTACCCTGCCCAGCGCTCACGTCGAGGAGGTAGAACTCAACGCCATGGCGACGTTGGCCGGCGGCCTTCCACCCGTCGATCAAGGCCTTCACGTCGGCATCGAGAAGCCCCGCGCCGCCACCATAGTCAGTGTTGTCATCGATAAAACGCGGCCCGGCGGCAAACTGCGCGCCGTTCGCCCCACTCAGATAGGCCGGCGCAGCGAACGTCGCCGCCTGGATCGATTGTGGCTCCGGCGACCCCGCAAAGCGCCCCGCGTCCTGGCAAAGGTTGAACAGGCTGCGCAGCCCCACCGTATGCGGCAGCATCACCTCGCCATCACTCCGCGCGATCACAACCGCATCGCGAAACGTCGTCCCATCCGCCGACACCTTGATGCGAAAATCATCATCGCCCGTCAGCCCCATCTCGGCATGGCCCGTGAAGCCACTTTGGTAGAGCAGGCTTGCCGTATCGCCGGCCGCGTTCTTGTTGATCTTGAGCTGGTGCCCCTGCCCCTCGTGATTGAACAGGCTCGCCGGCGCATTCACGCTCAAGCGGTTCGTCGCATCGGCCGTCGCGTTCACCCCAACAAGCCCCACGGGGTTGACCGCATCCCCTCCCACCACGCGTACCCAGGCGCTGCCATCGAACACCAGCAGCGTGCCCTCGTCTTCCTGATACGCGACCCACCCGGCCTGCGGTGGATACAGCGCCCATGCCCCGTCCTGGAACGCTGCCACCGCATCCTCAGCCCCCGCCCAAGCGCCGCTCGCACCCGCGGCCACGATGTGGCGCTCCCCTTCCTGCGGGTTCGCTGGCGGCGCGCTTTGGTCGACATCGCGCACGCTGATCTGCAGCACCGCATCGAGGATCCGTAACGCCTCGTTATGCGTCACATGCTTTTGCGCCTGCGCTTGCGCGATGTAGGGCAAATGCAGCAGCTGCGTTTCATCCATGGGACGCGACCTTTTGAACGGGGGTTGATGGGCCCACGTTAAGGTCGCGTTGGCGCACGGGGATAAGCTGCGTGCGACGCACACGCCGCGCCCACCTAGAGTTCATCCGCTTCAGGTGGAATCCCTGAGGCGAAAGATGAACGGCAAAACAATAGCCGGAGTCGGTTCCACTTCAGGCTGAAGCGAACCGACTCTAAAAACGGCTGAACGCTAAACCGGCTCCGGCGCGCGCTCGGTAGCTTCCGGTGGAGGCCCCAACGCCGGCGCCTCGGCCACGGCCGTGCGCCCCTTGGGCGTCAGTTGGTAGACGCCGACCGCCACCCGCTCAAACCACCCGTAGTGGTCGTCCGCCATGATCCGGCGCGCGCGCGCAACGCCCGTCTTCGCTGCCACCTGCGACGCCTTCGTGGCGCCATCTTGCGCCAGCGCACAGGCGCAACGGATCGCATCCTGGCGGTACGCGGTCATGATCATGCGCCGCGTGCTGCCGCCTGTGTTGGGATCGCCGACGCGTTTATGAAATTCGCGCAGCATGCGGCCGCGCCGACGCTTGCAGACGCGCGGACGATAGGGCGCAGGATCGAGCAGCGGTTCCACAAATCCATCGCTCAGACGCACGCTCAGCAGGCCGATCCCGAGCCGCCGGCATAGCGTCATGTGCGCACGCCGCGCCTTGCGGGCAGGCGCCCCGGCCTTATCCGGCACCGCCACGTAGACGCACGCGCTGATTCGCTGACGCTCGATCGCCTGCAACAACAGCGCCAGCGAGAACTGCATCTTCAGTTCGACCACCACCGGCTCATCGCCATCGCGATGGGCCACGACGTCCGCACCTTCGACCTCCGCCTTCACGGTGTAGCCCTGCGTTTCCAAGAACGCTTTGATCGGCGGATAGAGATCGGTTTCGCGTGTGGCGGCTTCGCTCATGGCGGGCGCATACCAGAGTCTTAGCGCGCGGGCCACCGGACCGTCTGTCTGTTGCGCCCGGGCACGGGCGCTCGCACGCAAAAAGGGGCGGGCGCCCTAGAGTTCATCCGCTTCAGGTGGAATCGCCTGAAGCGAAAGATGAACGGCAAAGCAAAAGCTTAGATGTCAGTTCCGCTTCAAGTTGAAGCGAACTGACTCTAGCGCCCGCTCCCCGGTCATTCACACCTTACGGATGAACTCTCTGCTTTATCGTTCATATGTCGCCTCGGGTTATGCACCCGATGCTTATGAACTCTAACCGCGGTTGCGCAGCCAGACCTCAACGCGGCGGTTGAACCGGCGGTCCTTGGCCGTCTCGTTACACGCGATGGGGGTCAGTTCGCTGTACGCCTTGATCGTGATCCGGTTCGCCAGCGCTCTCCCGCCCGGTGCCGCGAGGATCGCGCGGCGGACCGTGTTCGCACGCGCGCGCGACAGGGCAAGATTGGCGTCAAAGCCACCGGTCGAATCGGCAAAGCCCGCCAGCACAATTTCCTTGTCCTTCATGCCGGGCGTCCCCAACACCTCGACCAGTCGGAAGATGTCCTGTTGCGCCTTCGTATCGAGCTGTGATTCGCCACTGCCGAACCGCAACGTGCTGCTCAGCCGATTTGCGTTCTTTAGGTCCGCAATCAACGTCCGCATCAGCTTGAGATCGAAGTCCTCACGCGGCGCGTTCAAGCCGAACACAATCCGTGGCGTCTGTTGCCCATAGGGCAGCGTCTCAGGCGACTGGTCGATGAAATCATTGGCCTTCACGATCGGCTGCGCCGCCTTTGAAAGCGAAAACTGCAGAAGATCACGTGCCATCGCCTTTGCGCCGCGCCCCGGCGTGTAGAGGTAAAGCCGGCGGCTCAATGGGTATTCCTCGGTCTTCATCGTGAACACAGAAGGCTGCGAGATGAGCCCGCAACTTGACGCGATGTTGAGCGCCTTGGCGTTACGCAGGTATGCGATGCCGACCACGCCGATGCCCTGCGGATCGCGCGCCACCCAATCGGCCTGCTGACCGTGATCGGGAGTCCGCTTTGTGCTCGAATCGAGCTTCACCTTGAACGGTTTCAACACGAGCGACTTGAACGTGTCGAACGTGCCTGAGTCAGGCGTGGGCGCATAAAGGTTGATCTTCGCCGCCGGCAACCCAAGCTCCGACCAGTCGGTGATTTCACCGGCAAAAATTTTCGACACCTGATCGAGCGTCAACGCCGTTGCCGGATTGTCCGGTCCCACGATGACCACCAGACCGTCGAGCCCCAACACGTGTTCGCGACCCGGCTTCGACATGTCGCCGAACTTCGGCTGCATCGTTGCAACCTCTTTGTCTTTGATGCGGCGCGACGACATACCGATTTGCGCCGTACCCGCGATGATTTCGCGAAACGACGTGCTTGATCCATGGCGGCGCAAGTCGATCACCGCCACCTCACGGCCCGCCTGGTCGGAAAGCCGGAACTGAAGATCGAGGGGGTCTGCCCCAACGATCCGCGTGGCCTTCAGGCCGTTGCTCTCAGCATACGCTCGGATCAGCGAGGGCATGAGCTGGTTGCCGATCGTGTTCGAGCCGGCGATGGAGAGCTGTTGCAGCGCACCGCCCGCCGTCAATCGCAGGGCGGAGCGGCGCGCGCGCACCGGCCCTGTCGGGCAGCCGGCGCTCGCGCAGTCGAAGCGATCGGCTTCAAGCGTCATCGTACCGAGCGCCGGCGAGGCGATCACGTAGCGCTTGCCGTCGAAGCTCTTCAGCTTGCCCGATATCTCAAAGCCACCGCCCTTCAGCCGCAGCGTCACGTCTTCCGCCATGGCGGCGAACCCCGACAGGCTCGCCACCACCCCGGCGACAAGTGCCGTTTTCCCTATCCGATCGATCAAGCCAACCATCCCTTTTACTCCCGTACTAATAACGCGTGGTCCGACTGATGAGGTTGCGCGTGCCTACCGCCTGATCTTCAGGTGGCGGATGGCAGCGCGGTTGTAACGTGCGCGCGGTGGCAGTGCTTCACCGCACGGCATGGCATTAAGCTGTGAGGCTTCCCGTTCCAGCGGGCGGCCGGGCTGCCGGCGCACGATCGTGTAGTTGATCCGCGCCAACGGCCCATCGCCACAAAACGGTCCGGCAGGGCGATCCCCGCGCGTCGCGTAATCGAGCCCCATCACCACCAGCGCACGGCGTTGGCTGGGGTGACGCCAGAACGTGTAGACTTCCACGTGATCGCCAGCCCCTTGACCATCATCCTTGGTCGAGATGAAACCGCGGCCGCGACGGGTCCGCCGCGCTTGCGCCGCCGCGCGCTGCTGCGTGCGGGCTGCACCATGCCAAACGTGGCCTGCTTCGCCGCGGCGCGCCGCGTATTCCAGCGCGTGCAGATCGAGGTCGACGTTGTCTTTCCAGATCAGCGCCACCTTGATCGTCTGGTCAAGGTCATCGCTGATGAGCGCAACATCACGGGTCTGACCGTTCGGCAGCGTCAGGCGGGCGGGCGCATCAATGCCGGCGAACAGGTCGATCACGACGCGTGCGCGTCCTGCATCGTTGAAGCGCGCGCTCAAGGTGACGACATCGTAAGCGACCTGCACGACTTTACCGGCGAGGCACGGTGCACGAACTTCAAGCGCCATGCGTCCGCCCGGACGCGATGCGGTTTCAACGACCGGTGTGGTGCACTCGCGGCTACGTCGAACGAGTGCTGCCTGGCGCTGCAGCGCGGCTCGACGTTGCAGCGCTGCGCGTTGCGCGGCCTCGCGCTCGCGCGTGCGTTCGGCGGCCTGCCGCTCACGGGCCAAACGGGCGGCCTGCTGCGCCCGCGCCTCTGCCTGCGCCCGCGCCTCTGCTTGTGCCCGCCGTTGCGCTGCTTCGCGTTCACGCGCGGCCTGTTCGCGCGCTGCACGTTCGCGCTCGGCCCGTGCCCGCGCGGCACGTTCCAGCGCTTGGCGGGCCTGTTCGGCACGCGCGCGCTGAGCCCGCTCAGCGTCGCGCCGCGCCTGTTGGGCTGCCCGTTGCCGCGCCGCTTCCTGTTGCGCGCGTTGCCGGGATTGTCGCTCGGCCCGCAAGCGCGCTTGCTCTTCAGCTTGTAAACGCGCCTGGCGTTCGCGCGCCTGACGTTGCGCTTCCTGCTGCGCAACCTTGGCCCGCTTGGCCGCCTCAGCCTCGGCCTGTTGGCGCGCCGCGATCAACTTTGCCAAGCGCTGCCGTTCAGCCCGCTCGCGCGCCGCCAAAGCTGCCAGCCGCTCGCGTTCCTGCGCGGCCTTCTCAGCCTTCACCCGCGCTTCTTCCGCACGCTTGTTGAGCGCGGCCGCTTCCGCCTCGCGTTGTGCCTTCGCAGCCGCTAAGGCTGCACGCGCCGCGGCCTGCGCCTTTTGCGCTTCCTGCGCCCGACGCTGCGCCTGCGCGGCCCGCTTATTCAGTTCAGCCGCTTGCGCATCGCGTTCCGCCCGCGCCGCCTGCAGAGCCGCACGGGCCTGCGCACGTGCTTTCTGCGCCGCTTGCGCCCGCTGGCGCAGTTCGCGCGCCAACTGACGCTCCTGTTCAAGCGCCTGACGTCGCGCTTGCGCCTGCGCGGCCAACGCCTTCGCTTGCGCTTCCGCCTTGCGACGGGCCGCTTCCGCCTGCGCCGCCTGCTTCTGCGCGCGCGCGATCAGGGCCGCGCGTGCACGATCAGTCTCGCGGCGTTGCGCCACTTCACGTGCCAACCGCACGCGCTCTTCTTCGACCTTGGCACGCAACACTTCAGCCGCTTGCGCCTTACGCCGCGCCTCAGCTGCCACGCGCTCTTTTTCTGCCAACGCGGCCCGAGAACGCTCAAACGCGGCCGCCAGCCGATCGCGCTCGGCTTCCGCATTCTGCCGTGCCGCCTGCGCTTCACGCGCCGCACGCGCAGCATCAGCGATCGCCCGTTGACGTGCCTGCGCCGCCTCACTTTGCTTTTGCGCCGCTTGGGCCAATGCCTGCGCCCGCGCTAACGCTGCCACCCGCGCCTGCTCTGCGGCTTGGGCATCGCGCTTCGCTTGCGCTGCGATCTCACGCTGTTTCGCGATCGCCTTACGCCGCGCGGCCACTTCCGCGGCCAGCTTCGCGCGCGCCGCTTCCGCCCGCTTCAGCGCCTCTTCCGATTGTCGCGCGCGTTGTTGTAACGCGGCTTCCGCTTTCGCACGGTTCTGGTCGGCCAGGCGACGCGCTTCCGCTTCCGCCGCCAACCGCTCACGCAGCGCTTCGATCTCGCGTTCCAGCTTGCGTCGCGCCGCACGTTGCTTGGCAAGCTCGGGGGACGCGACGGCCTGCGGCAATCGCCGATCATCGCGAAACTCGATCTGCCCTTCGGCCTCGTTGATCCCTTGCGCGCGGGCCTCTGATGAACCCACCACCGCCAACAACGGCAAGGCCGCTAGCGCCGCCACGCCGAGCCCGTAAGCCGTCGCCTGCGCCCTGGCTTTCGTCGAAACCCTGCACGTCATACGCTGCAACCGATCCCGCATCTCACAACCCCTTCAATCGAGCGATGGACCTGTCGATCCCCTGACACCCGCCTTGCGCCTTCGCGCGTTCCAGCAACGAGAGCGCCCGCCCCCGATCCTGACGCGTCCCCAGTCCGTGCTCGTGCAATCGCGCCAAAAAACAAAGCGCCACCGGGTCGCCCCGGCTTCCCGCCAACTCCCAAAGCAGCCGCGCGGTCGCATAATCGTGCTCGCCATCCACCGGCTGCGCGTAAAGCGTGCCCAACTGCGTCAGCGCCCATGGCATGCGCCGATCCGACAACCCCTTCGCCAGCGCATAACGGAGCCAGTACTTGGCCTCCGCCTTCGCGCGCGCGCCCGTCTGGGTCAGTTGATTGTCCGCCTTCAACAGCGCGTCATCGAGCGGCGTCCCCGTCGAGATGAGCCCCAACGGCGAGCGCGAGGGGATATCGAGGAGATCAAGCAGGCGCGGCGGTTCGATTTTTGCCACCGTCGGTTCAAAGCCCGCAGCCTTCGTGAATCGCTGCATAAGATCGGGACGGTTCAGCGAAAACCAACCGATGCCGACGGCCGCGACAAGCGCTGCCGCAACGCCGATAGCGAAGCCCACCCGCGCCCGGTAGCGTCCGCGTGCGCGTTGCCGCGCCGCTTCCTGCGCGATCGCTTCAGGCTGTGCGATGCGCGGCAGGGGGGCGCTTTCAAGCATGTCCTGGCGCACGTAGTAGGTCTGCTCAGCCGCGGATGGCGCGCTTGCTTGCGCGCCAACGACCGGCGCAGACGCTGGCGAAGTTGTCGCGGGCGGCGGGATCAGCGCTGCTGCGGCGGGCGGCAGCGGCGGGATCATCCCGGGAGCACCCGCTTCGCCAAGCGGGGCTGCGGGCGTCGCCACCGCGACCTTCCCCTCGCCAGCACGTGGCGCACCGGCGTCCGTTGACGCTCCAACGCCAGCGCCATCAGGTGATCCGGAGCGATTGTTCAAAGGTTGCAGCGACAGCAACGCGTCAAGCCGTGCGGTGGCCGCAGCATCAAGCGTCGTCTCGCCAGCGGTCCCTTCACCAACAGCGCCTGCCGAAGCCGGCTGTTGCGGCGTGCCACCTTGCGGTGCTTCGAACGCGGTTGTGACATCCATCGGCTGCGACGGTGTTTCATCACCCGCTTCGTGCGCTGTTTTGAGATCATCGACGGTCGGCACCACCGGCGGCGCTGACGCGGCCTTGTCGACAACGGGCGCCTCCTCGCCACGAGCCGCGCCATTGAGTGCTCGCGACGGTGGGGCAACGCGGCGCCCCACAACCCGGCCGTTCGCCTTGGGCAAACTTGCAAGCCCCTCCGGTCGAGGTGCCTGATCTCCGCGCGGTGCAACGCCCGGCTTGGCGCCCACAACGACGCGCGCCTGCTCAGCTTTCGGCAAACGCGCACGCCCCGACAACGGCAATACGTTCGACGATGATCCGACAGGTTTGCCTTTGCCCGATGAGCCCGTCAGCGCCGCCCCGCGCGCGGTCGATGATGTTGATGGGGGCGACAACGAAGGCGCCGAAGTGGCCGCCGCCACCTCCCGCGCCCCAGCCGTCTGACCGCCAGCTGAGACCGCAAGGTCCGCCGCCTGATCCTCCTGCTCCGCAGCCGCCAGCTCCGGCATAACGCCTGGCTCAGCATCGGCACCCCCCGCTGGCGAAGCCACCTCACCGGCCGAAACAGACGCGGCATGCGCCTTGACGGCCGCCTGCGGGTCCACAATCACAGCCTGGCGCGGCGCCGTTCGCGCGGTCGGCAAATACGGCCACAACAGCTCCCGCATCAGACCCGCCGACGCGATCACCAACCGCACCGGCACGCCCGGCTGCAACGCTGGTGCGTCCACCACCTCAGGCCCGATTACGAACGTCAGCCCGCGCTCATCAACGCTCACATCACGCGGCGCAAGATCGCCCTGCGGCCAGCCGAACTGCAACGTGCTCGAAAGTTCATCATCGTCAAGCGGACCGACCCGAAACGTCGCCCCGGTCGGCAACGCCCGCACCCCGTCAAGCCGCACCAACGCTTCGCCGAGCCGCGTCTCATCGGGATGGCGTACAATCTCGATCGGTCCCGTCTTCATGCTCGCATCCCCCCGGTGCTCATGCTGATGCGCCCCCCGCGTCGAAGGCTGGATAGGCCTGCGCCAACGGCGCGAGCGCAGGGTCAACCGCCTGCCGCTGTAAAAACCGTGCAGCCGCGATGTTTTTTTCGCTCAGCAGATAAAACGCGTGACGCCAGTGCCGCGCGATCGCCGCGGCCCCACCATCGCGGATCGCGCTGCCCGTCTCGAGCGGGGCGCGCGTGACGCCCAGCATCTCAAGCACTGCCGCATCGTCCTCCTCGCCCGTCGTCAACGCGCTGACGAACCCGTTGATGTGGGCGTTAGCGATTTCGGCGAACGCGAGCGCTCCCCCGGGCTTAAGCGCGTTGGGCAGAGCGGTAAGCGCACGCGCCATGCGCGTGATGACGTCCGTCCGCATGGCGCCGATGGCGATTTCATCACCCAGGCAACGCATCATCGCGGGCGTGAGGTGGACCTTGCGGGCGATGCCGGGGACCGCTGCACGCCGGCGCATCGTCGTCATCCAGTGGCGCAGCGCGGCCTGCGCCAAAGCTTCCGCGTGCCGTTGTTCGAGTGTCGGCCCCGCGTTCTCGTCATCGAAGTCGGCGATCGCGCCCTGCGGCGCCATGACCATCGCGCCTTCGCCATCACGTTCGACCATCCGCCAGTGCAGCGCCTGCCACACCGCAGGCGTGACGCTTAGCGCTTTCAGCAGCGTGTTTAACCGGCCGCCCTGCTGGGTAACGTCCAGCCGCCGCGTCGTTTGCGTCACCGCACGCCGCCGCCACTCGGCGCTCTCTTGCCCATCCTGCACAGCCTGGAACCGCAACAGGCGGCTCTCAACGACCTCATCGGTATCCTGCACCATACGCCGAAGCTGCCGTTGCTTGGTGCGCACGCTGCAGGTCTGGGTCAGCGCAACCAGCAGCGAGGCGAGCCCCGCATCCACCCGTACGGCGCGCTCACCTTCGACCACCGACAAATCAAGCGCGTGATGGTTGTCGAAGGCGAGCCCCGGCGTCCAAGTGTGCGGCCACACTTCGCCCGCGCCGACGCCTCCTTTCATGGCGGCACGCAGCGGATCAGCAGCCGCGGCGATCGTGGCTCTTTCGTCAGGACGATCATCGTAGATCAGGAACAGCGCATCGCTCATTTGCTCGCGCTGGAAGGGTTCGCTACCCTGGGCCTGGTCAACCCAATCGGCCACCACCCGCGTCCATGCCTGCGAACCGGTGGTATGCGCGCCAACAACCAACGCCAGCGCGCTCAACTTCGCATCGTGCACCGCCGCATCGGCAAGGCAGGCACGCTTGCTGGCGGCAAGACGCCCGTTTATCGCGGCGTCCTCGACCTGCTCGTCGCCATGCCCTCCAAGGATGATCGGCTCATCCAGCGTCACCGCCGCAGGCAACGCCATCACGTCAATGCCGACGTTGCCCGCCGCCATCGCGCCGCCACCGGCAGGGGGCGGCAGCAGGCTGAGCGGCACGGTGATCTCGGCTGCGAGTTCGTTCATCGCCGAGACACGCATGGAGACTGCAGGCCCGAACCGGCTCACCAGCCGCACCATCGGTTCGTCAGCGGTCCCGTCATCGGCCTGCAACGTTGGCGCCGCCATCGTTTCAAGCCCGGCGCCCGCCACATAGACTTCCGGCAGATAGGCGATCTGCTCAAGCTCACCTGCCAACGCTTTGAACCGCGCCGTCAGCCGCGGCTCCCCGTGCCACAGCAAACTCAACGCATCGACACGTTGGGCCGCCGGCAAATGGTCAGCGGCGTCGATCAGATCATCCCAGTAGCCCGTCGCCTCCAAGGCTTCGAGCGCGCGCGCCTGCGGGTGCATGCGTTCCAACGTGTCGCGCACACGAACGGCATCGCGCATCGAAAACCCGCGCACCATGTTCGGCCCCAGACGCTGGCGCAGCGCCTCGTAGGTGCGTCGCATGAGCACCGGCGGCGGGCCGGCCTGATGCGCGCCGTTGGACGAAAGAAGATGCGCGCCGGCAAAAACGATCGCGAGATCGGCCAAACTCAACAGGCGTACGTGAAACGGTGCTTGGCGCAGGCCCGCCGACGGTCGCTCGCTGGCAAACCGCAAGGCCACGCTCGCCCGATCAGACGGCATGCCCGGCTCGCCATCACCCAAGAACGCCAGCAAAGCGCGCGCCGTGCGATGGTGCGGGGTATCGCTTTCGGGGTTGATCGCGAGCAGCCGCTCGATCAGGGGCACGCCGTCGAGCAAGCCCAACGTCGGGGCTTGTTCAACGCTGAGCTGCAGGGCGTCGAGGCGCTCAGCATCGCGCACCAACAGGGCAGGCATGCCGGCCGCCGCCAGCCACGCGCCGTCTTGCGGCTGCGCGCCCACCCAGGCGTCGAGCGCTGCGACCCGCTCGCTGGAGCGTTTGATGGCGAGCAAGAGTTTCTGCTGGGGCATCATCGCGGCACCCCCGCGATCCGAGGCGGCGGGACGATGGCGCTCTGGTCTGCATGCACCGGTTTCGCCGGTCCGTCGATCGCCTGCGATGGCTGCGACGGCGGAACGTCGTCGAAGCGCGATGGGGGCGCGTCGACGGCGCTTCGGGCGCGCCTCTCGCCGGCGGCCACGGTGGCCGCGGCCGCGGCCGGAGCGGCGCCATTCGATTGTTCGTGAAGTGCCGCGCTTGTTCCAGCTCGCGCGCCACATTCTTGCTGGCGTGCTTCGCCACGCTCTTGCCTGCGCGCTTCGCCGCTCCCATTTCCGCGTGCTCCGCTACGACACAAAGGCAACCGGCGCCCCGGCGCACCCAACGCCAAAGGTCCCGCCTCCGGCGGCTGCAACTGCTGGTCGAGCCCCGTGGCGGCGGCCAAAGCAGCACCGTGCAAGGCCGTCACCCGCTGCACGCGCGCCTGCATCGGCGCAGCCCAGGCGCCGCCCGGTCCCTCGCCCACACCAACGATCCGATGCGGCTCCAAAGGCAGGCGACCGATCAGCCCTTCATCCTCAAGCAACAGATCAGCGTAGCCACCCGCCAACAGCAAAGTGCCGCAACGATGTTCGATGATCAGCCCCGCCGCCGCATCGAACACCGGCGCGTAGTGCGCATGTGCGAGCCCCCGCAGCCACGCCACATCAAGTGTCACGCGAACGTCGGCCAACCAGGAGGCAGGCAAGCCAGAGACGCCGCTTAACGTCTGAAGTTGTGCCGCGCACGCAGGCAGCGGTTGAAGCGGGGCTGGCGCACCAGCGATCAGCCGGCCCACGCTCGCACGCCGCGCTTGCACGCCATCCTGCGCCGCCGGCCAACGCGGCAACAGCCCAACCAAAGCCGTCGCCGCAGGCCGACAAACCTTGTGCCAGACCTGCGAAGCCAGCCGTCCATCGAGTGTCGCAATGTCATGCTCATCACGATCGAGCAACGCGCTCAAATCATCGCCGTTATGCGCCAGCAGATGGTTGACCACCGCTGGCACGATCAAACGTCGTGCGACCGCGTCGATGAGCCCGTTCGCCGCCACGCCGGTGCGTTCCGCAAACAGCACCGGGACCGTGGCACCCACGCCCGGGCGCAACGCATCGGTGATCGACATGCTGGTGAATGCGTAGCCCGCGTGCAGCGTCATCACGCGGGTATGCTCAGCCCCCCGTGTGAAGAACGCCCGCGCGGCGTGCTGCGCTGGCGCAGCTGTGGGCCGGTGCATCGGTGCCAAAGCCGGCTGCCGCGCCACATACACCAACTGCTCCGCAAGGCCTGGATCAACGCCGAGCCGCACTTGCGGCCGCGCCGGTACAGCGGGTTCGTCCCCGTCGTTCGCGGCGCTATCGTTTGATGCCTCAACGCGACCACCACCCTGGTCGGCCTCATGCGCCCAGCCAAACCCTTGCCAAACAAGATCGATGCCCGCTTGCACACACGCCAACAGGGCCGCACGTTCTTCGCCGGTGAAACTTGCCGGCGCGGTGACCACCACCTGGGTCAGCGTCGCAGCATGTTCCTGCCCGGCAGGCCCATGCTCACCTCGCGCAAAACCGCCTCCCTCGCCGTCAAGCTGGGCGAGCGCATGCAGCACCAGTTCGCTCACCGCAAAACTCACGATTGAGGCTCGTGCGAAACGCGCCCGCAGTGCAGGCGGGCCATCCGCGCCATCGCTCGCACGCGGTCGCCCATCCTCGCTCAAATGGCGCAGCAACGGACCGGCAACCCCGCCTCCCGGCGCCAGAGCAGCTGCATCCTGATCGGCGTAACGCCACGATGTGTGACGCGCATCGCGCTCGCGGTAGGCGCTGAGCAAGCGGGTGGTACCCGTCACCCCTTCCACCGCGCTGGCGTGGGCGGCGAGCCGCACACCCTCCGGGCCAACGCGCACAAGGCTCGGCCACGCAAACGCATCAGGTCGACCGCTCAACCGGTCGCTCGCCGGGTCGCCGAAAGGCGCGCGCGCAAATTCCACGTGCGCAGGCCACGGCCCCGTCGCCCGCCGCTGCGGCGCAGAAAGGTCCCGCAGGCTCAGCGGCTGCCCCTGCCCTCGCGCATCGACAAGCATGGCGGCGATCTCGGCATCATCCATGTCTATGACGAGCTGGATCGCCTCACTTGCGCGACGACGCGCCCGCTCAGGCGTCGCAAAGCGCACCGCCGGTAGAGCCGCTTGACGATCGAGCCACGACAACAGCGCGAGGTAATGGGCCGCATCGCGTGAAGCAAGCCTCTGGGATGCACCATCAGACCGCGGGTCGCGCAGTGCTGCACGAAGCGCAAAACCGACCCAGGGCTGCGAGAGAAACGCGCCCGCATCAGCGAGCCCTGCCCCCAGCGCGAAGGTCGCCCCACGGCGCACATCTTCGAGGTTGGGCCCCGCATACGGCACCTGCTCGTTACGCGGGCGGGGATCGATGGCCGTATCGAAAACAAGCGTCGCGCGAACAAACGGCGCGGTCCAAAGGTCGTTGTCGTCTGGCGGCGCTATAAAGAGGCGCGCCCAGTTTTCAGGTCCCACATCGGCGCGCGAAGCATCGCGTTGGGCCAGAGTGCGCAAGAAAGGCAGCGGCAGCCAGCAACCGCTTAACCGCGTCAGGCAATCGTGGACACGCACGGTGATGACGTCACCTGCTTGCAGCGGCGCCCCGCTGATCGGATGCATGGGCAGATCGCTGCCACGTTCGGGGAGCGGCACCAAGGCAGCGCTGTCGGCAGCATCCGCGATGTGCGCCGTCGCGTGGCTCTCTTCGACGAAGCGGTAGACGACATCGGTGAGGCCGGTCAGCGGGATCTCGAAATCGATGAAACGTAGGCCGCGGTTCGGCTGCAGCCATTGCACGGTCGCCGCGCTGGCCTGCGTCGGCTGCGTTTCCGCGATCGCGCGGTCACGTCCCGACGCAGCAGCGTGCGGTCCCGTTTCACCGTTCAGGAGCATGGGCCAACTCAAACGCGTTACCACCTGACCTTGCAGGCGGCGACCTACACCGGCAGCGCGGTTTTCCTCATGGTCGCGACACGTCGCCCTGTGGAAATCCCCCTACCCTTCGTTGTTCTAAGCAAGCCGACGTTGTGGCGTCAACGCGGCGAAACCCTTAAGCGACGCGTGAAAACAAAAAGCGTGTTGAGGCCGCATCATTAACCACGGCTTTGCCGGCATCCGTGTTGAAGCACCTGTTGCAAAGCCATTGGACTGACATCGTTTCTTTATGAAATGATTGAGCAAAATGGCATTCAGCTTGTAGCGCAACCTGCAGGCGTTAAGCAGGCGTGAAGGGTTCTCCACCGGACGGATGATCGGGGACACGTTTGTCGCAAGCTTGAAGCGCCTGAACCCGGTGGTCCGCGCTCAGTGCCGTTGAACCTCACTCAAATGCCCTGTGGATAATCGTACGAAAACGTGAGGACCCAGGCCCTGTCACGTCGGCCCGCGCACCTTCGTGGCATAGGCGTCCGGACGCCAACAACGACCCTCGATACGCGCATAGCGTGTGCTCAGTCCTTCACGCCTGCGCTAAATCGCAACGTCCATCACCGCTTCGCGCAACCCGCAAGACGGTTGCTCATGCCCAAGGCCTCCGCCTATTTCTTGCGCGTGCTCCGCAGCATCGCTGGCCCATTAACCCCAACTCCAATTCGTAGAAGGTCGCCCATGAACCGTGACGTCATCCAAGAACTGGCACCGACCGGCGTGTTGCGTGCCGGGATCAACATGTCGAACTTCCTGCTCGTCACCGGCTCCACCGACGCGGGCGATCCCACCGGCGTCTCACCGGACATGGCGCTTGCGGTCGCGAACGCACTCGGCGTTGGGTTGTCGCTGGTGCCGTTTGCGACGCCTGGCGAGCTTGCCGATGCCGCCCCGAACGACCAATGGGACATCGGCAACATCGGTGCTGAACCCCAGCGCGCGGAGGTCATCGCCTTTTCGCCGGCCTACTGCGAGATCGAGGCGACCTATATGGTGCCGGCCGGCTCATCGATCACAAGCATCGATGAGGTGGATCGGCCCGGTGTGCGAATTGCGGTGACGGGGCGCGCGGCCTATGGGCTTTGGCTGGAACGCGCGATCCAGCACGCGACCTTGGTCAAGACGGATACGCTCGATAGTTCGTTCGACGCGTTCGTCGATCAAAAGCTCGACGTACTCGCCGGCCTGCGCCCCAAACTGACGAGCGATGCGCAAAAGCTTGAAGGCGCCCGCATCCTCGACGGCAAGTTCAGCGCGGTACAGCAGGCCATCGGGACACCGATCAAGAACCAGACAGCAGCGGCTTGGCTCACAACGTTCGTGGAAGAGGCCAAAAGCAGCGGCCTCGTTGCGGGTCTCATCGCCAAGCACAACGTGCAAGGCCTGTCGGTCGCACCGCCGTTGTGAGGCGGACCCCGGCTAGCGCGCCGGGCAAGCCTCAAGGTCGTGTTTGGCAAGCATGACATGGATGCCCTTGGCGCCGTTCACCACCTGGGTCACCCGCACATCCGCAACCAGACTGCACAGCGCGTAAGCCTGAGCGCGGTCGAGACCGGTGCGCGCTTCCAAAAGATCGAGCATCTGCGCCAAGGCCAGTTCGACGGCGTGATCCAAGTCTTCATCGAACGCCATCGTGATCACATGTGTCGGCGTTTCCGCCTGGGGCCATGTGAGGTCGAGATCGTCACGCACGCGCAAGGTAAAGGTGCCGATCAGGCCGGTCTCGATGGCCGTCACGCACACTTCCCCATCGCCCTGCACACCATGACCATCGCCAACGGAGAACAGCGCGCCCTCGCAATGGATGGGCAAGTAGAGCGTGGAGCCGGCGACCAATTCCTTGTTGTCGAGGTTGCCGCCATTGGTGCGCGGCGGCAGCGTGCTAACGCGCCCCCAGGACGGGGGCGGTGCGGTCGCCATGACGCCAAAGAACGGGCGCAGCGCCACCTCCTGGCCCCAAGGCAACGTGGCAACACCGCGCGACGCATTGAGCCTGGAAAAGAACAACCGCTCCTCTTCAACCACATCGAACAACGCGCCCGCTTTGGGGCGGACCGCCGTGTAGCCCCAGTCGTAGTGCAGCGCGATGGCCTCGATCTGAACTTCGAGCACCTGACCGGGCTTCGCACCGCGCACGGCGAGCGGACCCGTGCAGATGTGGCCAGGACAGGGCTGCTCGACGTTGTCCAGCACGTCTTGCAGCGGCGCTGGGATGCGGAATGACGCTGGCGGGATCACGTCGCGCCGGCCGGAAACCGTGCTGATCGTGATGCGCTCGCCGGAGGCGATCTCGCGGATTGGCTTGAGCGTGGCATCGAAATAGCCCCAGTGGACGGTACGGGGGCCGGCCTCAAGGCGCGGGCCGTCAGTGTTTAGATCCGCAGGCTGTGGGCTCATGGCGATCATCCGTGCTTTGCGCGTCGGCGTTGACGTCACAAGCCAACGCGCCCGCAGCCTTGCCGGATGCACCCGTTCTGGCAAGCGTGTAGGTTACCGCCAACGCGCCCAAACGGCCCGATCGCGACCCTAACTTTGGAAGCCACGCCATGCCCCAACTCAAGCTCGACGACGACAACGCGCTCTTCTACGAGCACCACGCCCCCCGGGACAACGCCGCCCAGGACGGTGCCAGGCCGACGTTCGTGTTCGTCAACGCGCTCACCGGCAACACGCAACACTGGGAGGCCGCGGTCGCGCCGGCCTTGCGTGCCGAGGGGTTTGGCACGCTTGTCTACAATTTCCGTGGACAAGACAGCTCCCCCTTCACGCCGGGGTTGGCCCTCACGCCGACCCTCATCATCGACGACCTGAAAACGCTGATGGCGCAGCTTGCCCCGGCGCGCCCGGTGCTGGTGGGTCTCTCCATCGGTGGGCTGTTCGCCGCCCACGCCATTCTGCAGGGGACGCCGGCCACAGGTCTTGTGTTGCTCAACACCTTGCGCCGCATCGGCCCGCGCATCGCCTGGGTCAACGACGCCCTGCCCGTGATCGCGAAGGCCGGTGGCGTCGGCCTGCTGATGGACGCCATGCTGCCCTTGCTCACCAACCAAGAATTCGCTGCAAAGGCCCGCGCGGGCGCGCTCACCGGCGCCTACGAGCCGCTTGCCACCGATCACGGGCATTACGGCTTAATGGCGCATGCAAGTGCTGCCGATTGGGACATCGCGTACGAAGGGCTGACGCTGCCGACCCTGGTCATCTCCGGCTTGCAGGACCGCGTCTTCTACGATGCCGAAGATGTTGATGCGCTTTATGCCCGGCTGCCGCAGGCGTCCCGTGAGGATTGGCCCGATGCGGGGCATCTGCTGCCGCTTGAACGGCCTGAAGCGCTTGCCCACAGCCTGGCCGCGTTTGGTCATAAGCTATCAACGGCGGCACGTTAGAACGATCAGCGGCACTGCCCTATTGCCCAGCGCTGCCCTCTTGTACAGGCGCGCACACGCCCAACATGACAGTCGGACGGCCCGATGTGCCTTCCACCGCTCGATGCGCTTTAAACCGCATACGGCCCGACGCCCTGAATTAGGAAACGCCATGACCGACAAACGCAGCCCCGCAGCGCCAAAGCCCAAGCGCCTGATGCGCTCCCGTTCCGTCGCGCTTGTCACCATGGGTGTGGGTGCGCTCGCCCTGCAGGCGTGTTCTGAGACGACCACGGAAGCCGCGATCTATTCGTCCGCCAAGGACTGCATCACCGCCGGCACCATGACGAAGGAGCAGTGCGAACGCGCCTTCAACGTCGCCCGCAAAGATCACCAGAAGGTTGCGCCCAAATACGCATCGAAGGCGGCGTGCGAAGCTGACATGGGCGTGGGTAAGTGCGAGGTCTCGCAGTACCGCACCTCAAACGGCGGCAGCGTGTTCATCCCTTTGATGGCGGGATACCTGATGGGCCGCGCGCTGGGCGGCCCGTCCGGCGTCCACCCTCAGCCGCTCTACCGTTCGCGCGACGATGCCAAAAACTTCCGCACCGCGGACAATCGCAAAGTCGGTAGCCGGAAAGGACTGGTGCGCGTGCCGCTTGCCGCAGGCCGCCCGCCATCCGCGAAATTCACCACCACGCGCCGCGGCGGGTTCGGCGCTGCCGGACGCAGCTACGGCCGTCGTTCGTTCGGCGGGTAAGGCGAAGACCGTTCGTTTCGCTCGCTTTATCCATCAGCGTTGGAGGAAGAAGCGTTGGGCGACACCAACACCATCACCATCAATCCCGATGACGGCGTGGCACTTGTGAAGCCCGGGCAAAACTACGTTGGCGGCCAAGGCTTCACCTACGGCGCCGGCGCCTCGCGCGAGACCGTGCAAGCCCGCAACATCTGCATGAACGTGCTGCCGATGCCGGCCGGGGCCCGCGCCAACGTTCACTATCACGACCGCATCGAGACCATCGCCTATCTGCTCGAAGGCACGTGCGATGTGTTCCATGGCGCGCGGCTGCAACATCGCCTCGCCGCCAAAGCGGGCGACCACGTCTTCATCCCCGCCGATGTACCGCACGCGCCGTGTAACCTTTCGGGCAAGCCATGCACCTGGCTGGTGGTGCATGCCGCCGGTTCGGACCAGGAAGGTCTCGTGCTGCTGCCGGAGCTCGACAAGGTCATCGCCGACCTTTGAAGCCGTGCTGAACGGTTTCACGCTCTTCCCCTGAGGCACCGCGTCTTCTAGGCTGTTCGCCATCGCCTTCGCGCCCCGATCGGCAACCGTCAAAACGGCTGGAAGACCCCATGGCTAGCGCTCCTGACCAGGCGCCCTCTGCGGCAGCCCCCAACATCCTGTCTCCCTATCGCGTCCTCGATCTCACCCGCGTGCGCTCCGGCCCCACATGCGTGCGCCAGCTCGCCGACTGGGGCGCCGATGTCATCAAGATCGAGACGCCTGCGAGCGACGACAAAGGATCGCTCGGCGGTCCGCGTGCGGGCGCTGATTTCCAGAACCTTCACCGCAACAAGCGGTCGCTGACGCTCAACCTGAAAGACCCGCGCGGGCTTGAGATTTTCAAAGCGCTCGCCCGCGACACCGACATCATCGTCGAGAACTATCGCCCCGGCGTGAAGCATCGGCTGGGCATCGATTACGAGACGCTGCGTGCCGACAATCCCGGTCTGATCTACGCATCGATATCGGGGTTCGGTCAGGACGGCCCGTTCGCCGGCCGTCCGGGCTTCGACCAGATCGCACAGGGCATGGGCGGGTTGATGTCGATCACCGGCGCGCCCGGCGAAGGCCCGATGCGGGTCGGCATCCCGATCGCGGATTTGTCCGCCGGCATCTTCGCGGCCTTCGGCATCCTGCTTGCCCTGATCGAGCGGCAACGCTCCGGCGAGGGCCAGTGGATCCAAAGTTCGCTGTTGCAGGCGCAAGCGTTCATGCTCGACTTCCAGGCCGCCCGCTGGCTGATGGACGGGAATGTCGCCAAGCAGGCCGGCAACAACCACCCCACCTCGATCCCAACAGGCGTATACGAGACCGCCGATGGGCACATCAACATCGCTTGCGCGGGTCAAGCCATCTGGGAGCGCTTCAAGGCGTTGCTCGACGATCGCGACCTTGACGATCCCCGCTTCGCCGATCCGGCCAGCCGCTCAGACCATCGCGATGCGCTGAACGCCATCCTCAACGCGCATACCCGCAAGCGCACCAGTGCCGACTGGATCGCGACGCTCAATGAAGCGAGCGTGCCCTGCGGCGAGATCGCCAGCATCGATCAGGTGTTCTCATCGCCCCAGATGCAGCACCTGGGCATGGCGCGCGCGATGCAAAGCCAGGAGCGCGGGCCGACCCAGGTTGTTGGCCAGCCGATCAAGATGAGCCGCTCCGAAAGCCCGGTGCTGACGCCGCCGCCCACCATGGGCGAGCACACCGATGCCATCTTGAAGGACCTCGGTCGCAGCGCTGAAGAGATCGAAACGCTGCGCCGCGACGGGGTCGTCTGACACGCTTCGCCACGCTTACGCAGCGGGCGCTGCGCTCCCCGGCGCCCGGTCTATCCCTCACGTTCTAAATCCGAAGAGGCCGCGCCATGACAACCACCGCCACCGCCCCCCAAGATCGTCCCGTCGAAGAGAAACTCCTGCTCGCCAAAAGTGACGGCATCGCCACCATCACCTTCAACAATCCCGAACGCCACAACGCGGTCTCGCTTGAGGTCTGGCAACGCATGGACATGCTGCTGACCGAGTTGGCGCAAGACCCGAGCTTGCGCGTGTTGATCGTCACCGGCGCAGGCGGCAAGGCGTTCGTGTCGGGCGCCGACATCTCGAAGTTCGAAAGCGAGCGCGCGACGGCCGATGCGGTCGCGACCTATAACGCCACATCGGCTGCCGCCTACGAGAAGCTCTACCATTTCCCGCGGCCGGTGATCGCCAAGATCCATGGCTATTGCATCGGCGGTGGTTGCGCGCTGGCGGTCTGCTGCGACATCCGGGTCTGCACGGATGACGCGAAATTCGGCATCCCCGCCGCCAAGCTCGGCCTCGGTTACGGCTATGCCGGCATCAAGAAGCTGAGCGAGTTGGTGGGCCCGTCCCGCGCGATGGAGCTGTTCTACACCGCCGCCCGTTTCGATGCCGCCTACGCGCACGATATCGGGCTCGTCAACCGCGTGGTCGCGCGCGATGAAATCGAAAGCCACGTCGATGAGTTGGCCCGCAACATCGCCGGCAACGCGCCGATGACGATCGCGACTGTTAAGGCCGTGGTGCGCGAGATCGGCAAGCCGGAAGCCGCCCGCGATCTCGACAAGCTTGATGCGATGGTCAAGGCGTGCTTCGCGTCGCAGGATTACGTGGAAGGCCGCCGCGCCTTCATGGAAAAGCGCCCGCCGCAGTTCCAAAACAAATAGCGGTGCAGGGTGAACGCCCCGCCGCTCGTGCGATGAACGCGCTCAGACCTCACGAGGCAGCAAACGATGGCCAGCAACACCGCCAGCACCCCGTCCGGCCCCGCCCACGACACAGCTCTGCTCGATGAACTGGGCCAATTCGACACGCCCACGATCTGCAACGCGCTAGAGCACGTCGCGCCCGAGCGCCGACTGACGGGTTTCACCACCCGTCCCCTCGTCTGCCCGTTTCCTAAGCTGCCACCGATCGTCGGCTACGCGCGCACCGCAACCATCCGCGCCACCCACGCCCACGAACGTGATGGGGCCGCGCAACGCGAACAACGCCTCGCCTACTACACTTACGTGGGCGCGGCGCCGCATCCGACCATCAGCGTCATCCAAGACCTCG